>JBDSUW010000095.1:0-9643 GCA_039927535.1 Chitinophagaceae bacterium | reverse complement strand
GATACAATTCCAGCCCTTTACAGATTTATGCCACTTAGCAATACAGTTTTCGAGATAAATAATAATCTAATTGTAATAATTATTACGGATAATCCAGAAAGTGTCCCCTCCTTTAATGTGCCAACTTTTACAGTTAAAAAAGGAGTCTTCAATGGTTATATATATTCAGCTGTGAAAATTGCAAGATGAATAGTGAAGTATACAGACAAAAAAATGAAATCTTAAGATTATTACATTTAGTCTTAGTCCAGAAATGCCATTATGTTTTAGTTCTCTTTAACCAATCAGTTTCTTCCTTTGACTGATTTATCAACACATACTTTTTTACAAAGCTTATTGTCGCTTCATCAAGCACATCAATTATGGTTTTATAGTCTGCTTCTTTGCCCGGTTTTATCAATAACATCAGTCCCCCTCTTTTTTCCTTACTTTTTACATCATCGTCAAGCCTTTTTTGTTTTTCAATAATAATATTTCGCAGATTATCAGCACCAGATAAACTTATCAACTTTATTTTATCCAGTTTCAATGCTTCTTGCCATTTCCCTTCGTAATAATAAATAGCATTCCCTTTATCAATTAAGACTGTTAATGCAGAGGATTCCGGCAGATCCATTGGCGGCCCATCTTTCGTCATTGCCAAATCCATAGCAGTAGGCTTACTTAACTCGGTTGTAATTACAAAAAAGGAAATGAGCAGAAACCCAAGATCGACCATCGGTGTCATATCTATTTTCAAATTATGTTTTATCATTCTCCGCACTCCGGCTCTTTTCCAGGAATAGTTAACATCTTCTCCGGTAGTTTTTAATGGTATCATTTTTTTATTTGCTTATATGATTCACGGACCTGGCAAATCCATATTTAATGTAGGATAAATTAATTTTACCCGGCTGTCAATTTATTCTCATTTGAGAAAAGATATGCGTATCTTATATTTTCATTTCAAATTTTCAACATGAAGCTAAAATCTAAAATATCTGCATTACCACTAATATGCCTTTTACTTTTTATATCCTGCGGCGGTAAGGATGATAAAAAAAGCAATGACAAAACAATACCGGAAGCCACAACGATAGCACCCGGTACGACAAACGAGGATGAGATGGTTCCTGTTATTGATATAGCAACATTAACAGACGAGGCCTCTTTACTTGCTGCTTATGAAAAAGTAATTGACGCCAGAATTGCTGATACGAAAAGGAAGAAAGAGGATCCGACTTATAAAAGTCATTTGATGGAACTGATGAAACTGCATACGGATGTCATAGTTGCTTCCGACACTTATTACAAAAGCATCCCTGATCACAGCAAGGCGTTGGAATATGGTAAAAAATTTGAAGCGATTAAGAACAGGTTGCATACCGAAAACTAGACTTTTTTGTTTTAAATTACTCTACCAATACAAACGCAGCCCAATAAAATGGAGAATATTTTTTCCGCATATCAGCCTGTGCTTGTGCAAAGGCGTCCTTGATTGTTTTTCCTTTAAACCAGTAACTATAAAAACTGATCATCAACTCAGCTGTTTCTTTATCAGGCACCTGCCAGAGGCTTACAATCATTTTTTTAACCCCTGCCATTTTAAAAGCTCTTTGCAAACCAAATACACCTTCACTTCCTTTTACATCTCCCAATCCAGTTTCGCAGGCACTCAATACTAATAGTTCTGTTTTACTAAGATCTAATTGTGAGATTTCATAAGCAGTAACAATTCCATCTTCAACACCTTCAACCGGTTTATTGCCTGCCCATGCATAATTTCCACCGGCAAGTATCAATCCGCTTCTTAGTAAAGGATCTTCAATCCTGCTATAATTATTCCCCTTGCGAACAACATCGTTCTTTTTTTTGTCATTCGTCTCAGGTAAGAAAAAACCATGCGTAGCAATATGCAATTCTTTTGAAGCATCAGTATTTAATCCTTTTAGATTTTCTTCTGAGGCAGTTGCTTTTACAAAAAACTTTGTTGCTGTTTTATTATTTTCAAACAATTGCCTGATCTGTTTGATTTCTTCAGCAGTGCCGGGCAACTCTGGCCAAATATTATTATCAATTCCCCGAATGGATGCAGTTGGAAAGGCTGTTGTTCGGCCATTTCGCTTACTTACAAGTGCCAGGCTATCCATACTGAAATCTGCATCGCCAAACAAAGCAATACTGCCGGGTTTTATTAATGCTGATTCCTTTGTACGCATGGCTATTTGTCTTGTACTTGTGTATTGTTGTAATTGATACAAATCCATTAAAACAACATTGCTGTCCGTTGGTAAAGCTTGATAAGCGATGCTATATAATCGACCCGAAGGGGAATAAGCTATTTTTTTTATCCCTTTTAAATAGGGTTCTAAAGGTTGCCATATTAATTTATACAGACTTATTCCAAGTTCAGACGCATTGTTTCCTAAATCAATACCCCGATAAATATTTTTTACAATTCCTGTTGTTGTTTTCCCGGCACTATCAAACAATCTTTTCAATTGATTTTTTTCACAGAGCGGAATAAAGACCGGAGCTGCATCATTTTTTCTGAAAACATATGCTGCATATATGATTGAATCCGTCAATTTGTTGGTATAGAGTTTAAAATTAATGAACTCAATAGCCGCTTCGTCAGGCTCCATATTTTTCTGAATATCCTGCATTGATACCAAAGCTGAAGATTGCTGGTTGCGGAAAGATGATGACTTTCTTGTTAATTCTTTTTCGAGAGTTTCCGTTTCATCTTCTAGTTTTTTTATTTCAGTCATTCTTTCCGTAACGGGTAATGTATATTGTTTTGCGAGTAGGTTCTTTAGTACAATCCAGTTATTAAAAACTCTTTTAACGCTGGTATCTTTACTGTTTCTTATTACCTCCAGCATATTTTTCGTATCGGCAAGTGCCAGCGATTTAAAACCCAGTAACAAATCAAGGCTGTTTTTACGGATCAAGGGATCGGCGCTGGGGTAATTATATAACAAACTATTGTTTACATTCAATGTAGAGATATTATTATCCAGGAAATTTCCTTTTTCCTTTTCTGAAAGTATGCTGAAAGTGGCAGCAAGGTTTTCTAAAAAAATAGTAATGCCGGACTGTAGTAATTGTGCTGCTTTTTCCGGTTTGCGCATTTGCGAATACAATAATGCAAGATCTGTCTGAGTATAACCATAGACTGGGTGTTTTTCGCCAAGTATTTTTTTCCGAAGTCTTATCGCTTCCAGATATAATTTTTCTGACTTATTATAATCCAACTGACTTTTCCGGTAAAAAGCCGCAAGATTGTTTACACCAGTAGCATAATCCGGATGGTCTACTCCTAATACTTTTTTCCATATCTCATTGGCTTGTATTAGCAGTGGCTCTGCTTTTTTATAGTGCTCCAGTCTTGTATACATTCCGGCAAGATTATTTATTACACCAGCATATTCAGGATGATTTTCTCCCAAAACTCTTTTTCTGATATCCCTTGCCTGTGTATAAAGTTGTTCCACTCTGTCATATTTTTCCAGATTTTCCAGCATAAATGCCAGGTTATTTAGTGCCGTAGCATAATCAGGATGACTTTCTCCCAATGTCTTTTCTCGAATAATAACTGCCTGCTCCATTAATATTCTGGCTTTCTCATACTGCCCCATCTCACTATACAATATGGCAAGATTACTAAGGCTGGTTGCATAGTTTGGGTCATTTTCTCCCAGTATTTTTTTTCTAATTGCCAAAGCCTGCAAACTAACTGGTTCTGCCTTTTCGTACTGCCCCATTGCTTCATACAGCACTGACATACTGTTTAGAGTGGAAGCAAATGCTGCACTATTCTCACCCAATATAATTTTAGTAATAGTTAAAGCCTCAAGATACAAGGGTTCTGCTTTTTGATACTGCGCCATTTCTACATACAGCCCGGCAAGATTGTGAAGGCAAGCCGTATAACTTTCTGATTTTTCACCTGCATATTTTCTAATCAACCCTTTCACCTGCAAAAAAAGACTTTCCGATATTAAGTAGTTAAAAAGATATTTATGCGATGATGCCTGAATAACCAATAGTCCAGTATAAAAAACATTTTCTTCACCTAAGAATTTCTTTAGCTCAGGTGCGGCTTTCTCTGCCAGTAGGATAGCTTTGGCGTATTCTCCGTTTTGAAATAATGCTCCTGCTTCGATTGCCCAATCAGCAAACCCCTGTCCGTGGGATTGAACAGAAAAGAACAAAAGGCATGAAACCAGGAATGATTTCATAGCAAAAAGGTTTTGGTTGATGGACTGTTAATTTACACAATCTTTTATGTTTCCACAAAAAAGAATACCGGCAGTACAGGCTTATCATTCAACTAAAACAAAAGCAGCCCAATAAAATGGGGAATATTTTTTCCGCATATCACCCTGTGCTTGTTTAAAGGAATCATTGATAGGTTTTCCTTTTATCCAATATCCATAAAAGGCTTTCATTAGCTCCGCTGTCTCTTTATCAGGCACCTGCCAGAGACTTACTATCATCTTTTTGACCCCTGCCATTTTAAATGCTCGTTGCAAACCAAACACTCCTTCATTGCCTTTCACATCTCCAAGACCGGTTTCACAAGCACTTAAAACAACTAATTCTGTATTGCTTAAATTCAATTGCGATATCTCATAGGCAGTTACAATGCCATCTTCTGTTCCTTCAACAGGTGTTTTTCCATTCCAAACATAATTACCACCAGCAAGAACGATTCCGCTTCTTAATAAAGGATCATCCGCAAGGGTGTATGCGTTTTGTCTGCCGGATAATAATGCATTCTTATTTTTTTGTTGTAGAAAGAAACCATGTGTGGCTATATGGAGTACCTGGGGCGAATGATTACTAAAAGTTTTCAAATTTTTTTCTGATGCTTTTTGCTGCATAAATCTTTTAGCCGTTATTCCATTTTTCTTAAATAAAGCTCCAATCTTTTCTACCTCATCCGCTGTACCCGGAAGATTACTCCATGCACCGCTACTCATTTCATTTTTTTGAGGTGCATAAAGAGTTGTTGATAAAGAAGTGGTATCCATTTTAGCATTACGTTGCTTTACTATTGCAATACTATCCATTGAAAAATCTGCAGCGCCAAATAATACAATATCTGTAGGTTTTCCAAAGTGTGCTGTTGCATCATTTAATGCCAGTTGTCTGATACTGGTATATTGCTGAAGATTATACTTATCTATTAATAAAGTATTGCTATCCATTGGCAATGCCTGAAAGGCAATACTATATAACTTTTCAGCTGGCGAATAAGCAATGTTTTTTATTCCTTTTAGATAAGGTTCGATGGGCGACCAAATTAGATTATACAAACGGCTTCCTAATGAAGTGTTGGTTGAATTTCCCAGATCTAAACCACGGTAAAAATTTTTTACTCTTGTTGTTGAACTTCTCCCAGCAGAATCAAATAGTTGTTGCAGTTGAGCTTCCTGACAAAGCGTAACAAATTTCGGAACAGAATCATTTTTTGTTAGCACCAGTGCAGCATATCTATATTCTATCGAATTTTCTTTGCCAAATTCTGGAAACTTTACAAATTCAATTGCCGCCTCGTCTTCTTTCAGTTTTCGATATATATCTTTTGTCTTTATTTGAACGCCAGCTTGAAAACTTCGAAAATTAGAAGAGAGTCTTATTAAATTTTTCTCAAGGCTTTCTGTTTCATCTTCAATTGTTTTTATTTCTGGTCGCCGCAACTCTTGTGGCAAGGAATATTCTTTAGCTAACACAGCTTTGTTCGTTTGCCATTGATTATAAATATCCCTTATTGAACTATCCTTGCTGTTTCGCACATACTCCAACAACATTTTACTATCTGTTAATAACATTGATTTCGTCAATAAAAGCAGATCAAAGTTTTCCTGGTAAAAAGAGGAAGGTGCTTCCGGATAAGCAGCTAATAAAGCAAGATTGCTTTGCAAAACAAAAAAATTATTGGTGATGTATGTTAGTTTTTCTGCTTCAGATAATACAGAAAACAGGCTTTGCAGGTTATTAATTTTTATGTCGTTTACTTCAGACATAATAGACACCGCTTCAGCATAGCGACCTTGTTTGCGGTACAGTTCTGCTAAATTGCTGATTGCCGAAGAATAGTCTGCATGTTTATTGCCAAAGTTCTTCTTAATGACAGTTGCAGATTTTTTATATAAAGACTCAGCTTCACTTGTCCGATTTGTAAGGTTGTACAAATAAGCCACATCGTTTACTGCACCAGCATATGCAAGAGTGCCATCACCTTTTTCTTCTTCTGTCGATAAAACTTGTAAAAGCAAGGGCTCTGCTTTTATGAATTCATCCATCGATAAATAAAGCTGTGCAAGGTTTCTTGTAATTGTTTGATTAGCCGCCCAATTTTCTTTAAGGTTGTCGTTAATTAAACCAAATGCCTCCAATAAAATTTGCTCTGCTTCTTTAAATCGAAACATATCACTATACAACTCTCCAAGATTTGCAAGACAAGTAATATAAGATGAGCTAGTAGCTCCATTATTTCTTTTAAAAATACTGGCTGCTTTTTTATAATAATTTTCTGCTTTTTCATTTTGTCCTAAAGCGGAATAAAAAACGGCTACATTATTCAAACTGTTTGCATAATCATCGCTATTTTCTCCGGCTAACGCCTTTCTTATTTGTAAAGCAGCTAATAGTAACGGCTCTGCCTTTTCAGGCTTTCCCATGTTTTTATACAGTAATCCCAGATTATTTATCGTGGTAGCATACTCAAGGTTTTGCAAGCCATTTGTTTTTTTTCTTATTTCCGCAGCCGAGATAAAAAGTGGTTCGGCATTATTATACAGTCCAAGGCTTTCATATACTTTGGCCAGTTTATTCTGACTGGCTGCATAATCAGAATTCGTTTCTCCCTTTTCGCTTTTATAATATTGCATCGCTTTTATAAGCAAGGGAATTGCCTTATCATCTTGCCCCATTCCATTATAAACTACAGCTAGTAATGTATAGCCCTTTATAAGTTCTTCGCTTTTATCACCTGAAAGTTTTTGAATAGCCTGATTAGCCCGAATCAAAACATCTTCTGTTTTTTTTAATTGGCCTTTATTCAGATAAAGACCAGCAAGCATATTCAGGTAAGTGGGATAAACTTTATTTTCTTCGCCATAATTTTCTTTTATAAACACAACTAATTTTTCTGCAAAAGGAATTGCCCGATCAAAGTTTTTCCCTTGATAATAATAGATAAGACTATCATTTAACTCTTTAAAAGTTTGTGATCTGGCGTCTTTTATGCCCCAAAAGAATAAAAACAGGAATAAGAGTTTCTTCATTGACTTTTATGATTTCTTAAAAATATGGGATTAGAAGGCTACTTTTAAACCCAATAGTTGGTATAAAAAAAGAGGTGTTTAGTTGCATCTCTTCGAAAATTGTTATTCTATTACTATCCTTATTAAAGCTCCGGTTCCCAGCATCATGGGAAAAGCAATTACAACTGTAATGTTTGTCTTGTACCAGGCCTTATTCCACCAACACAAAAGCCGCCCAGTAAAACGGAGAATACTTTTTTCGCATTTCGGCTTGAGCTTGTGTAAAAGATTCTTCAATGGTTTTTCCTTTCATCCAGTAGGTATAAAAGGCGGTCATCAATTCGGCCGTTTCTTTATCCGGCACCTGCCAGAGGCTCACTATCATCTTTTTAACACCTGCCATTTTAAATGCCCGTTGTAAACCAAATACACCTTCACTTCCTTTTACATCTCCTAATGCTGTTTCGCAGGCACTGAGTACAACGAGTTCGGTTTTGCTTAAATTTAATTGTGAAATTTCATACGCTGTAGCAATACCATCTTCCACTCCTTCAATTGGTGTTTTACCACTCCAGGCATAGTTACCACCAGATAATATCAATCCACTTCTTAATAAAGGATCATCGGCTAAAGTATATGTGTTGCCTTGATTAAAGCCTGTTTCTTTTTTCTTTTTATCGGGTTCGGGTAAAAAGAAACCATGTGTGGCAATGTGTAATATTTGTGGCGAGTTACCACTTAATGCTTTCAGGTTTTCTTCGGAGGCTGTTGTTTGTATAAATGATTTTGTTGCAATTTTATTTTCATCAAACAAGGCTTTTATCTTTTTTACTTCTTCCGCTGTGCCGGGCAAATCGTTCCAGGCACCACCACGGCTGCCTCGGTTTTCTGGAATATAGATAGAAGTTGAGGTAAGGTCCGTTCCAGAAGCATTCGTTCGTTGCTTTACTAATGAGAGACTATCCATACTAAATTCAGCATCGCCAAACAATGCAATATCGGAAGGTTTTGTTGTTTGGTTTTCTTCTGCTTTCAATGCCACCTGCCGGGTACTGGTATATTGTTGAAGGTTGTATTTATCAATTAACAAGGTATTGCTATCAACAGGCAAGGCATGAAAAGCGATGCTGTATAATTTTCCTGCCGGAGAGTAGGATATTTTTTTGATGTCTTTTAAATAAGGTTCTAAAGGAGCCCAGATTAATTTGTAAAGAGCCATGCCTAAAAAACTGCTGCTGTTGCTATTTCCTAATTCAAGGCCACGGTAAAAACTATTAACCATGTTAGTGGCTGAAGTGCCAGCATTGTCAAAAAGTTGTTGCAGTTGCTTTTCTTCACAAAGCGGAACGAAGATGGGAACTGAATCATTCTTTCTTAAAATATAAGCCGCATACATAGTACTATCGGTCCAATTTTTATTATATAATTGAAATTTCACAAACTCAATTGCAATTTCATCTTGCTGTAACCCTTTTCCTACATCGGTCATATTGATACGGATGGATTTTTGCTGGCTGTTAAAATCAGCAGAGCTGCGGTTAAGTTCTTTTTCTAAGTTTTCGGTTTTTTCTTCCACTTGTTTTAAGTCACTGTTTCTGTTTGCAACCGGTAACGCATATTGTTTGGATAAAATGCTTTTGTTGGTAAGCCAGCTGTTATAAAGGCTTACCAATGCCGTGTCTTTACTCTGTTGCAATACGGCCAACATTTTTTTTGTATTTTCTAATATTAATCCTTTAAAAAATAATTGAGTATTGCCAATATGCTGACGGGCAGCAGGGGATGCTTTTTTATAATTATATAAAAAGCTATTTTCCCATTTGGTGACATAAACAGTATTATCTAAATAAACCTGTTTTTCCTGATCGGATAAATTTGTAAAATTATTTTCAAGGTTGTGTATTACGATTAATGAGTTTTGAAGAACCAAAGGCTCCGCTTTTTCATAGCGACCCATTCTCCAATATAGCCCCGCCAGGTTGTTTAGGCTTATGGCATAGTCAGGATGAGCTTCTCCGAGTATTTTTTTATATATCATTAGAGCTTTTGCCAACAAAGGTTCCGCTTTTTCATAAGAACCCATTTTATCATACACAAATGCCAGGCTGATCAGGCTTGTTGCAAACTTTGTATTTGTTTCTCCTATTATTTTTTTATATATCGCTAATGCTTCCAAAGACAAAGACTCCGCTTTTTCAAATTGCTCCATTTTACAATATATATTTGCTAAGGCATTCAGACTGCCTGCATAGTCAGGATGAGCTTCTCCGAGTATTTTTTTTCGTATCGACATTGCCTCTATGCATAATAGCTCCGCTTTTTCGTAGCGGTCCCTATCCATATAAAAAACCGCAAGGTTGTTCAGACATTGAGCATAGTCAGGGTGG
>JBDSUW010000094.1:0-19642 GCA_039927535.1 Chitinophagaceae bacterium | reverse complement strand
ACTTTTGAAATTCATGCAGCAAAGTATGGAGCTAAGTCTGTGTTAGGTCTTGATATTTCTGAGAACGCAGTGGCACAGGCTAATAAGAATGCCGTACTAAATAATGTGCAGGATATTTGCCGCTTTGAAGCAGCTAATGCATTTGATGTGTTGAAACAATGGAGTAAGGAAGAAAGGCAGTATGATGTTGTGATGTTGGACCCTCCGGCTTTTACCAAAAGCAGGGAAACAATACAGAAAGCAATTGCAGGTTATAAAGAGATCAATCTTCGGGGAATGAAGCTGATAAGGCCCGGGGGTTTTCTTGTTACTTCTTCCTGTACTAACCTGGTGAATGAAGAAATGTTTTTACAAACAATTGATATGGCAGCGAAAGATGCCAGAAGAAAACTTCGGCAGGTTCTATTTCAGAGACAATCCGGCGACCATCCTGTAATTAGAGGAATGGATAATACGCATTATCTTAAATTCCTGATTGTTCAAGTTCAATAAAAGAAGCAACAATAAATTTTAGCGGGAAACCTGGAACTTACCTGATTCTACAATCTTACCATTAGAAATATCGACTAAGTGATAAATATAAAGGCCACGAGTAAATTCGTTTAACTGCACTGTCAGTTTTTGAGAGAGATTTACACTTTCATACATTTTCTTTCCAAGAAAGCTATAAATCTGAATGGTATGTGTTTTTTCAAATCCTTTTGGAACATCAAATGTTACATAGGATGTGGCAGGATTTGGATACAGTTTTACAATTCTGTCAGCAGTTTCTGCAACAGGGTTATTCCTGATGGATTGTGCCTGTGACTGAATGGTAATCAACAGTATAAAGGATATTATGGTAATGAGTCGTCTCAACGAAACAAATTTACTTTTATTATTCGAAAAGTAGGCCTAAAATTTTAAATGTGCAACGTAAAACTACGATAGATGTTTAAAGTATTGAATATCAACTATTTAATATACTATTTTTTTGATTTTTAACAATTTTTATTAAACATTTTCTAAGACTTTTTTTATTTTATCGAAATCAGGAATCTCTCCGGCATTCTCTAGCACTTCGGCAAATTGTATTATTCCTTCTTTATCAATTACAAAAGCAGAACGTTTTGATACACCTTTCATATTATAGCCAAACTGTTCATAAATGGATTCATATAACCTGGAAACATCTTTATTAAAATCACTAAGTAGGGTAAAGTTCAGTTGTTGATCCTCTTTATACTTTGCAAGTGTGTGTAATGCATCTACAGAAATGCCAAATACTTTTGCATTTAAATTATTATACCAGCTTATGTTATCTCTTACAGCGCATAGTTCAGTAGTACAGGTACTCGTAAATGCCAAAGGAAAGAACAGTAATAGAACTGGCTGTCCTTTTAATTCAGAAAGAGTAATTTCTTTTTTTTCACTGTCGAATAAAGTAAAGTCGGGGGCTTGTTGTCCTGCTATTAAAGGCATTTGTTTGTTTTAGTGTGATGAATCTTTTTTGTAACGATTCAGATGGAAAATAGTTTATTATGTAATGGGAATTACATTTTTCTTTTTGTTGCTATTTAGTTTTTTGGGAAGGGTGTTAATGATTTCTTCTTTCACAAGGTCTATTATTCTTTTTTTAAGAATATCACGGTGAACGACAAAGCTTACTTCCCGCATTGGAGCCGGGCTTTTAAATTGCCTTACCAGCAATTTTTGTTTAGGGAGAAGTTCGAGTGTGGCAAGCTCTGGCAAAATGGTTATACCATCATTCAGTTCAACCAATTTGCGAAGTGTTTCAAAGCTTCCTGCTTCATATTCAAAATGGCTTCCTTCGGGGCTTGCTTTTCTTAATTCACAAAGATTGGCTATTTGAGAACGAAAACAATGACCTTCTTCGAGCAGCCACAACTTGGTTGGATCAATATCCTTCGGAAGAACATAGGTTTTTTTATAGGCTGCATTTTTGGGAGATATATAAGCCATCATCTCTTCGTAAAATAAAACTTGTTCTTTTATACCGGTTTCATTCAGCGGAGTAACAAGAATGCCTGCATCAATTCTTCCGTCTTTTAGCCGGGATATAATTGTTTCAGTGGTAAGTTCATTGATAATTAATTTAATGGCTGGATATTTTTTTGTAAAGGTTGGAATAAATAAGGGTAAAAGATAAGGTGCAAGTGTGGGAATGATACCCAGCTTTAACTCTCCTTCAAATATTCCTTTGCTTAATTGCAAAAAATCAGTAAGAATATTTCTTTCTTCAATAATCTTTTTTGCATGAACAATTATTTCAAAACCGGCTGGTGTAGGTACAACGGGTTGTTTACTTCGGTCAAAGATCTTTGTTTTCAATTCTTGTTCCAGCTTGTGTAATTGCATACTTAATGTAGGTTGGGTTACAAAACATGAATCTGCTGCTTTTGCAAAATGTCTAAACTTGTCTACTGCAATAATATATTCTAATTGGGTGAAAGTCATAATATAGATATTATCTATTGAGTTATAAAGTTAATCAATTTGATATATTGAGCATAATTCAGGAACTTCACTCTCATTATCAGCTAATAATAAAAATTTAAACCATATGAGTGAAGATAAAAGATTGACAACAGCATCAGGCATTCCTTATTACGACAATGAGGACTCCATGAGTGTGGGAGCCAGAGGTCCTTTATTGCTACAGGATTTTATACTGCATGAGAAAATGGCTCATTTTAACCGGGAAAGAATTCCTGAAAGAGTTGTTCATGCAAAAGGATCTGGAGCTTTTGGAACTTTTATAGTTACAAATGATATTTCGCAGTATACAAAAGCCAACATTTTTAATAAAGTAGGAAAGCAAACAAAAATGTTTGCCCGGTTTTCTACAGTAGGAGGTGAGAAAGGTTCTGCAGATACAGAAAGGGATCCCCGTGGATTTGCTGTGAAGTTTTATACAGAAGACGGCAACTGGGATTTGGTGGGAAACAACACACCGATATTTTTTATTAAAGATCCAAAAAAATTCAGCGACTTTATTCACACACAAAAAAGAGACCCTTATACCAATTGTAAAAGCCCGACGATGATGTGGGATTTCTGGAGCCTGAATCCCGAAAGCTTACACCAGGTTATGTTTTTAATGAGTGATAGAGGTACCCCTTATGGTTTTCGCCACATGCATGGATATGGTAGTCATACCTTTAGTTTTATCAATGCAGAAGATAATAGAGTATGGGTGAAGTTTCATTTCCGTAATCAACAGGGAATAAAAAATTTTACAGATAGCGAAGCTGCGCAAATGAAAGCACATGATGCGGATTTTGCTCAAAGAGACTTAGTAGAAGCTATCGATAAGGGTGAATTTCCAAAGTGGGAATTAAAAGTGCAGATCATGACGGAAGAGCAGGCGAAAACTTATAAATGGAACCCATTTGATTTGACCAAAGTCTGGAGTCATAAAGATTTTCCATTGATTGATGTTGGCGTTATGGAACTTAATGAAAATCCAAAAAACTATTTTGCTTCAGTAGAACAAGCAGCATTTGCTCCTGCTCATGTGCCGGAAGGTATTAGTTATTCTCCCGATAAAATGTTGCAAGGAAGAATATTGTCTTATCCTGATGCACATAGGCATCGGTTGGGAGGAAACTATGAGCAGATTCCAGTTAACAAATGTCCTTATATAGTCAACAATTATGAAAGAGATGGACAAATGAGAGTGGATGAAAATGGCGGTAGTAATCCAAATTATTCACCAAATAGTTTTGATGATATTAAAAAGCAAGAATCTTCTAAACAGCCTGCATGGGAATTAGAATCTAATGTTGCCGGGTGGTATGATAGAAATGCGGAAGGGGAAAATGACCATTTTACACAACCTGGAATTTTCTGGAGAGAAGTTTTAAGCGAAGAAGCTAAGAAGAACCTTGTTAATAATGTTGTTGCTGCAATGAAGGGGATTAATGGTCCTAAAAAAGATGAGATTATTAATCGTCAGTTATGTCATTTCTTTAGGGCTGATATCGGATTGGGTATGGCAATTGCTCAGGGCTTGGGTGTAAGTGTTGAAAACGCAATGCCAAAAGAACATTCTAAAGATCCAGTATTGAATTAATAAAATATTTTACATTTTATTATAAGCAGCTTTTATCGGCTGCTTTTTTTTTAAAACCTGGGGCAAAGCAAATAGTCTATCTTAGTTTTTCTAAAACCGATATAAGAAATAGAAATTTCAAAACCCCCACGACCATAACTAGAAGGTTTAAGTTTTGAAATATTGGCATCGTAGCTTAATCCAAAAGAAAAAGGATTATAATCAAGTTTTATAACCGGAATAATGGCATCATTCCATCTTAAAAAACTACCTGCATGAATAGTGTAATCAGGATTTATCGGATCTGGACCAAGTTTTAATCCGTACATCATGCCGCCAATTGTTTCAGAAGAACCTCCTTGTCTTGAGTGGTCGGCAAGTATTGTCATATAAGCATTATCTGAAACACCTAGTTTTATTCCACCGGAAAATACCCATTTGGGTTGTAATTCAATATTTGTATTGCTGTAAAAGAAAGTTTGATTGGGCTTGTTAAAATGATGATAGGCTGCTCCTATAAAAAAATTATTATCAGGATTATAGGCCAGATTGGAATTATAACTCATACCCACACTACCATCAAGATAACTAAATTGGGTGTTGGAAAAATTCTCACCAATGCCGCCATTATCGTATTGACTGTTGGTTGTTACTTTAGAAGGATCAAATCTTCGTTGTATCCATCCTCCCATAAAGCCAAGAGACAAATAGCTATTTTTTTCTGTGCTTAAAGACTTATGATAATTTAATGCAGGCATCACATGAGTAGATGTCCAGCCAATAGTTCCTGCTTTATCATACATGATTTGCAAACCAGTGGTGATAAAATCATTGCTTTTACCTATCGGCATTTTAAATTCTCCGTTTACCGAACCTGTTTTATATGCATTTGTCAAACTGTTCCATTGATCACGGTACACAGCCTGTACTCTCACATCTCCGGTAAAAATTCCTGCTAATGATGGATTTCTTAATAAGGGGGCTTCATAAAATTGTGAAAAATGGATGTCCTGCGCCTGTACAACACAGGCCATTGCATTTAAAAAAAATAATATCAAAAATCCGCATTTTTTCATTTATTAAATTCTGGTTATTGAATTAATGCAATATTGCCCGCATATTTTATTACTTCTCCGTTATTACAAATAATTTCGAGTTGATAAATATAGACATCGGGGGATGCTTTTTTCCCCTTATATGTTCCATTCCATCCTGCCGATGGATTATTCGCTGATACTTCCCTGTTTTCAAAAACAACTTCTCCCCAGCGGTTAAAAATTCTTAATGTTTTAACTCGTAATAATCCGGTTCCTCTTAAATAAAAAACATCATTACTGCCATCTCCATTAGGTGAAAACGTATTGGGAATAAAAAAATTCTGCCCGTTACAAATTACCTGAACTGTTATTTCTCCGGCTCCTTTACAACCATATTTATCAAGAAGCTGCACAACATAGCGGGTTGTAAATTGTGGTGTTGAGGTAGGCAATGGGCAAACACTACAGTCCAGGTTGGTGGTGGGGAGCCAGTTATAATTTGTTATTGCCCCGGTATAATTCATTCTCAAATCCGCAGACCCGCCAGAAATTATTGTAATGGGATCCATAATTGCAATGGCAGTAGGTAAAGGTCCAACATTTACTTGATGTGTAGCTGTATCTGCACATCCCAGTTTATTGGTAGCAATTAAACTAATTGTATAGTCGCCGGTAGACTGATAGGATGTAGATGTATTTTGTAACAGTGAGGAATTTCCATTTCCAAAATTCCAGTTCCAGTTTATTGTGGAATCAGGTGCTGTGATAACTGCATTGAAATATTCAGTTGCATTCAGACATAAAGTATCTCTTCCTGTTATATTAATATCCGGAGTTTTATATACCCGAATAGTATCAGCATATGAGCTGACACATTGATTTTGTGTAGTTACAGTAAGGGTAACAAGGTATGTTCCCTGACCTGCATAAAAATTTGATGGATTGATCAATGTGCTTGTGTTTCCATCGCCAAAATCCCAAACTGTGGAAATAACAGGATCATTGTTAAGTGTAAAATTAGTGAAGTTGACCAGTCCGGTATCGCAAAATTCTTTTTTATCTTTATCAAACAGTGGTATAGCCCCAAACACATTCACTGTAGCTCCATAAATCAACGCCTCACATCCAAAGGCGTCTTTCATTAATATATAGGGGGTATAATTACCAGGGGAACGATAAAAATGGTTTAGCGTTTTTTGTAATGATGTATCAAATGTTCCATCTCCAAAAAACAAAGTGTATTTAAAACCTGGCGGAGTAGTAATATCAAAATTTACAGTAAGTGAATTACATCCTGAGGCAGGACTAAAGTTTATTTGTGTGCTGGCTACGGGATCGTATGTCGTTATTGTTTGTTCAGCAGAATCAATACATCCACCAGGACCTGTTAGGTATAATTTAGCTATAAAAGTTCCATAAGTATTATAGAAATGGGAGGGATCTTTTGCTGTACTCGTTGCGCCATCACCAAAATCCCAAAGAAAAGAAATATAGTCAGCTCCTTCAAAGTTGAAACTGGTTTGCAATGGCAGACAAATACCTGCATTGTTTACCACACTGAATGCAGGTTTCGGGCTTCGGATTTTAATATAATCTGTTTTAGAAACCGAATCTTCACAACCAACCTGGTCGGTAATTTTTAGTTTTACAGTATAAGAAAGATCTCCCATAGGAAAATTATGAGTAGGGTTTTGTACTGTAGAAGTTCCCCCATCACTAAAATACCAGTTGTACATTAATCCCAAACCTGATGATGTATCAATAAATTGTGCAGGGGCTAAGGGGCAAAATATTGTATCACCCTGAAATGCCGCAACCGGATCTGTTATCAAAACAGCACCTATCAGGGAATAGGTATCCATACAGCCAGCATTATCTTTTACTGTAAGGGTAACAGTGTAGCTTCCAGTTTGATTATATAAATGTGAAAATGGGGGTGCTGAATAAGTTTGCTGAGTGCCATCACCAAAATCCCAATTCCATTGTGTAATTGGTGAAACAGAAAGTGTGGATTGATCGGTAAAACTTACCGTTTTGTTTTTACAGGCACCCGGGCCATCTGGTATAAATTTTGCAACTACACCACTTGCCTGCAAAAAATTCGGCTTGGTGATTGAAGTCGTACAACCATTTACATCTTCCACTAATAACGTTACATCGTAACCGCCGTAATTAGTTACACTGTGAGTTATACTGCTTCTTGTATCACTGATGGTTACACTTCCAATCGTCCAGGTATAATCTTTAATATTTAAAGGGTTAACTCCAGTAGCGGTTAATGTAAATACTTCGTTTTTACAAACTGGGTTCTTACTTATTGTAAAATCAGGTAGTTCATTTGATAAAATCACATCTTTTGTTCTGGTATATGAACAAGGTCCATTTGTAACGATGAGGGTAGCTGTATAAGTTCCATAGGCAGGATAGGTAAAAGTAGGAGGAGTGATAGTTGTATAAACTGTATTAGAAGGATCACCCATCCTCCATTCATAAGAAATCGGACCATAAATTATATTGGATAAGGAACTATCGAGGAAGGTTACTTGTAAGCGGTTAGCACAATTTACCTGGTATCCAAAAATGGCAACAGGTGGTAAAATCTGAATTTGTTTAACAGTACTATCAATACACCCGTTATTTGAAACAGAAAATTTTACATTTAAAGTACCGGTATCTTCAAAAACATGGATAGGGTTTTGCAAAATTGAATTGGTGCTATCCCCAAAATCCCATAGCCATTTAACAAGTGCACCAGGAGATGTTACCGAAAGGTCTGTAAACTGTACAGGAGTGCTTGCGCAAACATTATTAGGAGAAAAACTAAAATCTACGATAGGTTTGGTACCCGTTCTAACACCATTTGGGATAGTTATCGTTTCTATACACCCCCTTTGCGTTGTAACTGTAAGGGTAAGGTCATAATTGCCAGCAGTATTATAAATATGAGTAGGAAATTTTGTAGTATACGTAGCGCCGGGTTCACCAAGATCCCAGAGATAACTGATAATGCTGTCTACTGATGTAATTGCCGGAACCGGCATATAAGTGAATGGAATACAGCCACCATCAGGAGCATTAGCAATAGCTACAACTACAGCCTGAATTTTAATATAATTTGACTTAACAATAGTGTTACTACATCCTCCCGGGAGAGTAATGGTGAGAGTAACGTTATAAAATCCAGCACTTGTATAAGTATGAGAGGGATTTTGCAAATTGGATGTATTACCATCTCCAAAATCCCAAAGCCAGGTAGAAGCAGCCGGACTTGTGTCGGTAAATTGCACAGTAAAAGGTGCTTTGCATGCAGTACTATCATCTACAGTAAAATTTACTGTCGGTCGATTGGTAACAATAACTGTTTTAATTATTGAATCAATACAACTTCCATAATTGTTTATCAATTTTATTTGAAAAGTACCACCGGTTAAAAAAGTTTTAGTAGGGTTAATTTGTCCCGAAGTAGTACCATCTCCAAAATCCCAAAAGGATGATTGCGGTGGTTGGGATGAATTATTTTGAAAAGTTACTGTCTGACCAACACATATACTTGCAGGAATAATAAAATCGGTTGTCTTTCCAGCTATAGTTATATTTTTTGTAATAGTGCCTACACAACCTAAAGAACTTTGAACATTTAGTGTTACTGCATAGCTGCCAGCAGCAGGATAGGTAGTTGAAGGATTTTGTAAAGTGGAAACAGGACTGCCGTTTCCAAAATTCCATTGATAAGAAAGAGTGCCTGGTCCGGAAGATTGATCCTGAAAGTTGATCAGGAATGGAGCCTGACAGGTTGCAGGTTGAGAAAAACCAAAATTAACATCTACACCACTTATTATTCTGATATATCTTCCGATAGAATAAAAACTTTTACAACCTGTTCCACTTGTAATTAGCAACGAAATTGTATAATAACCAGCCGAAGTGTAAACATTTGATGGATTTTGAAGAGTGGAAGTGTTACCATCCCCGAAATCCCATAACCAGCTGACAATAGCACTGGAACCAGCTGGCACAGTAGACAAATCTGTAAACTGTATCGTTGCGGGAATACAGGATGTGGTAATATCTGCTTGAAATGATGCACTGGGTGAAGGGGAAACAGTTATATAATCGATTTTTATTTCTTCATCCACTCCAATTGAATTTTTTACAATTAACCGGACTGTATATGTACCCGGCTGAGGAAAACTTACAACAGGATTTTGAATACTCGATAATTGCCCATTTCCAAAATCCCAGCTCCATGTTGTTGGGCTGCCAGTGGATAAATCCTGGAATGTTACCACAAGAGGTCCACAGCCAGCTGTTGGGCTGCCGCTGAAATTTGCTACCGGAGCCTGGGCAAAAACTGACTGAACAGAGAATAAACAGGTGATAGCCAATGATACAAAGATATTGACGCTTTTCGCTTTCAACAGTTAGGATTTGATTTTTTCATTCTAAGAACGTTTCAGGCTGACAAAAATTATTCCGGATTGCTATTATTTCAACAATTGATTGCTTTATTATCAATTTAATTTTCTTTACACTCCATTACTTGATAATGACATATTTCTATCTATGTCGTTTAATTAGAAAGTTGGTAATTTGGAACTATTAATCAGAGAGGGGGATAAACAGGCATTATAATTTATCCAGTCTTAAAAATTTAGTGTTTGAACCTATGTTTTGAGTGGCTTCAACGTACGTCCAGCTGTTTTTCGTTATGTTCCAGGTTCCATTAATTAATTGTATGGGATACGCAGTTGTCGTAAAATTTGCAAAAGTGGTCATGGCGGTAGCATTCCCATCCCAAGTACCTGTAATTTCAACAATTCCGTTCTTAATGGCATCAACAGTCTTATTATTGTAATATTGAAATTTGTAGGTACTGAAATCGGAAGTAATGGTTGTGCCATTATTAATAAAATTGGTAACCCTCCATTGACCATCAATCATTGCTTTTAAAACCAGGTCTTCCTGTATATTCTCAATTGTTTTTTTACAACCTGAAAATAAAATGGTTATCATCAGTATGCACACTAATTTTTTCATGTTTGGATAAGATATAAAGCGCAAATTAATGAAAATAGAAGGTTTTGCCAAGTGTTTTAATATGCTTGATCAGGAATCATAAAGTTCAATGAAAGGAACTACGAAAGAGAGTTGGCTTCATTTCTTTAATAATGACAGAACGAAAAGTTTTAAAGTAATTAGAAGGAAAAACAGAAGAAGGTAAAATAATGTTTCTTGAAAAAGTGATATCTCCTCAAACAAAGGGGTTTAAAAGAAGCCCCTTGTTCTTACGGGAACAGCGGGGCTTGTTTTTACCGGTGAGAACTATTTTGCAGGAAAGCCGGTACTGGCTTTCACTTCGTTCATTTGTTGAGTGTGTCTGTTACTATGCCCGGCTATAAATAAATACAACTGGTAACAATCTATCCAGCCAAAAGGTAATTGAACCACATGGTTCCGCAAATCTTCAGTAGTATATTTCATATATTTTATATGATCCAGTCTGTTGCTTTTAAAGTCTACCAAAGCGTCAGTTAACGAATTGTACCCGGTATTTTTTGGTTGAATAGGTTCAGGAGCCTGAGCTTTTTGGAATCTATCCTCCACCATTTTTACAACCTTCTCATCCGTGAGTTTTATCTCGGCTCTTTTTTCAGGATTAGCCGGGGCTTTCATTCCACCTTCAAACAAAGTCCATAAAAGTTTTTCTGCTGCTGCAATATGAAAAAAACATTCTTTTACAGACCATTTATCCGGCGAAGCTTTATAATTCAATTGAGCTTCGGATAACCCTTTTGTTGCACCTGTTGCATTTTTATAAGTATCCTTCATCTGGGTTAATGCACTTTTCCTTTCAATTTTAGGAATAGTATTATCATTGATAGTACCTGCAAGGCCTGTAACAAAAAGTAAGGTGAGTAGCATTATTCCAGTTCTTCTTTTTAGCATGGCTGGCTTTTAGCGTTTTAAAAAATCGGATAAAGTGTTATCCAGAGGGTGTGGAAGGATTGAAAAGATACAGAATAAATTGAAGCAGCCAACAAATAATTAAGCACAATTTTAATCATCATGATTATGTGGCCGTTTTCTTACCATTCCGCCACGGGTATCTTTTATACTTTGCATGACAATAAATGCATTAGGATCAATCTTTTCTATTTCACCTGTTAATCTTGTTATTTCCAAACGGGTAACCACTGTAAAAATTATATCCGTTGGATTGGGATTCTCACCACTTTTTCCATAACCTCTTTTTCCAGAATAAATGGTTAGTCCTCTTCTCATTTTCACCTTTATCATTTGTGCAATCTCTTTGCTATGAGGCGAAATAATTGTTACACTGGTAAACTCTTCTATACCTTCCAAAATGAAATCAATTGTTTTTGATGCTGCCAGATAAGTTAATATAGAGTAAAGGGCAACTTGAACAGACAGTAAATAGGCTGCTACAGAGAAGATTACAATATTAAATACAAGGATAAAGTCTCCTACTGATATACTTCGCTTACGGCTAAGGGATATCGCCAGTATCTCTGTGCCATCTATCACTCCGCCGCCTCTTATAGTTAGTCCTATGCCTGCGCCAAGAAAAAATCCGCCAAATACGGCCACCAGTAATTTATCATCAGTTACAATAGGAAAATGAACAGTAGCTACCACAATGGCAAGTACTGTAATGGCGATTATGCTCTTGATTGCAAATATTTGACTTATCTGTCGCCATCCCATTAATACAAAAGGCAAATTAAAAAGTACGAGTAGAAGTGATAGCGAAATACCCGTCTCCCGACTTGTAAGCAACGAAATGCCGGTAACTCCGCCATCTATCAACCCGTTAGGAATTAAAAACCCTTCTAAACCAAATGCTGCAGAAAAAATCCCGATGGTCATCAATAAGGTGTTCTTGAAAGCATTCCATAGAACCCTTTTTACCACAAGTGTTCCCTTAGCCAGTTCATAGCGGCTAAGAGGCTCTCCGCTTTTCTTGCCAAGCACTTTCTTGATTTCTTCTATGATGATATGGTGAAGTTTTGGATTCATAGCTTCCTTTCAAAGATAAGGAACAACAAAAGCAATTAAATTTGTATAAACCATCAAATTGGTAACTTTCAGAAATGAAAATCAACGAGATAATTTCTTATCTGGAAACTATAGCCGATACTTCACTTCAGGAAGAATATGATAATACAGGTTTGATTATAGGCAATGCAGATTGGGATTGCACTGGCATCATCTGCACTTTAGATGCAACAGAAGAAGTAATTAAAGAAGCGATTCAAAAAAAATGCAACTTGATCGTAGCCCATCATCCTATAATATTTAAAGGTCTAAAAAAAATTAACGGAAAAAACTATGTGGAGAAAACAATTATTGCAGCTATCAAAAATGATATTGCCATTTATGCCATCCATACTAACCTCGATAATGTAAAACAAGGTGTTAATGGAAGGATAGCTCAAATGCTGGGAATACAAAACTGTAAGATATTGTCAGAAAAAGAGGCAACCTTGAAAAAGCTTTTCACTTTTGTTCCTTTTGATAAAACAGATGAAGTTCGCAATGCCATCTTCTCTGCTGGAGCTGGGCATATTAGTAATTATAGTGAATGCAGTTTTAATGCAGAAGGTATCGGTACTTTTAAAGGCGGGACAGGTTCAAATCCTTATGTGGGCGAACCCGGAAAACTACATCAGGAAAAGGAGATAAAAATCGAAATAATATTTCCGGCCTACCTCGAAAGGAAAATCGTTACTGCAATGAAGGAAGCTCATCCTTACGAAGAGGTGGCTTATGATATAGTTCAACTTGACAATTTCAACCAGTCAATTGGTTCTGGTATGGTTGGAGAGTTAGCTCAGCCTGTTGATGAAAACCAATTTTTGGAAAATTTAAAGACCATTTTTAGAACTCCGGGAGTCAGGCATACCAGATTATTGGGAAAGCAAATCAAAAGAGTGGCAGTTTGTGGAGGAGCCGGAAGTTTCTTGATTTCCAAAGCCTTAGCTGCCAATGCAGATGCCTACATAACTGCCGATATTAAGTATCATGAGTTCTTTGATGCCAACGACCAGCTTCTCTTGGCTGATATTGGGCACTATGAAAGTGAACAGTTCACAATCAACCTGCTACAAGAAGTTTTGGAGCAAAAATTCCCTACCTTTGCCGTCCTTAAAACGGAGGTAAAAACAAACCCTGTATTTTATCATCTATGATGAATAGATGACAAAAAAGTAACAGCAGCAACCTCTATATAGAAAACTTCAAACCTGAATTATTAATATGGCACATGTAAAAGAATTTTCCGTTGAAGAAAAATTGACTTCTTTAGTTACACTTCAAAAGATTGAAAGTAAGTTGGATGAATTACGTATTCTCAAAGGTGAGTTGCCAATGGAAGTGGCCGACCTTGAAGACGAGATTCAGGGATTTCATGCCCGCCAGGTTCGTATCGAAGAAGAGATAAACGGAGTTACTGAATTTATCGATCAACGCAAAGAAGCAATTAAAGAATCTGAAGCGATGGTTAAGAAATACGAAAAGCAAAGCAATGATGTAAAGAACAACCGTGAATTTGAAGCTATCAATAAAGAAGTGGAGATGCAGCAGCTGGAAGTGAAATTGGCAGAAAAGCATATTAAGGATGCAACCGAAGAAATTGCTGAAAAAGCTGTTTTGCTGGAAAAAGCCAAGAAGAATATTGTTGCTAAAGAAAGTATTTTGACTACTAAGAAAAGTGAGTTAGAAAAAATTATTGTTGCGAACGAGAAAGAAGAAAAGCATTTTAATAAATTAAAAGCTGATGCAAACGAACATGTAGAAGAAAGATTAAGAGCCAGCTACGAGAAAATCCGTACTAGCTATAGAAATGGTCTGGCTGTTGTGGCTGTAGAAAGAGATGCTTGTGGTGGTTGCTTTAATGCTATTCCTCCTCAAAAACAAAGTGAGATAAAACAGCATAAAAAAGTAATGATCTGCGAAAACTGTGGCCGAATTCTTGTGGATGAAGAGTTACATACCGCCGTAGAAATAAAGTAATTTAACCATAATATATCTATCTATAGCTGCCCCCTGGCAGCTATTTTTTTGACCAAAAATATATGGCTGTTTAAAAGTCATTTATAAAAATTCGTATCATCCGTATAAAAAATATAATTTGCTGTTTCAATGCTATCTCACCTTTCCATACAGAACTATGCCATCATTGATGAACTGGAAATTGATTTTTCTGCTAATCTAAATGTTATAACAGGAGAAACGGGTGCCGGTAAATCCATTATTGTCGGAGCACTGGGTTTGATACTCGGGGCAAGAGCAGATTCTGCGTCGTTGGTAAATAAAGAAAGGAAATGTGTGATAGAAGGAGTCTTTAAAGCAGATAATAAAAAAGCTGTCGCCATTTTTTTAAAAGAAAATGAACTGGATGTGGATGTTGAAATAGTAGTTAGAAGAGAAATTGGTACCAATGGAAAGTCAAGAGCATTTATTAACGATACGCCGGTTAATCTATCACAGTTGCAACAACTCAGTTCAATGCTGGTTGATCTGCATTTGCAATTTGATACTACTGAAGTTGGAGAATCAGATTTTCAAAGAGAAGTGGTAGATGCACTGGCGGCAAATAGTAATTTATTGGAAGAATACCAATCATTATATCGTAAATGGCAATTGGCAACAAAGGAATTGGATGAATTTAAGAGTCAAAAAAAACAATTCGACAAAGAGGCAGATTATAACCTTTTTCAGTTTACTGAATTGGATGAAGCTGCATTTAAGGAAAATGAGTTGGAAAATATTGATGCTGAATTAAAACTATTGAGTAATTCAGAAGGTATAAAAGAAGCCCTAAGTAAAGTGTATTTTGAATTGAGCGAAAATGAAAACCCATTGGTGCAGCAGTTAAAAGCATTATTAAACAAGCTGACAGTTTATTCCACATATCATCCGCAGTTGCCGGAATTATTGCAACGATTATCATCCGTACAAATAGAATTGCAGGATGTCGCTGGCGATGTAGATCTTATCAGCTCCAAAATAAATTATGATCCTGAAAAGATAGAGCAATTAAGCGAACGCCTTTCGCTGGGTTACAAATTGCAAAAAAAACATGGAGTAAATTCTACTGCTGAGTTATTGATCTTACATAAAGAACTGTCAGAAAAACTACAGGCTGTTTTAAATATTGATAATGCTATTCAGCAAAAAGAAAAAGAAGTTAATTCTCTTTTTGTAACAGCCAATGAAATGGCTAAGAAAATTTCTGCCAAAAGAAGTAAGCAAGCAAAGCCGTTGGAAGAAAATGTGAACAAATTACTGGCACAGGTTGGTATGCCCAATGCCAAACTGAAAGTGGAGATCAAAATTGCTCAACTGAATTTATCCGGATCAGATACAATAGAATTTTTATTCGATGCTAACAGAAGTGGTCAGTTTCAACCGGTGCGAAAAGTAGCAAGTGGCGGTGAGCTTAGCAGGTTAATGTTAAGTATTAAATCACTGGTGGCTGCTTCTATCGATTTGCCTTCGCTCATATTCGATGAAATAGATACAGGAATTTCCGGCGAAGCTGCAAAACAGGTTGGGCTAATAATGAAAGGGCTTGCTGGACAAAGGCAGGTAATCTGTATAACACATCAGCCGCAAATTGCAGGCAAAGCCGATGCTCATTTTTTTGTTTATAAAGAAATTATAAATCCTGCCTCGCCGGCAGGCAGTGATGCAGTCAAAACAAACATCCGCAAACTTTCATCCGATGAAAGAATAATTACTATTGCAAAAATGCTCAGTGGCGAAAAGCCTACACTCGCTGCTATGGAAAATGCAAGAGAGATGCTTATGAACTAATTTTTGCAGACTTTACGTAGTAAATCCTCTGCATATATTCGAGAGCAGCCACATTTATTCCTGTTTCAGTTATTACCGCATATTTATTGCTATACATTTAGTAAGATTTATTAATCAAAATCCAATAGTATGAAAAAGCTTACTTCAGTTTTTCTTGTAATCTTGTTTATATCAGGTACTTCATTAATAGCACAAACCAAAGCACCTGTCAGAACAGAATTTCCTGCTGATGTATCAATTATCAACGCACAACTCGATGTGTTTAAAAATGATGTACATAACCAGGTACAGATTACTGATTTGGACATTGAAAAATTTGATAGGATTTCTGTAATTGATAAGCAAGGCACTGTTTTAATAAAAAAGACAGTAAACACATCCATTGCAAATATGGATTTTAGTCAGCTTGAAGATGGGGTGTACCTGTTGGGACTTTGGTCATCCACAAACATGAGAGAAAAGACCATTAAGTTTATCATCAGGCGATAAGCAATGCTGGCTTATGCAAAAAATATATACTTACACGGTATTCTTGTAAAAACTTTTCGGTTTCTATAAAGGATTTGCTAAAAGAAAAATTTGAGAAAATATACGATAAATAAAAAAAAGAGGCTGTCTCAAAAGTCGTCATTGCGAACGAAGTAAAGCAATCTTAGAAAACACGGCGATTGCTGTTCAGGAGATTACTTCGGTCGTTTCTTCCTCGTAATGACGATTTACGACTTTTGAGACAGCCTCATTTTTAATATAATGAATTCCCCACTTGTTTAGTTGGTTTTTCCAATACGTTCAAAACTTCCTGCAGGGCGGTCGCTGCTCACTGTTGTTTCTGTTACGGTGAAATAATAGTGTCCTTCTTCTTTTTTAAAGAATAGGTCTTCATACAGTTGTGGTGCCTTATCGGGTGTTGAGTTTGCCGGCAATTTTAACACCTGCGGGAGTGTTCCGTTTAACACTGTAATTTCCGTTGCAATTTGTGTAAGTTTTCCTACCTGAGTTTCCAATACCAGAAACCCTCTTATCTTGCCTGAATCATCTGGAGCAAGACCTACCTGCTCAAATGAAACTTTAAATGAACTGTTATTCGGTTTAAAAGTTACAATCGTTTTTCCCTGGTAAACTAATGAATAGGTTTGATTGGCGTTGGGATATTCTGTAAGGTTGTAATGCTGAATATAATCTGCCTCAAATTGTTTTACAGGAAAATTGATAACAGTTTCCGTTTTGGGTAACACATATTCAAAAGCGATAGCAAACATTCCTTTCACCGGAGGTTCTGCCCAGGGTTTCAGTTTGGTGCCATCATCCATTTGTTTTCTCCAGAAAAAACGTCGGGAAGCATCGCAGACCACATTCAGGTTGTATTGCTTTTTATTGTTGATCGTATCCTGCCACCACAGTTCTTCTGCAGGATGTATTTCTGGATGGCGGCAATGCCCTTCATCATAAATCCAGGGACCATATACACATATCTGCTTGCCTGTTCTTATCAAAGCCATATCGGTAAGTCTTGCCCTGCCGAATTTGTTGTTCCCTTTTGGCCAGTAATCTTCTGCTATCTCTGCTTCCAGAAAAGTAAATTTGTCTATGGATTTTTCATCATCGCAATCTGGTTGGCCACTACTACTTTCCCATGTCCAGATGGGTTTGGTCAGAATGTTTCCAACAGAAATTTTACTAGCTTGGTATTGCATAGACATGATGGTTGTATAGTGTCTTGGTTTCGCTTTTGTCAACAAGTACATATAGTCTGGTAGTGGTTTTATGTCAATGTTTACATCAAAATCTGCAAACGTACCTTGTATGTTTACCTGTCCGGCTCTTACCACTGTACCACTCAATGTTTTTTTAGAAATACCCCGGTGATCTCTTGAATCATTTTGCGGATACCAGAAATTAATATTGTCTGGTATAGCAAAATTGTTTGAGGCCCTTTGAAAACAGGCCGTACCGATATACTCAGGTCCACGAAAATCATTTCCGATTACACCCATTTGTTTTTGAGAAGTATTCCAGTTTTCAATTCCTTCACTGCTTACCGGCCCCAATGTACTGATAGTGGTCGTTGCTCCGTTTACCGATAATATTGTAGCGGCAGTAGAAACAGGTCCGGCAATTGCAGGAGCCACTACGGCTACCATATCTGGTGGCAACGGTTTAGCTCTTTTTCGTTCCCAATGGCCGGCAACAAACTGGCCATTCATCATTGTATTTCTTTTCCAATCGTACATATTGTCTTTGGTAGCATAGAAAATATTGATATAGGAAACCTTATCGTTGAAATTGTAAACAGAAAGATCAAGACAATCTTCCAGCAGATCAACCCATATGCCATAACCCAGCGTAGCTGTGGCATGCTCGTAAATAACCGCCACCATACCGGCAGGTACTTTTATGGAAGACGTCATATCATTAAAATCAGAAAGTACATACTGACCGGGGCCATACGACCGGCTTTGTCCGGTGTAATTAGCATGTTCATACAATTCTACATTGGCTTTGTAAAAAGTTACTACCTGCGAATAGGATGCCGTACATAAAAATAGCAGTATAAACAACTGGAGAATATTCTTCATTATATTTAGTTTTAGTATGATGGAATAATAAAACCAGTAATCTTTGAAATAAGCGTTGGATAGGGAACAGATTGGGATGTATTTAAAGATAGATAAACAGTCCAAAGATTAAATTACTAGCCAGAATTTATTTATTCACAACCAGGTTTTCGCCCAGATTTCTTATTTCTTAGTATAGGAAATACTTCTGATCGACTTATCTTGGAACGAAATTAAAAAAAGAGTGGTCGCCTTTATTACCGAGTGGAGATGAAATCAATGAACATGCTGAAGCCAAAACTTTCTCGAATGCATTCTTACCTGCAGAAGAATAGTCTTTACCGTATTATGGCCTTAATTATTATATGCTATGCGCAGAGTTCCACTTTAAATGCCAGGCTGAAGTAAGAATAAAAATGTCCTTTGCTTCCGGCATTATCACTTTCCCACTCGTTACCAAAAGTAAAAGGGCTTTTTGCAATACTGGCTGCTTCACCAATCCCGATAAAGGCATTTTCAGTTTGCAGACGGAAACCATAAGTCACATCTTTCTTTAATTCCACTGGTGCCAGGCCAAACCGTATCCACCGGGCATCATCTCCTTTTTGTAAGTATATTTTTGCGTCTGCAATGGCTGATCCCCAACTTTGGCTGGCAACATCAAACTCATGTAAGGTTAATGCCACATCTCCGGGCTCCTGCACGGTGGAGGAATACACTTGTATATTATTAACTATCCCGTCAGATGGACATTTAAAAGTTTGTCCTGCTATATGATCATTGGGGTCGGGCTTCAGATGTCCGATCCAAAGGGTGGTATTATTTTCTGTTTGGCTAAGAATGGGCTGGCTGCTGCGATTTGTAATTTGCATAGATTTTTTTAGAATTGAATAAAAAGGTATCCAGCAGTTCCGGTAAAGTATGTGGTTCTTGCTAATAACTGTTAGCGAAAAGCAGTTATTGTGGGGCGTCTGTTAAATATTACATGATATGGTGTTTTTTTATGCACTATTGTGCTTTTTTTTCAGAAGGTTTACCATTAGTTTGTGGTAAATTGATGAGGACTTTGGTCATGTTTCGTAATGTGGATAACCGGTTTTTTGGAGTGCAGAAATAGTTAACAAAGAAAAAGTTTTTGCAAAACAATTTTGAATGGA
>JBDSUW010000093.1:0-17708 GCA_039927535.1 Chitinophagaceae bacterium | reverse complement strand
GGCCCGTTTATCTTATGTTGATTTTGATGGAGCAAAAGCCCTTTCAGCAAGTTATAGTATCCCATTGTATGAGAAATTACCAGCTGATTTTTTGGTGCAATATTGTGGCAGTGTAATTGAAGCTGCTAAAAAAATTGTGGAATGGGCAAATGTAGAATAGCACCTATTTTCAGACTAATTAATTTTCCTGAATTGATGAAGCTTGCACATTATTTATCCGTTTGAACAATAGTCCTGCATTTTTTAATAGGAATATTATTGCAAGCATAAAAGCAAACAATATTATTAATGCAATTTCTTGCTTGAAAAAGCGCAACCAATACACTTCCATTAAAATAAAACCATGTAAGAAGCAAATCAGCTTTGCAGTAAATGCATGACTGAATCCCTGATTCGTAAGTAAATGATGTATATGTGTTCTATCTGGTGAAAAAGGAGATTTGCCATTCCATATTCTTGTTGCAAATACCCGTAGTGTATCAAATACAGGAATGAGTACAACGCCTAAAACAAATACAGGAGCATGGGGTAAAACCGGATTGGAAAGAAATTGATTTACTTCAATCAACCGAATACTTAAAACCGCTATTACAAATCCCAGCACCAACGAACCGGTATCACCCATAAAAATTTTTGCAGGATTTAAATTGAAATACATGAAGGCGAGCATTCCTCCAGCTAAAGCAAAGGCGATAAGTGCTGTATTAATATCTCCGGCCATTGTAAGAAAAATACCTAAGGTTATAAGGCTCATAAAACCTATTCCTCCGGCAAGACCATCAATACCATCTATTAAATTAAATGCATTGGTAATACCAACCACGGCCACAATGGTAAAAGTGTATTGTGCCATTAATGGCAACTCGTCTATTCCAAACAGGCCATCGAACGATGTAATACGGATACCAGACAGTGCAATTAAAGCAGCGAGGCCCAATTGTATGACGAATTTATATTTTGCAGAAAGATCTTTAAGGTCATCCATCATTCCCAAACCAAATAAAACGGTTATAGAAAAGAAAAAGCATATTTGCTCTATACTGTTACTAAAAGGAAACCATAGCAGTAAAGCTATAACCATACCGGCTACTATCGCAATACCTCCCATAGTTGGAATAGGTGATGTATGTTCTTTCCGGGCATCGGGCACATCATACAAGCTGTATTTTTTTATCAGGCTGATAATTGGCGGAATTGTAATAAGAGTTACAACAAAAGCTGTAATAAAACAGAGCAAGGCAAACTTGTATTCACGAAATAGCAAATCAAGTTGTAATAACTGAAGTAGGTGGTTTTTCATTATCCTGGTTTTTAGACAGGGCTTGGATTCGAATTACAATTTAGAAGTCTTTAACAATAACGGCAAGTGCTATTTTAAATTTTATTAGCACCAAAGTATTTACCTTATAAGATTGCAGTATTTCGGATATAACGTAGGATATTTGCTAAAGCCGTACCGTAAATTTCACATACGTAAATTTGCTTCAAAGAACTTATTATCTCTTCATTATCACAAATATTATCAAGTCCGATTGAATACCTGAAAGGGGTTGGCCCGCAAAAGGCTGATCTATTTAAAAAAGAATTGAACATTTTTACATTTGGCGATTTGCTGGAGCATTTCCCTTTTCGTCATGTTGATCGTACAAAGATCAATTTTATAAAAGACATACATCCGCAAATGGATTTTGTGCAGGTAGCTGTTGTTGTAGTTAGTCTGGAATTGATTGGACAGCGGCAGGGAAAAAGGTTAGTGGCAGAAGTAAAAGATAAAACCGGACGTATGGAGCTGACCTGGTTTCAAAGTTTAAGCTGGGTACAGAAGTCGATAGAAGTTGGGCAATCCTATCTTGTGTATGGACGGGCTAGTTTTTATAATGGCCAACCTCAGATTGTTCATCCTGAAACAGAATTACTTACAATAGATCAGCAAGCGGGGAAAAATTTCCTTGAGCCTGTTTATTCCACTACTGAAAAACTAAAGGCAAGAGGATTAGGTGGAAGACAGATTGGTAAGCTCACACAACTGCTGATGGGAATGGTGCATGAAAAAGATGTACCGGAAAATTTACCTGAAAGCATTCTGAACAATTTAAAACTGATAAACCGCTTCAAGGCTTACAGGCAAATACATTTTCCGCAGAATACAGACGAGTTTAACGAAGCAGTAAAGCGGTTTAAATTCGAAGAATTATTTCTTGCACAATTGCGGATGAATATGTTACGAAGTCAGCGGCATCGCTTTTCCAAAGCTGTTGTATTTGAAAAAGTTGGTGACTTATTTAATACCTTTTATAATAAACATTTGCCATTTCAATTAACTGGTGCACAAAAAAGAGTGATTAAAGAAATAAGAAATGACACGGCAAGGGGAAAACAAATGAATCGCCTGTTGCAGGGAGATGTAGGAAGCGGAAAAACAATCGTTGCAGTGCTTTGTATGTTGCTGGCAGCAGATAATGGTTGTCAGTCTTGCTTGATGGCACCAACTGAAATTCTGGCTCGTCAGCATTTCCAAACGATTAGTGAATTATTGGGGAAAATGGATGTGCCGGTGCAAATATTAACTGGTTCTACAAAAGCTGCAGCTCGCAGAAAAATATTGCAACAACTAATAGATGGACAGTTACAAATCTTAATTGGCACTCATGCCGTAATTGAAGAAGTAGTTCAGTTTAAAAATCTTGGATTAGTAATAATTGATGAACAGCATCGATTTGGCGTGGCGCAACGAGCAAAGCTTTGGGAGAAAGGGGCATTGCCACCGCATATTTTAGTAATGACGGCTACGCCAATTCCACGAACACTGGCTATGACAGCATATGGAGATCTTGATTATAGTGTGATTGATGAGTTGCCGCCCGGCCGGCTGCCTGTTACTACAGTTCACCGTTATGAATCGCAGCGAAGTAAGGTGATGAGTTTTATACGAACAGAAATTGTCAAGGGACGGCAGGTATATATAATTTTTCCATTAATTGAAGAAAGTGCTAAGCTGGACTTTGAAAATTTGATGCAGGGCTATGAAAATGTGAAAGCATATTTTCCTGAACCGAAATACTGGATAAGTATGGTGCATGGCAAACAACCTGTAGCGCAGAAAGAACTAAATATGAAAAGATTTGTTGATAAGGATACACAGATCATGGTATCAACAACTGTTATAGAAGTGGGAGTAAATGTGCCAAATGCAACAGTGATGGTAATTGAAAGCACAGAAAAATTTGGCTTATCACAATTGCATCAGCTTAGAGGAAGAGTAGGGCGAGGTGCAGATAAAAGTTATTGTATACTATTATCAGGTTCCAAGTTGGGTAATGATGCAAGGCAACGCATCAGCATTATGACATCAACCAATAACGGATTTGAAATTGCAGAAAAAGATCTTGAATTGAGGGGGCCGGGAGAAATTGAAGGAACAAAACAAAGTGGTGTCTTAAACTTTAAATTGGCCAGCATAGTCCTAGACCGGCAGATGTTAGATGTTGCAAGAAATATGGCAGTCAATTTGTTGGATATTGACCCTGATTTAAGTTCGGCAGAAAATTTGCTGCTAACTAACTTCCTTAAGCAAAAGAAAGGATCCGTACTGTGGAGTAAGATTTCATAAGCAAAACTCTTTATTATCATCGAGATTGGGAAATATTACTATGAAAATAAATTTCTTAACACAAGTTTTCAATCCATTTCTGGTTATTTTTAGTTATTTTAATACAAAGTTTACCCTCTTGAGAATATTTATATTTTTTATTGCTTCTGTTTTAACCTTTGCTGATTTATCGGCTCAGGGAAATATTGAGTTTATTGAAAACAAAGGACAGTGGGATAGCCGTGTACAATATATGGGTGCTGTTAGTAACGGGGCATTTTTTCTTCGGAATGATGGAGGCTTTACTGTGTTACAACATAATGCAGGAGACTATGCAAACCTTGCCCGTTTTATGCATGGACAAAAAGAAGATGGTTCAATGATTACTCCAAATGATAAAATAATAGTAAGATCACATAGCTGGGATGTAAAGTTTGTTGGGGCATCACCTGCTATGAAAACAAAAGCTGAAAAATCTATTGCCACCTACAATAATTATTTTACAGGTGATGATCCTTCCAAATGGGCCAGTGAATGTAAAATATACCAGGCAATTACATTGGAAGAAGTATATCCAAATGTAGATGTAAGATATTATACCACTAATGGCTACTTGAAATATGATATTGTTGTAAAACCTGGAGCAGATATTTCAAAAATTGCATTGAAATATGATGGTATCGAAAAACTACAGGTGGCCAATAAAGAGTTAGTAATTAAAACTTCTATTGGTGATATGAGAGAATCTTCTCCTTACACTTACCAGGCAGATGTGAAAGGGAAAAAGGAGATACAATGTAAGTATGTTATAAAAGATAATGTGCTAAAGTTTGATGTCAAAAACTATGATCCCACTAAAACATTAATTATTGATCCGGTAATTGTTTTTTGTTCTTTTTCAGGAAGTACTGCAGACAACTGGGGTTTTACTGCTACTTATGGGCCTGATGGAAGCATGTATGGTGGAGGAATTGTTTTTGGTTCCGGATTTCCTACATCCCCGGGTGCTTTTCAAACCACATTTCAAGGTGGAAGTAGCTCTGGTATTGATATAGGAATAATCAAACTTTCGCCGGATGGATCCAATCGTATTTATGCTACTTATATCGGCGGCAGTGGTGATGAGCAGCCGCATAGCCTTATAGTAGATCCACAAGGTAACCTTGTAATTGCAGGAAGATCAAATTCAAGTAATTACCCGGTAGTTAACCCAGGCGGACAGGTAGGGGTTGGTGGAGGTTATGATATTATAGTAACAAAACTCAATGCAGCCGGCAATAATATTATTGGTTCAAAAAAAATTGGCGGTGCTGGTAATGATGGTGTAAATATTAATGCAGTAAGAGGTCTAAATTCACTGCAACGCAATTATGGTGATGATGGCAGAAGTGAGGTAATTCTTGACGGTGCCGGAAATATATATGTAGCATCTTGTACTCAGTCTAATGATTTTCCTGCAACAGGTTCTCCTTTTCAAAGTAATTCCGGAGGCTTGCAAGATGGAGTAGTACTTAAATTAACACCAAATGCAGGAACAGTTACTTTTGCTAGTTATTTAGGTGGTTCTGCTAATGATGCAGCATATGTTTTATCGCTTGATCCGTCAGGTAATATTTATGTAGCGGGAGGCACAGAGAGCGGAAATCTTCCAGGCAATACTGCAGGTACTATTGGTACAGCAAATCAGGGAACTATAGATGGTTTTATATCCGCAATAAATAATAATGGTACTTCAATATTAAGGACAACCTATATTGGTACTTCCGCAATTGATCAGATTTTTGGAATTGAGTTTGACCGCCTCGGCTTTCCCTATATTATGGGACAAACGACTGGTAGCTGGCCTATACAAAATGCCCCATACAATAATCCAGCAGGAAAGCAATTTATAGCTAAGTTACGGCCAGATTTATCAGCCTATGTATATTCTACAGCTTTTGGTTCTGGTTCATCTACGCCAAATATTTCTCCAATTGCATTTTTAGTTGACAGATGCGAAAATGTGTACGTTTCTGGGTGGGGTGGGCATTTTGGATCATCAAATGATTTTTTAAGCGCCGGAACATCAGGTTTACCTGTTACTCCTGATGCGTTCAAACCTACTACAGATGGGAAAGATCTTTACTTTTTTGTATTACAAAAAGATGCAGCATCACAATTGTTTGGTAGTTTTGTTGGCGAAAATAATCCTGCAAATCAGGGAGGAACAGACCATGTAGATGGCGGTACCAGCAGGTTTGATGATAATGGTGTTATTTACCAGGCCATATGTGGCAACTGTAAATTAGGAACCACACCACCGGTATATCCAACCACTCCTGGCGCATGGTCTACTACTAATAATTCTAATGGTTGCAACCTCACCATGGTTAAGATTGCAATGAATCTGGCAGGTGTGGCAGCTAATGTGCAGTCTTCTATTGGTGGTGTACCAAGAGATACCGCAGGTTGTGTTCCACTGACAGTTGATTTTATTGATACGGTTGGTAATGCAGTAAGTTATGATTGGGATTTTGGCGATGGATCACCTTTCGTTACTACAACTACACCTAATACCTCACATACCTATACTTTTATTGGAACATTTCGGGTTCGCTTAATTGCTTTCGATCCTAATACCTGCAACGTCCGGGATACTTCGTATATCAATATTAAAGTTGGAGACTTACAAGCAATCCTTGGTTTTAATCCTGTTAAATTGACTCCCTGCGATTCTTTCAAATACCGGTTTGATAATTTATCGACAACGCCACCTGTAAGGCCGTTTGGTCCTACCTCTTTTATTTGGGATTTTGGAGATGGTTCGCCAAGGATTGTAGCTGGTCTTGCACCTGTACTTCATAACTATGCTAATCCCGGTACATATAATGTTAAACTTATTTTGCAGGATTCAGCCTATTGTAACGCACCAGATTCAATAGTAACACCATTAAGTGTTGCAGCAAATGTAATCGCAAGCTTTACAACTCCTGCTACAGGCTGTTTGCAATATAATGCTGTATTTGACAATACATCACAGGCAGGGCAAACTTGGCTTTGGGATTTTGGTGATGGTACTACATCCACAGCATTTGAACCAGTGCATACTTATACAATGGCGGGAACGTACAATGTAGTACTGATTGCATACAACACAAGTACATGTAACTTATCTGATACTTCAGCAGCGTTTCAAATTACTGTGTTTGATTCACCAACACCCGATTTTAGTTTTACACCCGTTCCTGCAATTGAAAATACACCAACAACATTTACCAATCTTTCTTCGCCGGATGCTGTCAGTTTTAAATGGAATTTTGGTGATGGAGACACTTTATTGACTTCTTCCAGGGCACCAGTGCAGCATCAATTTAATGTTACTGGAACATTTACTGTTTGTTTAACAGCGTACAATGCCATTGGATGCGATAGCACTATTTGTAAAGATGTATCTGCTATTATTGTTCCGATAGTTGATGTGCCAAACGCTTTTACTCCGCAGAGCGGCGATGCAAACAGTATTGTTTTTGTAAGAGGGTATGGAGTTGCAAAAATGCAATTTATAATTTGGAACCGTTGGGGCCAAAAAGTATTTGAAACCAATAGTATTTCGCAAGGCTGGGATGGTAAAGTAAAAGGTGCTGTGCAGCCAATGGATGTATATGTATATACATTGAGTATTGAATTTTCTGATGGCACAAAGACAACTAAAAAGGGTGATATTACGTTAATAAGATGATGTGGAAATTTGAAAATTTGAGAATGAAACGAATAATCATAATAAAAAAATGTAGTGTATTGTTAATAGCTATTGGCTTATGGTTATCAGCTTTTTCACAGGATCTTCATTTTTCTCAGTTTATGAATTCCCCGTTGCTTACCAATCCGGCTAACACAGGATTTATACCTGATGGAGATTATCGGCTTGGTGTTAACTATCGTAATCAATGGGCTTCCGTTACTGAATTTCCTTACAAAACAATGAGTGCATTTGGTGATGTGCAAACTATGCAGAACAGTGATAATACAGGCTGGCTTGGTTTAGGTGGTGTTATACTCAGAGATGTGGCGGGTACGGGATCACTAACTTCTACAAAAATTTATGGCTCTGCAGCATATCATCAATTGGTAAATGCGGGAAGTCTTGTTAGTCTTGGATTTAATGTTGGCTGGGCCAATAAAAATATAAACACATCTAATCTTACATTTCCTTCTCAATGGAATGGTAAGTTTTTTGATGTGCATCAAACTGCTACAGCGCCAAAGTTGGATTACAACAATGTTAATTATCTCGATATACAAGTAGGTATGAATTATGCTTACTTTCCGGATAGTAAAACATATCTGAATGCAGGCTTTTCTGCAATGCATGTCAACAGACCAAAAGAATCTTTCTTTAATGAAAGTTTGGGAATTGATAATCGTATTCCTGTTCGGTACACAGGTTTTTTAAACGGAAGTTTTATGTTGAATGACAGGGTTATTGTAAATCCAAATATCTATGCATCATTACAGGCCAAATCATATGAAATTGTTGGTGGATTAAATGCACATTACAATCTTTCAGGCGATGGAGATAAGATATTAATAGCCGGAGCTTATTACAGGTATAAAGATGCCATAATTCCCATGGTTGGTCTTGGCGTTAAGGATATAACTTTTACATTTACTTATGATGCTACAACATCTTCTTTAAAAAACTTCAATAATACCCGGGGAGCTTTTGAATTCTCACTTATTAAACAAGGCGTAGTAGACCGTTACAGAGGAAACCGCCGGGAGTCTATGTGCCCTTCTTTTAAGAACTATTAATAAGGCTTCATTTCTTTCCTGATTTATTCCGATTTTTACAGCAAATTAAAAAATAAATAGTCAAGAATGGAAGTTGCTGCTCAATCTGTCATTTCTGCTAAACATATTGAAACTTTTAAATTGATCGTTGGAGATACTTTTGTATTTGCCGATGAAGAAACATTGAATCATTATGCACATGACGAAACGGAAAACCTGCATTATCTGCCAGAGGTTGTAATTAAGCCAAGAACTGCTGAAGAAATAAGTGCCATACTTAAGATCTGTAATGATGACAGGATTCCAGTAACACCCAGAGGCGCAGGTACTGGTTTAAGTGGCGGTGCATTGCCTCATTTAGGTGGCGTATTATTATCTACAGAAAGAATGAATTCCATTCTGGAAATTGATGAAAGAAATCTGCAGGTAACTACTGAGCCAGGTGTAATAACAGAAGTGTTGCAGAATGCAGTTAAAGAAAAGAAATTATTTTATCCTCCTGATCCAAGCAGCCGCGGTTCATGTTTTATAGGTGGCAATGTTGCAGAAAACAGTGGTGGTCCAAAAGCAGTAAAGTATGGTGTGGTAAAAGATTATGTAATTAATCTGGAAGTGGTATTACCAAGTGGCGAGATTATCTGGACAGGTTCCAATGTATTAAAAAATTCTACTGGTTATAATCTAACACAATTGCTTGTTGGTAGCGAAGGAACATTGGGGATTGTAACTAAAATAGTTTTAAAACTAATTCCGCTTCCGGAATTTGATTTATTAATGTTGGTTCCATTTAGGAATCTTGAACAGGCTGGGGAAGCTGTCTCAGCTATTTTCAGAGCAGGGTTTGTTCCCAGTGCAATGGAGTTGATGGAAATTGAATCGTTGAAGATTGTAAGCAAATTTGTAGATAGTACAGCAATACCGGTTACGGAGGATACGGCTGCACATTTGATAATAGAAGTGGATGGTAATAATATGGATGTGCTGATGGGAGAAATGGAAGCAATTGGGGAAATGTTAACACAATATGACATCGGAGAAATTTATTTTGCAGACAATGCACAGCAGAAAGCAGAGCTATGGAAACTAAGAAGAAGAGTGGCTGAAGCTGTAAAATTGATTGGCTATACGATTGAAGAAGATACGGTGGTGCCCAGGGCAGAACTACCTGCACTAATAATAGGTGTAAAAGAATTGGGCAGAAAGTTTGATTTTGAAGTGGTTTGTTACGGGCATGCAGGCGATGGTAATTTGCATATACGAATAAGGAAGGAAGGAATTCCTAACAGTCATGGTAATGAAGAAATGACTAATGCCTTGCGGGAACTATTTGTATTGGTAAAAAACTTGGGTGGAACGATTAGCGGTGAACATGGGGTAGGCTTGATACAAAAACCTTATATGGATATTGTTTTCAGAGAAGCTAATTTGAGATTGATGCGGGAGATAAAAAAAGCTTTTGATCCGAATAATATTTTAAATGCGGGAAAAATATTTGACTTATGAAACGAATAATTTTTGGTTTTTCACTGGTAATATCATCGGTATTATTATTTGCACAAGATAAGGAGGAAGAAGACAAAGGGTTTAAAAAGGAAAATCTTTTCACTGGTGGAAGTGTTACTTTATCTTTCTTCGGTGGTTCAACTATTATTGGTGCTAATCCGATCTTTGGATATAAACTTGCCAATTTTGTGGATGCTGGAGTGGTAGTTAATTTTATTTCTACCAGTCAGCGAGATTATCTTGAGTTTGATGACAAGGTAAAGCAAACAGTATTTGGTGGCGGTCTGTTTACAAGGCTTTATCCGCTTAATTTCTTATTTCTTCAGGGACAGTTTGAGCATAATTTCATAAATCTTAAATACACTCCTGCAAGCTCAAACTATCTTCCTTACAAAGAAACGATTGATGTCAATTCTTTTTTAGTGGGCGGTGGTTACTGCCAGGGAAGACAACCCGGTTCCAACACATTTTATTATGTAGCTATACTGTTTGATGTAATTAAAAATGAAAACTCTCCGTATGTCGATGTAGCAGTGGATCAAAATACAGGCAGAAGAAGTGTAAGGGCTGTGCCATTGATCAGAGCTGGTTTTAATATTGGCTTGTTTGAAGGCCGGAACAGAAGAAGGTAATCAACTTATATATTTGCTTAAATCAGCAGGATTATCAATAATGGTAATCCTTTTTTGTGCTTCTTCATATAGAAAACCTTCTTTTTTCATGAGATGAATATGCTCAATCAGGTGATTATAAAAACCACCAGAATTCAGAATGTAAATCTCTTTATCATGTATTGTAAGCTGATTCCAGGTTACAATTTCAAATAGCTCATCTAATGTACCAAAACCACCGGGCAATATGAGAGCAGCATCGCTGAGGCTATAAATTATCTTTTTTCGTTCATGCATATCATTGCTGATGACGAGTTCTGTAATGCCACGATGCTGTACTTCCCATTCAAGCAGCATTTTTGGAATAATGCCCTTTACTTCTCCACCATTCTCCATTACAGCATCAGCAATAATTCCCATTAGTCCTGCACTACCGCCGCCATATATTAGTTTTATTTTATGTTTTGCAAGCAGTTGACCCAGTTCTACAGCATCCCTGGCAAATAATGGATTGTTTCCTGGCTTTGATCCACAAAAAACTGCAAGTGATTTAATTGGCATATCAAATAAATTGGGGTAAAAAGAATATAAAATTCTTTATCTTCAAAATTCTTATACAAGCTTGAACTTACAATAATAGTAAGGTAAAAATTTAATAATAGAAAAAAGAAACTATGTCTGCACAGTTATTATTAATATTCGTAATTGGTTATTTTGCTATTTTATTAACAGTTGCCTGGTACACATCCCGCAATTCCAATAACGATTCTTTTTTTATCGGCAACCGTAACAGTAACTGGATGTTGGTGGCATTTGGCATGATTGGTACCTCATTGTCGGGTGTAACCTTTGTAAGTGTGCCTGGCACACCTGGCGATTTTTCTGGAGATGCGTTTAAGGGTTTTGGATATTTTCAGGTGGTAATCGGCTACTTTATCGGTTATTTTGTAATTGCATTTGTATTACTACCGTTATACTACAGACTCAACCTCACTTCTATTTATGACTATCTGAAACAACGCTTTGGTTTTTTTTCCTATAAGACCGGTTCGCTTTTCTTTATTTTATCTAGAACAATCGGGGCTACTGCCAGGCTGTATTTGGTTATAAATGTATTGCAGATTTTTATTCTTGACCGGATGGGAGTTTCCTTTACAGTAACTACTTGTATTATTTTATTTATGGTGTTGTTATATACATTTGAAGGAGGGGTGAAAACAATTGTGTATACAGATACATTGCAAACATCATTTATGCTGATAGGATTAATTGTTTGTGTTGTCTATATTCTTACCAACCTCAATCTAAATATTGGCACGGCGATGGAATCATTAAGTTTAAAAGGATATACCAATGTTTTTAATATGGATCCGGGAAGCAAAGGTTATTTTTTAAAACAAATAATTGGCGGTGCTTTTATTGCCATAGCAATGACGGGGCTTGACCAGGAAATGATGCAAAAAAATATCAGTGTTAAGAACCTGAAAGATTCTCAGAAAAATATGATGACCTTTAGTACCGTTATTGTGGTTGTTAATTTTCTCTTTCTTTTATTAGGCGGACTATTGTATTTGTATATTCTCCAGAATGGTGGTGTGTACGAAGGAAATAAACTGGTATTAAACGGAGTAAATGTTATTGGAGATGATTTGTTTCCAACTGTTGCATTACAATTTCTGCCGCAGGCTGTAAGTATTATATTTATTATTGGTTTAATCTCTGCCCTTTTTCCGAGTGCAGATGGAGCATTAACTGCTCTCACCTCATCGTTCTGTATTGATATGCTTGGTTTGAAACGAAGAGAGGATTGGAGTGAAAAGAAGCAAAAGAGAGTAAGGCTGTTAGTACACTTTACGTTTACAATAATATTTTTTCTCTGCATTCTGGTATTTAAAACAATTAATAATAAGTCGATCATCTATGTAATTCTGGATCTGGCTGGTTATACCTATGGTCCTTTGCTTGGATTATTTTCTTTTGGCATTCTAACAAAACGAAAAGTAAAGGATGGCCTGACTGTTACCATAATTTGTCTGCTGGCGCCAGTCTTAACTTATCTGTTAAGAGAAAATTCAGCAACATTACTTGGTGGCTATCAGATTGGTATTGAACTGCTGATAATAAACGGTCTGCTTACATTCCTGGGGTTATGGCTTATTTCAAAAAAAGCGATATCGCCTAACCCGGCACTACGGGCAGTATAAGTGGGTTATCTTTACTAAAATAATTTTACGTGGAATTAATTCATCCATCTGTACAGGCATATGCCGAAAATTTTTCTTCAGCAGAAGATATATTACTGAAAGAGATAAATGATTTTACCGTACAACAACATGCTGAGTCGGTAATGCTAAGCGGTCATTTACAAGGTAAGGTTCTTGAAATGATAAGTTGCATGTTACGACCAAGAAGAGTGCTTGAAATTGGAACTTTTACCGGTTATAGTGCTCTTTGTCTGGCAAAAGGACTTGCTGTCGATGGTCTATTACATACAATCGAATTAAGAGAAAAAGATGCGGTACAGGCAAGATCTTATTTTGATCGTTCTTTATATGCTGATCAGATAATTTCTCATACGGGAAATGCGTTAACTATTATTCCTGCCATGAATGAAATATGGGATTTAGTGTTTATTGATGCGGACAAACCCGCCTATATTGAATATTTTAACCTTGTTTTACCCAGGTTGCGGAAAAACGGTTTTATTTTAGCAGATAACATTTTCTTTCATGGCCAGGTATTGGAAGAAAATGTAAAGGCCCGTCCGAACGGGGCATCCGGGCGGGGGAAAAGTGCCATAGGAATAAAAGCCTTTAATGAATTTATTAAAGAAAGAACAGACATTGAAAAAGTAGTATTAACCATCCGTGATGGTTTGTACCTGATTCGAAAATTGAATTGATCATATCCATGCAGAAAATTAAGAATCTCATCGTTGTTGTATTTGCATTCGTTGCAATAAATGCTGCTGCTCAAAAGCAAGAAAAAGTGTTGGAATATATTGGCTTATACAAAGATCTTGCGATAGCTGAAATGCAACGAACCGGAGTTCCTGCATCTATCACACTGGCGCAGGGTATTCATGAATCAGGAGCAGGTGGCAGCAAACTGGCAATGGCTTCCAACAATCACTTTGGTATTAAATGCAAATCTAACTGGACGGGTGAGTCTGTTAAACATGATGATGATGCAAAAGGAGAATGTTTTCGAAAGTATCTTTCTTCGGAAGATTCGTATAAAGACCATTCAGACTTTTTGAAAAATGGCCAACGCTATGCTTTTCTATTTTCTCTCGATCCGGCTGATTATCAGGGTTGGGCAAATGGATTGAAAAAAGCTGGTTATGCTACTAACCCCAAGTATCCACATGTATTAATAAAACTGGTTGAGGATTACCAGTTGCAGGATTATTCTTTAATTGCATTGGGCAAATTGCCAGTTAGTAATGAAGAATCTGAAATTGTAAAAGACGAAGTAAAAATCAAAATTGCGGATAATAAAACTGTAGAAGAAATTGAAAGCGGTAAAGCTGAAATAAAATCATTTCCGGCATATCCTGAAGGAGAATTTAAAATAAATGAAACAAAAGTTCTATTTGTAAAAGAAGGAACTTCTTTTTTATCAGTCGCAAAACAATATGGACTTGATCTCTACAGGTTATTTGAATTTAATGATATGCAATCTGCTATTGAAGTTGAAAAAGACCAGTTGATCTATATTCAACGAAAAAGAAAAACGGGCAATGCAGATTTTCATGTAGTACAGGTTGGAGAAACCTTACAGGACATTGCTCAGTCGCAGGCTATACGGTTGGAAAGTTTACAAGAATTAAACTGGCTGAAAAAAAATGACATTCCGGCTGTTGGAGAAAAGCTAAGTCTGAAATCAAAATCCACCAGCATGCCGAAATTGGCATTAAAAGAAAAGTACTCAATTACTTCAGGCAATAAAATTAAATAATAATCAACCGAAATGGACTATGGCATTGATAAATGTACATGATAAATCTTTTGACATTTATCTTCCCGAAGAAAAAATTCAGCAGCGTATCAAAGAAATGGCTGAGGATATTAACCGGGATTATAATGGCAAGCGGCCTTTATTTATAGCCATACTGAACGGCTCATTCATGTTTGCGTCCGATCTTTTCAAACATTTAATTATCGAAGCGGAGTTGTGTTTCATCAAACTGGCTTCCTATAAAGGCATGAAATCTTCAGGTAATGTCGTTACCTCTATCGGTTTGGAAGATGATTTGTTTGGAAAAGAAGTAATAATTGTTGAAGATATTGTAGATACAGGTAAGACATTGCATAACTTTTTGCCAAAGCTTCTTCATCAGCAGCCTAAGTCAATGAAGATTGCTACGCTGCTTCATAAATCCGAAGCAACGGAATTTCCGCTTCAATTAGATTATGTAGGTTTTGATATCCCTGACAAATTTGTAGTGGGTTATGGTCTTGATTATGACGGTTTAGGGAGAAACTTAAAGGAGATTTACCAGGTTGTTTAATTTTCGGGATGCTCTGCTTCTTTTTTTGTACTTTATAGGACTAAAATCTAATTTTGAAAACTGCTTGTCATACAGCACTTTTTCTTTTATTGCATTTGTCCCTTTGCTCCCAGCAATTCTATGTTCGGGGTGAAGTGAAAGATGAGGTTGGCAACGTATTGCAAAATGTTACCATTCTTCAACATACAACGGGGTATATTTTTCGTAGTGGATTTTCCGGCACTTTTGGCATTAGTTCCACTCAGCAAACAGATACTTTTAGTTTCTCAATGGAAGGCTATATAACTCAGAAGCTATTAGTAAATGCTGATAATTATGTTCGAATAAAATTAAAAGCATTGTCGGCCTCTGCAGCTAATTCAAGAAGGGATAAGCTTTCATCACTTACAAAAAATCTGGATAAAGAAGATTTAAGATCATGGTATAATGGTGACGAAACCTATGCAAGTTTACTCGAAAATCATTTTATTGAAACAAAGCGATTTTCTAACACTGGCATGTCGTTGAATGTAGACAGGGCTTCTTACAGTAATATCCGACGATTTATTACACTCAATTCTATCGTGCCACCCGATGCGGTTCGTATTGAGGAAATGCTTAACTATTTTAACCTGAGTTATCATCCGCCTGAGGACGACAAACTTTTTAGAATAAAAACTACACTCAGCAGCTGTCCATGGAATCCCGAAAATCAATTATTCTATATAAATTTTTCTTCTAAAAAATTAGATCTTGATTCATTACCTCCAAGCAATCTTGTATTTCTTATAGATGTATCTGGCTCGATGGATATGCCAAACAGGCTGCCATTATTAAAGTCTGCTTTTCGTTTGTTGGTGAATAATTTGAGGGATAAAGATTCTGTAGCGATAGTAGTCTACGGAGGTGTAACCGGTGTAATGCTGAATACAATAAGTGGCGGCGAAAAAGAAAAAATACTAAAGGCAATTGATGAATTGGAACCCGGAGGAAACACTCCCGGCGAGTCAGGAGTAAAACTGGCATATAGTGTAGCAAAAAATCATTTTATAAAAGAGGGAAACAACCGTGTTATACTTGCAACGGATGGTGATTTTAATGTGGGTATGAAGACAGAAGAGGAGTTGGATGAATTAATATCCAGACACAAAGAATCCGGAATTTATCTTACTTGCCTTGGTGTAGGTATGGGCAATTATAAAGACTCAAAAATTCAAACACTTGCCAAAAAGGGGAATGGAAATTTTGCATACCTCGATAATTTTAAAGAAGCCGAAAAAGTTTTATTAAAAGAATTTACCAAGACTTTATATGCCGTGGCCGATGATGTGTATATGAATGTTGATTTTAACCCAGAGTATGTAAAAGAATACAGGCTTATTGGGTTTGATAATAAAGTTGGAGCATTGCGGGATTCGCTATCCATCATTGAAGGTGGTGAAATAGGATCGGGGCATTCTATGGTGGCATTATTTGAAATAGTGCCAACAGAAATTAATAAAGGAGCTATTAAAGATAATTTAAGTGATGGTAAACTGGCGGAAGTAAACCTGCAATACCAACTGCCCGGTAAGCCGAAAAAATTCGAAGATCAATACACTTGCAGCTTTAATTATATCCCTTTCGAAAAGCTCGAAAAGGCTTGTCATTTTTCAGCAGCAGTTGCTATGTTTGGGTCGTTGCTTCGTAATTCTCCCTTTCTAAAAACAATGGGCTGGAATGATATTGTAACAATGGCACAAACTTCCTGCGGCAAAGATGATTTATTACAAAAAGAATTTGTAGAACTGGTGCAACAGGCAAAAACTTTATACTCCAAAGTGAAAAAGAAAAGAGGAGGATGATTTTTAGTTATTACTAAGAAAACATCTCCTTAATCTTGTCAAAGAAATTTTTCTCACTTTTGTCAGGGTGAGGTTTAAAGTTGGACGACTCTTTTAATTTTTCCAGCATCGCCTTTTCTTCTGCATTCAGATTTTGTGGTGTCCATATGCTTACCTGTATTAACTGATCTCCTTTATTGTATGCATTCACTGCCGGAAAGCCCTTTCCTTTCAAGCGGAATATTTTTCCACCTTGTGTGCCTGCAGGTATTTTTATTTTTGCTCTGCCATCAATGGTGGGTACCTCTATCTGTGTTCCAAAAACAGCATCTGTAAAAGAAAGATGTAACTCGAAGGCTACATTCAATCCTTCTCGATGCAATTCCTTATGCGGTTCTTCCTCTATAAGAATGATAAGATCTCCGGCCATTCCACCTCTTTCTCCTGCATTTCCTTTTCCGCTTACATTCATTTGCATTCCTTCCTGCACACCGGCTGGTATGTCAATACTAACAGTTTCTTCGCCGTACACTCTTCCTTCACCTTTACAATTGGCACATTTCGCAGTTACGGTTGTTCCTTCCCCATTGCAGGTAGGGCAGGTGGTTACTGTTTGCATTTGTCCAAGAAAAGTATTTTGAACTTTTCTTACCTGCCCGCTGCCGCCGCAACTTCCACAGGTTTGCACACTGCCTTTGTCTTTTGCGCCACTGCCACTACAGGTAGTGCAGCCAACATATTTTTTAACCTTGATATTTTTTGTTACACCCTTTGCAATTTCTTCATAGGTCAGTTTTAATTTCACTCTGAGGTTACTGCCTCTTACACCACGGCTGCGTTGTTGTGAACGTCCGCCTCTTTGTCCACCACCAAAAAAACTTCCAAAAAGATCTTCTCCAAACACATCACCAAACTGGCTG
>JBDSUW010000092.1:0-9462 GCA_039927535.1 Chitinophagaceae bacterium | reverse complement strand
ATCAGCAGCAGTTCTTCTTGCGGCATTATATTCATCCAAATGCTTCAATTTTATATCAATTACTGCGGCCTGTATTGAATCTAACCGGCTGTTACAACCAACTACATCATGGTAATATTGCTTACTCTGACCATGATTGGCTATCATTAATAATTTTGTCGCCAGTTCATCATCGTTTGTAAAAATGGCACCACCATCGCCAAATCCTCCCAGATTTTTAGAAGGATAAAATGATGTTGTTCCAATATGCCCGATTGTACCAGTCTTCATCTTTGTACCGTCTGAAAAAGTGTATTCACATCCGATTGCCTGCGCATTGTCTTCAATTACATATAGATTATGCTTTTTTGCAATTGCCATTATCGGTTCCATATCGGCAGCATGGCCATACAGATGTACGGGTACGATTGCTTTTGTTTTTGGAGTAATTGCTTTTTCGATTGCTTCGGGATCAATGCAAAAAGTAGCTGGATCCACTTCTACAAATACAGGAATCAGATTAAGCAAAGCAATAACTTCTGTTGTAGCGATATAAGTAAAAGATGGAGTAATGACTTCATCACCCGGCTTCAAACCCAAAGCCATTAATGCAATCTGGATAGCATCCGTACCATTTGCGCAAGGGATTGTATTTTTTGCCCCGATATAAGCAGAAAGATTTGCAGTAAATTCCTTCACTGCTTTGCCATTGATAAAGGCAGAGCTCTCCATCACCTCAATAACGGCATTATCCACTTCTTCTTTTATTTTATGATACTGTGTTTTCGTATCTACCATTTGAATAGGCCTCATAAACTGAACTAATTTTTAAGTGCGGCAAAAATAGTAAAATAAGGGTAGTTTACCCGAATGCTTTTACATTTGCTGAATATTCAAAATCAGTCATCTGTCATTATTCTTTTACAATATTTTTCTTTGGGTATTCGGCGTTGCTGCCCGCATCAAAGCAATGTTTAATTCAAAGGCCAAAAAATGGGTAACCGGACGAGAAGACATCTTTAATAAACTGAAAAAAGCAATTCCGGCTGATGCAAAAGTTATTTGGATTCATTGTGCTTCATTGGGCGAATTTGAACAAGGCCGCCCATTAATTGAAAAACTAAGATCACAATACAAACAATATAAAATCCTGCTGACTTTTTTTTCACCATCAGGATATGAAATACAAAAAAAATATAGCGGTGCAGATTGGATTTTTTATCTTCCTTTGGACGGTGCCCGAAACGCAAACCATTTTTTGGATATTGTTCACCCTCAACTGGTCATATTCGTAAAATATGAGTATTGGTATTATTACCTGAAAACAATAAATCAACGAAAGATACCCCTTCTCCTCATTTCCGCTTTGTTTACAAAGGATATGATTTTTTTTAGCTGGCATGGAAGTTTATACAGGAAAATGCTATCGAAGTTTAATCACATTTTTGTACAAACACCAGCATCAAAACAATTGATTGATGGGCTTGACCTGGCTAATACTTGCTCAGTGGCGGGAGATACAAGATATGACCGTGTGATTGAAATTGCTGCTGCTTCATACAATATTACTGAAATTGAAAAATTTATTGGTAAGAGTAAATGTATTATTGCAGGAAGTACCTGGCCAGAAGATGAACTGGTTTTGCAAAAAGCATTTTCAGAAATTAACAACATACAGACAAAACTCATTATTGCTCCGCATGAGATAAATGAAAAACACCTCCTAACCATTAAAGCACTTTTTCCAAATTGTACTTTCTTTTCTGATTTACATAAAACAAGCGAACTAACAGCCGATAATAATGTGATGATCATTGATAATATTGGAATGCTTTCTACTCTCTATAAATATGCAAAAATAACGTATGTTGGCGGCGGGTTAAAACCGAACGGCGTACACAATGTTTTAGAAGCTGCTGTTTACGGCAAGCCTGTATTATTCGGACCATATTATCATAAATATGCTGAGGCTGTAGAATTAGTAAAAGCAGGGGGCGGATTGCCTTTTACTGATGAAAAAAGAAATGGATTAATGCTTAAAGAAATAATAAGTGCATTACTTATCAATCAGGAAGAATATAATTATAGATGTGATGCTGCAGAAAAATTTGTAGAATCAAATAGAGGTGCGACCCAAATAATTACTCAATACATTCAAGAGAACCGTCTCTTAACTAGCTGATCAAAATGCTGAACCGTTGTATTCTCATTATTCCAACCTAATTTAACTTTTAACTCACGGGTAATCCAATATTCAGCTTCGACATAAATGCTAAAGCTGTTAATTGTTTTAATACAACGTTCATACATATTTTCATCACCCCGAAAAAGCTCATTAATAAAATGGAAACGGTCATTGATTCCTACTGCTTTTCGCAAATCCTTTACTGGTGTTTCTTTTAATCTCTCTACAATTTCAGGCTTTAACTGTTTTAATCTGTCATTCATAGAGAGTTCCCCAAGTCCTGAATCATTTATCTCTTTTGGCTGATGCGAAAGAGTTGGTATTTCCTTCATCGGATCAAATGTCATATCCAATTGCCCGTTTTTCTGAATTACAGATACTGAACCGTTATCAACAAGTATAGTTTCTTTCACTTCCTTTACTTCTGTATTTTTTTCTGCAGGTTTTGGAGCATATTTTTCATGCTCTTCATGGCTGACAGTTGATACATTGACAGAAGGCAGTACCACAGCTACTTTTGGAGTGCCGAGGCTGTAATGATCGTTGGACTTTAGTTTGGTTAGTTCAAACTGTAATAGCTGAACTGTACCCAACAGTAAAGCCGGATCAGCATTTTGACCAAACTGTTCTTTTAATTTATTGATGAGCAATTCAATTCGTTCCATTGATTTATATTTACGGCCTGCAATTCGGAATTGTTTTAAAGTTACAAACTGTTTGCCAATAAAATCAAATACGCAATACTCATAACAAATCTTAACAATGTTTATTGAACCTAATACCAGCGGCGAACGCAGAGGAAGTATAGAAGTAATATGCGGATCTATGTTCAGTGGAAAAACGGAAGAGCTGATTCGCAGGCTAAAAAGAGTAAAAATCGCTAATCTGAAAGTGGAGATCTTCAAACCCGCCATTGATGTAAGATATGATGAAGTAAAAATTGTATCACATGATGCTACAGCCATTCATTCAACACCGATTGACAATTCTCAGAAAATACTGTTAATGGCAAGTGATGTGGATGTTATTGGTATTGATGAAGCCCAGTTTTTTGATAATGAAATTGCCAATGTATGTGACCAATTAGCTTTCAGGGGCATTCGTGTAATTGTTGCAGGACTTGATATGGATTTTCTAGGCAACCCTTTTGGTCAAATGCCTTTTCTAATGGCAAAGGCAGATTATGTAACAAAGCTTCATGCTATTTGTATGCAATGTGGCAATATGGCTAATTATTCCTACCGCAAAATTCCGAATGATGACCAGGTAATGCTCGGGGCAATGGATGTATATGAACCAAGATGCAGAAAATGCTACGACGCTAAATAAAAAAATGCCTCCATTTAGAGGCATTAAAGTATAATTATTCGATGACATTTATCTTGCCTTGCCTTTTATTTTTGTTTTAGCTTTTATGTCGAATGACTGGCCTTCAGCCTGTGTAGTTATCGTCATATCCATATCTGCTGAAACAACAAGACCGGTTTTGCTATCAACGATTAGTTTACTCAATACCTTTCCGTTCATTTTAGCACCTTCCTCATCTGCTTTAATTGTGCTTTTCTCATCCAGTGTCACCATATCCCCTTCAATATCTGTAACAGTATAAACCGAATTATAATTTCCGCCGGTCATTCCTACAGAAGTAGTCTCTTTTTCCCAGCTATCACCAATCTTTATTTCCTTATTTGGGAAAATATAAAGTACCCTTTCAAACTGATTTTTTACACTCTGTTCATTAAACTGCTTGTTAAACTGCGCCATCAGTTGTTGACCTTCTGCTCCTTCTATACCCATTGAATCGACAATTAATTTTGCCATATCTTCAAAACCAGTTACTTCAAGCACTTTACCTTCCGCATCAATTTTCATTGTAAACTGCCTGCCTTTAATTGCTCCCAGAATTTTATTCAACATTTTCATAGGATCTGTGCCGTCACCCGAGACTGGCTTATCAGAATCTACTTCCATATTCATACCGGCAATATTCATATCCATCTTAAACCTATCGTAAGTTGATGTAACAGTTTTGATAGCACCGTCATCTTCCACCACATCCATCGAATAATAGGTCGTCATGTCCATTTTCATTTTCTGACCCATTATTTCCTGATCCATATTCATGATCATTTCATAATCATAGCCTTTCCCCTTTTCAAAATTAAATTTCAGCATTTTAGATGCTGTCGAGGTCTTGGCTGATTGGCATGATTCGGTAGTTACTACTGCCATAAACAAACCGGACAGCAGTAATAAATAAAATATTCTTTTCATTTCAATTAATTTGAGTGCAATTTAGAACTTTAAAGAATGGTGCACACTTCAGTTATCTGTATTTTCGCACAAACCTGAATTTATTACAGCTGCTCGCCACATATTTACACTTTTTAAGAAAGAACTACTGCTTGAAGTAAGACAACAATATAGTTTCTATGGCATCCTTTTATATATCGGAGCTACTATTTTTGTTTTATTTAATGCGATGGATACGCCGGAAAGCAAGGTATGGAATGGCTTGTTCTGGGTTATCCAACTATTTGTTTGTATCAATGCAGTGGCAAAAAGTTTTTTACAGGAAAGCCGTGGAAGGATGCTTTATTTTTATTCTATTACAAGCCCGGCAAATTTTGTATTAGCCAAGTTGCTTTTCAATTCAATACTAATGCTGGCAATGAGCTTACTGAGCCTGTTGTTGTTTAGTCTCTTTCTGGGCAATCCGATGCAAAAGGCTGGTCAGTTTATCGGTTTGGTTTTATTGGGCGGCTGGAGCTTAAGCCTCGTTTTTACGTTTCTTGCCGCAATAGCTGCAAAGGCACAGCAAAATGCAGCAATAATGGCTGTATTGGGTTTCCCGATTATCATTCCACAAATCATCTTACTGATGAAATTATCCAATGCTGCATTTGCACCTTTACTTACCATTTCGGCAACCACTGTTCTTTTGTTAATTGCATTGGATATAATGGTTATTCTATTAGCAGTTATTCTGTTTCCATTCCTTTGGAAAGACTAACCATTTATTAAATAGTATTTATAAAAAGTATTAAAAGCTTAGAAAATTCAGAAAATCAATTTTGAATTTCTATTTTCAATTCTTTATTCTTCAATTGCCTGCCCGACTATTCTTTATTGAAATTAAAAACGGCAAGGCGGGTATATTCTGTTTTCCCCTTATTTTTGCCATCATATTTACACGGCTGGCAACAACGACAGCCCCAAAATGACAGAAGCAAAAAACTATATGTACAAGCCTTGGTGGAAGATAACAAGTGTTCTCTTGCTTATCTATACATTTACTGCCGGGTTAATATTAAAAGTGCCTGCATTGGCTCCATTACAGGAAACTATCCGCAATTTATATTTTCATGTATGCATGTGGTTTGCCATGATGATTTTATTTACCATTTCGGTTATTAATGCAATCAAATATCTTAGAACCCTTAATATTAAATATGATATTTATGCCAGACAGTTCGCCATCATGGGAATTGTCTTCGGCATTCTAGGTTATATCACAGGGGCCATCTGGGCTTCCTACACTTGGGCTGATCCTAATAAACCAGCGTATAGTTCATTCAGCAGTATTGCAAGAGATCCAAAATTGATAGGAGCTGCCATTGCATTATTAGTCTACTTTGCTTATTTGATTTTGAGAGATTCCATTCAGGATATGGATAAAAAAGCAAGAGTAAGTGCTGTTTATAACATTTTTGCTTACACGATGCTTTTTCCGGCCATCTGGATTTTACCAAGAATATTACCTAGCCTGCATCCCGGAAATGAAGGCAATCCTGCGCTGGATGTAAAGAATGATATTAGCGGTAATATGAGAATGGTATTTTATCCTGCCGTAATCGGTTGGACGTTATTAGGCGTTTGGATCACTACATTGAAAATAAGAATTGCCATACTAAAAGAAAAAAAGCTGATGTCATGATAAGACTTTTTAAGAATTGCACACTGCTTGTCTTTATGTTACTTTCTACCATTGCAACATTTGCACAAGAAAAAGAAGTGGAAATGGCTGATACAATGCGCAGCAATGGCAGAATTTATGTAGTAGTTGCCGTTATGCTTACCATTCTTATCGGCCTTATTTTATATGTTGTACGGTTAGACAAAAAAATCAGTAAGCTGGAAAAAGAGAATTGATTTTCATAGCAAGGTATTTTTGAATTTTGTATACCTTACCTTGCATTCATAATAACGATTGCTAAAACAAAAAAAAGAACTCATGTCAGATCAACACTACAGTTTTTTTGGAGCCGTAGAAAAAAGCTTCGATAAAGCGGCCAAACACACTAAATGGGACGAAGGTATTCTTTGCCAGATAAAAGCTTGTAATGCTGTTTATCGTATGCGGTTCCCAATAAAAAGAGATAATGGAAATATTGAAGTAATTGAAGCTTATCGTGTACAACACTCACACCATAAAACACCTTGTAAAGGTGGTATTCGTTTTAGCGAAGCGGTAAACCAGGATGAAGTAATGGCATTGGCAGCTTTAATGACGTATAAATGTGCAATCGTTAATGTTCCTTTTGGTGGTGGTAAAGGCGGCATTAAAATAAATCCAAAAGATTATACTACTTACGAATTAGAAAAAATTACCCGCAGATATACTGCTGAACTAATTAAGAAAAATTTTATTGGGCCCGGTACAGATGTACCTGCGCCTGATTATGGAACAGGCGAAAGAGAAATGGCCTGGATATTAGATACGTATACTGCAATGCATCCAGGTGAAATTGATGCAGCAGGCTGTGTTACCGGAAAACCTGTTACACAAGGTGGCGTTAGAGGCCGCAGAGAAGCAACAGGTCTCGGCGTATTCTTTGGGTTGAGAGAAGTTTGTAATACAAAAGCAGTGATGGACAAGATTGGGCTTACAACAGGTGTAGACGGCAAAAGAGTTGTAGTACAAGGTTTAGGAAATGTAGGTTATCATTCAGCTAAATTCTTTCAGGATGCAGGTGCTAAAGTTGTTGGCCTTGCAGAATATGAAGGAGCTATCTGGAGCGATAAAGGTTTGGACATTGACGCTGTTTTTAATCACAGAAAAACTACGGGTTCTATATTAAACTTTCCCGGTGCAACTAATTTTAAAACAAATGGAGAAGCATTGGAAATGGAATGCGATATTCTAATTCCTGCTGCTCTTGAAAACGTAATTAATAAAGAAAATGCACCGAGAATAAAGGCAAAAATTATTGGCGAAGCAGCTAACGGACCTCTAACACCGGAAGCAGATGAAGAATTTATAAAGAGAGGCATATTGGTTGTACCTGATATGTATCTGAATGCTGGAGGTGTTACTGTTTCCTATTTTGAATGGTTAAAAAACCTGAGCCATGTACGATATGGCCGCTTGGAAAAGAGATTTACAGAAAATCTTAATACGCATATTCTTGGTCAGATAGAAGAATTAAGCGGGAAAAAAGTAAGAGATAACGAAAGGGAATTCATTATGCATGGACCCGATGAAGTTGATCTTGTTTACAGTGGATTAGAAGAAACTATGATTACAGCAACAAATGAGATTATGAATGTATGGCTGGAAAATCCATCTATTCCAGATATGCGTACGGCTGCTTATGTTGTTGCCATCAATAAGGTGGGCACCAGCTATGCAGAATTAGGAATTTTTCCATAACAAATTGCTTATATAATCACAAACCCTATTCCGATAATTCGGAATGGGTTTTTTTTATTCTGTATGATTAATAATCTCATTTAGATTATTAGGATCAAACCAGCTTATCTCCTTATCCTTCTTAAACCAGGTAAGTTGCCGTTTGGCATACTGACGGGTCGAAATTTTGATACGTTCTATTGCTTCTGGGAGTGTTGTTTTTTTATCCAGATAATCAAACAACTCTGTGTAGCCTACCGTCTGCAATGCATTTATATCTTTATGCGCTGAAAGACTTTTCACTTCATTCAGCAATCCCTAGTCCATCATTATATCCACTCTACTGCTTATCCGGTCAACTAGGTTTTCTTTGGGCAATTCCAATCCCAGTTTAATAATAGAAAAGTCTCGTTTAATTTTTTCACCTTTTTGGTAAAATAAAATTGATTTGCCAGTACTTTGGATTACTTCCAATGCCCGCATCATCCGCTGCGGGTTTTTCATTTCACCTGTATCGAAATAAACAGGATCTTTTACTTTCAATTGATCTTGTAACCAGCTTATTCCTTTTTTTTTATATTCATCAATTATTTGCTGCCGGATGGCAGCATCAATTTCCGGTATTGAATCCAAACCTTCACAAAATGCTTTTATATAAAGGCCTGTGCCGCCAACCATTACTACCACATCATTATTTTGAAATAACGATTTCACTTTTTCTAGCGCATATTGTTCAAAAGTTACTGCGGTTACTTCATCTCTAATTGAGTGAGATGAAATGAAGTGGTGTCGTATTGTATTTAACTCATCAACTGAAGGTTTTGCCACACCAATATTTAATTCCTTATAACATTGGCGGCTGTCAGCAGAAATGATTTCTGTATTAAAATGCCTGGCGGTTTGAATTGCCACAGCGGTTTTACCAACAGCCGTTGGCCCTGCAATAATAATTACTTTTTTATTTTTATTGGATGACATGCTTTTCAATAAAAACCCCGGTTAAAAGGCCGGGGTTAATTTTATATATCGAATCATTTTCTATACTTCTTCTTCCTCTTCTCCTGCTACTTCATCTTCCACTTCAGTATCTTCTCCATCTTCATCCTTTTCGCCAAACCCGTTTCCAGCTTGTGTCAAATCATACTTCTCTTCAATATCTGCAAATTTTTCGCCCAATAATCCTTTGGTCCCATACTGACTAGGTGCAATACCTTCTGTTCTGGAAGTAGAAGGATAAGTTGTTTTCGGGCTTTCTTCTTTTGAAACATTAATTAATTCAACATGAAAAGTCCATCCTTTGTTAAAATCATATACATAAATAAATCGTTGATTCGGATCTCTCATTTCAGAGCCTACTGTAGTGTCAACCATGAGTAATGGAGGAGCTTGGTATTCCACATCAGTATATACTTCCAGAGATATCTGCTTCCCCCTTTGCCAATGATCATTACTGCGAAAAAAAGTAGCCTGATGTTTGGAATCAAATTCGTAAGACTTCAGTATTGTTTCATGCAAAAGTAAAAAAGACTGGTTATGTCTTATTACAACATCCCGGTACACACTTTCATCTTCTTCAAAATAAACTCTGAATTTTAAAATTGCCATACGCAAATTTAAGAATTATGATTTAATAACACTTAAACCCAGCTCATTTCCTTTTTGCAGC
>JBDSUW010000091.1:0-10347 GCA_039927535.1 Chitinophagaceae bacterium | reverse complement strand
CTGGTTAATATCTGTGGATTGCTCATGTATAGCAGACAAAACACCACAACTACTTGCTTCAAACATATACTCACTCTTGGTGTAACCAATCTTACGAATAACGCCTCTTGCAATTTCTTGTACATCTAGGTAAGCTTTCGATTTTACTTCGCCAGCTAATACAACCTGACCTGTTGTAACTAACGTTTCGCAAGCCACTTTTGATTGCGGATCAAAGGCAAGAAAATTATCAATTAACGCATCAGAAATCTGATCGGCTACTTTATCAGGATGCCCTTCACTAACGGACTCAGAAGTAAATAAATAAGACATGAATATAATTTTTAGGCGGCAAAGATAAGGGTGAGCATACAATGAAAAAAGTCCGGTTTCATAAGAAACCGGACTTTTGAACATATCTTAATAAATAGATTGGGCTTTTATAGTTTTGAGTAAACAATACGAAGCCTCATTCTTCTAGGATTTGTATCAGCAACTCCGTTATTTCCTACTAATCTTACTCTTCCTTTTGCAACAGTGTTATTTATAAAAACTGGGATGGTTATGTCGCCACCCGGTGGTATGCCATATTGTTCAAGTAACGAGAAGGGAGCAAAAAGCCGTAGATCGTATAATGATTGTGTTCCGGTTAATATATGCTGTACATAGCGAGATACATTAAATTTCCAGACTCGTATTTTATTTCCTGCCCCATCAACAGTGATTGTAGGGAGGCTTCCAAAAGTCAAAAGATTCAAGGCACCTGTATTATCGATTGTTAAATCGTATGGAATAGTTCTGTATTTATTGGTAGCCGCAATGCTTGGGTCCGATGCATCTAAATAAAGTAATTCCGGAGCCCTGAATGTGCTATCGCTTATATCATAAAGCTGCTCTATTATTAGTTCTGCCCTATGAACGAGCCTGTTACCTATTGTTGGCAAATCGGGTATTTTAATCGTTGCAAAAGTGCCTGGGGTATTTTGAATATAGACTATCGGATCAGAAACTGAACCACCAACAGCAGCTTCTACCGGTTTCCCTGTATAATCCCGTTTAATATAATTTGCCGCTGCACAATAAGAACCTGAAAAAGGAAAATATTTGACAGTAGTTTCATACTTTGGAGTAACTGTACTACTTGTATCATTCCGGTAATAAATAGCCAATGCTGTATTAACACCATTTAAATTAAATCCCATTATAGCATTTCCTGAACTAATCGATCGTACTGCAAATCCTTTAAACTTTGATTTGAAAGCGGAATCATTAGCATAAGCTCCATTCAAAGAAGTTTTGACAGAATCATAAGACAATAACCTTGTACCAAAACTATTATCAAGGCGTATCCGCAATTGATTGGCTGTTGTATCCCGGAAAGCTTTTACAGAATCTTTCAATGTTTTTGGTGCAAACGTTTTTGACCCCAGCACATTAGAATAAGTAAAATGCTCATTTCTTATCAGGTAATTTGAATCACTTCTGAAATTATTAGATGGGTTTTGATCAATTTCATACACATTAACCGTTTGCAGTGTATTTGTGTCACCATACGTTTCTATATAACTCATTAATAATACCACAGAGTCTATCAAGAGTTTAGCAGGAACATTTCCAAAACTATAAGGATAGCTGGGTGGCTTTAACTCAAAAAACATACGGGCATCTGTCTTTCCAAAAAAAGGATCATTATTAATTAAACCAAGAAAAAATTCCTGATTCTTGTCTAACCTTTGAGAATCCGTAGCCATCCCAAATGTATCATTAAAGGCCTGCACATTTATTAATGTATCAAAGGTATTAATACCATCAACCGGTGGAATAAGGCCTCCTCCAAGTTCTGTAGCTTCATTAATTTTCCTGCATGCCGAAAATACAATAGCAACCGTGGCAACGATTGCTATCAGGTATAAAAAGAAATATCTATTCTTCACAAAGTAAATTTATGTCCGGGTTAGTGATTTTATTTGCTCGCAAGGTCGTTATAGAGTTGTAAATAGTCTGTTAAATCTCCGTCTTCAGTATAAGGAAGTGTTTTTTTACCTCTTACTTTAGAAAATTCCTCCACCAATTTTTTCTCTATTTTTTCAGCACCAAATGTTATGGCATCTGCATAGGTTGCTCCACCACGAAACATGGCTGTGTTCGTTGCTTCTTTAAACGGCTCCAGGTCTTTCTCTTTTAAAGAAGGATGAATAAGAGCTTCTTTTAAGAATTTTGCTCCCAACTTTTCTTTAAAAGTGTTTTGGCCAATTGTGTAAACAATTTTGCTGTGTGCAAAAACAGGCTCCTTTTTATATACCGTTTTTAAATAAGCCGGAATAAGGCCTGTCATCCAGCCACTGCAATGAATAATATCTGGAGGCCATCCGAATTTTTTTACTGTTTCCAATGCGCCTTTACAATAGAAAATTGTTCTTAATCCATTGTCGTCATACCATTTTTCGTTTTCATCATGAAAATGAAACTTTCTTTTAAACAGTTCTTCATTATCTAGAAAATAAACCTGCAATCTGGCACTTGGCAATGACGCTACTTTAATCTGCAAGGGAATATCATCGTTGTCTACAGAAACATTAATTCCTGAAAGTCTTACCACTTCATGCAATCTGTGCCTGCGTTCATTAATAGTGCCGAAACGGGGCATAATGCACCTGACTTCAAAATTATTATCATTTGCCTTGATTGCTAATTTGTTGACAATTTCAGAAAACTCTGTCAATTCAAGGTAAGGAGACATTTCGTTGGCGATAAATAAAATTCTTTTCTTTGCTGACATTTGCGTCTCGTTTAGTTTATCCGCTTTATTAAAAGGTGGCAAAGGTAACTATTTTAAGGCGAAAATTGTGATTAAAGAATTATCCACATTAACTTGCTTGCTTAATGATTCTTTTCAAAAAAGCCCCGGCTTTGCAAAATTTGCTTGATGACCAGCAGAAAAAGAGCCTGAAAACCGGGTTTGTTCCTACTATGGGAGGTTTACATGATGGTCATCTTTCTTTAATTGATGCTTCAAAAGAAGTGAATGACATTACTGTTTGCAGCATATTTGTAAATCCTACACAATTCAATAATTCCGTTGATTTTGATAAATATCCCATTACCATTGAGCAGGACATTTCTAAATTAGAAGAAACCGGATGCGATGTTCTTTTTCTTCCTTCTGTAGAAGAAATTTATCCGGCAGGCCTTGACATTGTAAAAAAATATGATTTAGGTTTTCTGGAAAAAGTGCTTGAAGGCGAATTTCGTCCCGGACATTACCAAGGTGTGTGCATGGTTGTAGACCGCTTACTTAATATTGTATTGCCAGATAATATTTACTTGGGGCAAAAAGACTTTCAACAATGCATGGTAATTAGAAAACTAATCGAACTTATTGGATTGAAAGAAAGAACAACTATCACCATCTGCCCCACTCTTCGTGAAATGGATGGACTTGCCATGAGCAGCCGGAACATGCGGCTTGATGAAAAGGAACGCCAGAGGTCTCCAGTAATTTTTCAAACATTATTGTTTATCAAAAACAATGCTGGCAAAATTTCACCTTCGCTTTTAAAAAATGAAGCCGAAGAAATGCTTGAAGAGGCTGGTTTTAAAGTGGACTATATTGAAATAGCAGATAGCTTAACATTAAGTACTATTAAGGATTGGAATGACAGTAAAAAAGCAATAGCATTAATTGCTGCTTATAATAATGAGATAAGGCTGATAGATAATATGTTATTGTTCGATTAACAACTATATTGTTTATCATAATTAAGAAACATCGGGTTATTTTCGAATTCATGAATAAACGTTTTCGTACCATATTACAATACTGCTTTTTTCTGGGCTTAGGTATTTTTTTGGTATGGTGGTCAATAAAAGATTTATCTGCCGACGATAAATCACATATTAAGTCTGCTTTGAAGACAGCAAGGTATTGGTTACTTATACCGGTATTCGGGCTTTTATTGCTCAGTCATTTTATAAGGGCTTTGCGTTGGCGGTTATTAATCGAACCACTTGGCTACAGACCTTCGAAAACAAATACTTTTTTTGCAGTTTTGATTGGTTACCTCGCCAATCAGGCGGTACCAAGGCTGGGCGAAGTTTTAAAATGTACCGTTCTTGCCCGTTACGAAAAAATTCCTGCTGATAAGCTGATAGGAACCATCATACTTGAAAGGTTAATTGATGCACTTACTTTGTTAATTGTATTTGCAATCACATTGCTTATTCAACCCCATCTTTATTCGCAACTAATTGACGCATTTTTCTCCTCACCAGGCAATGTTGAAAAGAAAAAAATAGCCGGATGGGTAATAGGACTCATAATTCTTGGAGGCCTGTTAATAATTCTTGCTGTCTGGATGGTAAAAAAGAAAAAGAACCTGAGTGATCTGAAAATATTATTCAAAAGAATTATTACCAGTATTGTACAAGGCGTTTCCTCAATAAGACATCTTAAAAAAAGAAAACAGTTTATCTTTCTTTCAATTCTTATATGGACCATTTACCTGATGGGTGGTTATATAGGATTTCTGGCATTGCAGGAAACTGAACACTATGGAATCAAAGAGGCCTTCACTGTTCTTTCAGCCGGTAGTATCGGCATGATAGCTACGCCGGGCGGCATCGGCGCTTATGCATGGCTTATTCAAAAAACAATGCTTTTATATGGTTTGAATGAAGGCATTGCGCTGGCTTTCGGTTGGATTTTATGGTTGGCACAAACGGCAGTCATACTCATTGGAGGTTTAATTAGCTTTGTTGCATTACCTTATTATAATAAAAGAAAAAATCTTGCAAAATACTGACCTTATATCAGCCAAAATATTATCAAGAACCCAAATAGTACAAAGCGTTGCTGGTTGGAGAGTTGCCGGCAAAAAAATTGGATTTACCAATGGAGTCTTTGATATTCTTCATCAAGGACATATTGTTTCTTTATCCGCCGCAGCAAAAGAAGCAGATATATTAATTGTAGGATTAAATGCCGATGTTTCAGTAAAAAGATTAAAAGGCGTAAATCGTCCGGTTAATAATGATGAATCAAGATCAATACTACTTGCGGCCTTGCTGATGGTTGATGCAGTTGTTCTATTTGAAGAAGACACTCCGCTTGAATTAATAAAAACCATAATGCCGGACGTAATAATAAAAGGCGGCGATTATACTGTTGAGCAAATTGCAGGAGCGAAAGAAGTAATTGCAAACGGTGGCCGTGTAATTATTAATCCGATTCTTGAAGGATTCTCCACCACCTCAATTATTGAAGCAACTAAAAAGAAGTAACAGGGCTGCAAAAACTTAATATCTTAGTTTTTTTGCATTTCGTAATTTCACCTTATTCCAAATAATTTATTTTTTATGCCACATCACGACAAAAGAAAATTAATTGCAAGAGATATAAGTTGGCTTTCATTTAATGCAAGGGTCTTACAAGAAGCTGCAGATGCAACTGTCCCTCTTCGTGAACGCATCAGGTTTCTTGGCATTTTTTCTAATAATATGGACGAATTCTTCAGAGTTAGAGTAGCCGCACTTCGACGCATGATACAATTGGGAAGTAAAGCAAAAATGCACCTGGAAAATAATCCACAGCAAATTATTGATGAGATACAAATGACGGTATTGAATCAACAGGGGGAATTCAACCGGATTTGGGAAGACCTGAAACATCTCTTACATGAACAAAAAATATTCTTACGAACAGAAAAGGAATTAAACAGCGAACAACAACTATTTGTTCAAAATCATTTTGAAGAAGAAGTAAGTTCCGATGTCATCCCTTTAATGATTGAGAATATTCCTGATTTTCCGGTATTAAGAGATAAGTCCATTTACCTGGCAGTGGTAATGTGGAAAAAAGAAAGTGCATTAAAAAGGAAATATGCATTGATTGAAATCCCCAGCCGGGCCCTTGGAAGATTCACCATCCTGCCTTCTCCAAAGCCTGATGAACATCATATCATTTTGTTGGAAGATATTATCCGTGCTAATCTTCCCGATATATTTTCTTACTTCGGCTACGACCAATACACTTCACATATTTTTAAAGTAACCCGGGATGCAGAAATTGATATTGATGAAGATATTTCTATGAATATAATCCAGAAGCTGGAAAAGGGAATTAAGAATAGAAAAAAAGGAAAGCCCGTTCGTTTTGTTTATGACAGAGAAATGGATCCAGGATTACTAGAATACCTTATAAGAAGATTAAATCTTTCTAAAAGAGATAACCTGATACCCGGTGGCCGCATTCATAATTACCGGCACTTTATGGATTTTCCAGATCAGGTATTTAAGGATAAAAAACACCGTAAAAAACCATTTGACCATCCGCAACTTACCGAGAACCGGGTTTCGGATATAATACTGAAAAAAGATGTATTACTTCATTTCCCCTATCATTCTTTTCTTCCATTAATTAATTTAATTATAGAAGCAGCATATGATCCGGATGTAACAACAATAAAAATTACCTGTTATCGCCTGGCTTCACAATCTAAAATTGTAAACGCATTAATAAATGCTCTTCGAAACGGCAAAGAAGTAATTGTAATGCTGGAGTTAAGGGCCAGATTTGAAGAAGAAGCAAACATAGAATGGAAAAACAGACTAGAAGATGAAGGTGCGAAAGTTTTAATTGAAATCCCGGAACTAAAAGTGCATTCAAAAGTTTGTATAATCAAAAAGAAAACAGAGGATCATAAATTTATTATGTACGGCTTCATTAGTACCGGAAATCTAAATGAAAAAACAGCTAAAGTGTATGGCGACCATTGTTTACTTACTTCCAATCAAAAAATAATGGCCGATATAAACAAGATTTTCAACTTTCTGGAGCAACCAAAATCTGGGATGCATTTTCTGAGGGATTGCAAAACAATTATTCCCAGTCCTATGTTTGTAAAACGTGAAATGATCAAACTGATTGATGAGGAAATAAAACAAGCCAATAAGAAAAAACCCGCAGCCATTACACTTAAAATGAATTCACTTTCTGATGAAGAAATGATTTTGAAGTTGTATGAAGCTGCAAAAGCTGGTGTGCAGATCAAACTAATTATTCGGGGTGTATTTTGTATGTTGACTGAAAACAAAAAATATGAAAAGCCTGTACGGGCCATAAGTATTATTGATGAATATCTGGAACATGCAAGAGTGTGGATCTTTCACAACAGAGGTAAAGAAAAAGTTTTTTTATCTTCGGCTGATTGGATGACAAGAAATCTTGAACATAGAATGGAAGCCACCTGCCCTATTTGGAACAATGAATTAAAAAAAGAACTGATTGATATTCTGGACATACAATTACAAGACAATGTAAAAGCAAGATGGCTTGACAATGAATTGAGCAATGAGTATGTAAGAACAACGAAAAAGAAAATCCGTTCGCAAGTAGAAACATATAATTACCTGTATAATAAATCAAAAACCCAACGTGAGATTAGCAGCAATTGATATTGGCAGCAACGCCGCAAGATTATTAATTACCGATGTTATTTCAGGGCCTCAGGGCACAAAAGAATTTATCAAAGTAGTGCTTGTAAGAGTTCCTTTGCGGCTCGGCTTTGATGTTTTCGACAAAGGAGAAATTCCTCCGGCTAAAGTGGAAAAAATAATCAAGACCATCAAATCATATCAATTACTGTTGGATGTATATGATGTAAAACACTGGAAAGCCTGTGCCACTTCTGCCATGCGGGATGCCGTCAATGCCTCAGAAATAATTGAGAAAGTAAAAAAAGAAACAGGAATCGAAATACAGGTTATCAGTGGTAATGAAGAAGCTTCGTTTATTTATGAAAATCATATAGCAGAAAATTTAACGGACGAAGAATCTTACCTCTATGTGGATGTTGGTGGTGGAAGTACTGAGCTGACTTTTTTCAGTGATAATAAATTAATTTTTAAAGAATCATTCAACATTGGTACTATCCGTTTATTAAAAAATCAAGTTACGGAAGCCACTTGGGATGAGATGAAAGAGTGTATAACAAAAAAGACGAAAGGCTATCATCATGTAACTGTTATTGGTTCGGGCGGAAACATTAATAAAATATTTTCCCTATCAAAAAGTAAAGAAGGGAAATCGCTGTCGCTTGGTGTATTAAGAGATTACTATAAAGAATTCAGTAACCTTTCGCTTTCGCAGCGTATTAGTATGTATAAACTAAGAGAAGACAGAGCTGATGTAATTGTTCCTGCCTTGCTCATTTACATTAATGTAATGCGATGGTCTGATGCCCAGGAAATCTTTGTTCCCAAAATAGGACTGGCGGATGGGTTAATTCATAATTTATATGATGAAATAAGACTCAGTAATATCGAAATTTAATTTTAGTTACATTTATACCCTATAAAAAAAATGAATGTCGGTAAATAAAGAAATAAAAAAAGTTACAACGCATACGCTGCTAAAGATGAAGGCGGCCGGCGAAAAGATTAGTATGCTCACAGCCTACGACTATTCTTTCGCAAAAATAATTGACGGCGCAGGTATTGATGTAATTCTCGTTGGTGATTCTGCCTCCAACGTAATGGCAGGTCATGAAACTACGTTGCCCATTACTTTAGAACAGATGATATATCATGCTGCTTCTGTTATCCGGGCAGTTAACCGTAGCCTGGTTGTTGTAGATCTGCCTTTTGGTTCTTATCAATCCAATTCGGATATAGCACTTGCCTCTGCCATTCGAATAATGAAAGAATCTGGCGGACATTCTATAAAATTGGAAGGTGGCGAAGAAGTCTTAGACTCTATTAAGAAAATTGTATCCGCAGGCATTCCTGTAATGGGACATCTTGGACTTACCCCACAATCTATTTATAAATTCGGTACTTACACCGTAAGGGCAAAAGAAGAAGACGAAGCCAATAAGCTAAGAAGGGATGCAAAACTGTTAGAAGATGCCGGTTGCTTTGCAATTGTCTTAGAAAAAATTCCTGCAAGCCTTGCAAAAGAAGTTTCAGCAAGCATTTCAATTCCTACAATTGGTATTGGTGCAGGTGGCGATTGCGACGGACAAGTGCTGGTAATGCATGATATGCTGGGTATAAATACAGAATTCAAACCTCGCTTTTTAAGACAATACCTGAATATTGCTGAACAAGCAACTACAGCCGTTCAACAATATATTAAAGATGTAAAGTCAAACGATTTTCCCAATGACAGTGAGCAATACTAATTGTCACTTACCTATAATTCTCTAAATCTTCTGGTATACATTCCAATCAGACTATTTTTGCGATCAAAATAAACTGTATGCAATTCGCAAAACAATTGTCTTTGGGGATAATAATAGTTCTTTTAACTACTCAAGTATCAGCACAGGAAAAAGATATTGAACTAAGCAACATAACAATTACTGCCAGCCTTTTGGAACAGCAACAAAAAGAAACAGGTAGAAATATTATCACCATACAAGGAGAATCATTTTATTCCCTTCCCGTAAGTTCAATAGACGAACTGTTACGTTATATTCCCGGGGTAGAGGTGCAACAAAGAGGGCCGCAAGGCTCACAAAGCAATATAATATTACGGGGTGGAACATTTCAACAGGTATTAGTAATTATTGATGGTGTAAAATTGAATGATCCGATTACAGGACATTTTAATAGCTATGTGCCAATCCACCCTTCTGAAATTGAGAGAATTGAAGTTTTGAAAGGAGCTGCTTCTGCTATTTATGGATCAGAAGCAGTTGGTGGTGTTATTAATATCATTACTAAAACATTTGCTGGGAAAATCAGTAACAATAAAAAACTACGTTTAAATGTTGCTGCCGGAGAAAATAAGTTGTTGAATGCCGGAACACATTTTCAATATGCAAAAAACAACTCGTCTTTTTCTGCAGGGGTAACTACTACTAATGCCAAAGGAGAACAATTAAGAGGAACTACAGGTTTTTTTCATTCAACAACAGCCAGTATTGCCTTTTCACATCAGTTTAAAAATAATTGGAGGGCAAGCATTCGGGCTGCCGCCGATTTTCGAAAATTCAATGCACAAAATTTTTACACCACTTTTTCAAGTGATACTGCCAATGAAGAAGTAAATTCTTTATGGAGTCAATTAAACATCAATAAGAAAACAAAAAATGGCTTATTGAATATTGATTTAGGTTATAAAAAACTAAGAGACCAGTTCTGGTTTCGCCCTGCCGCAATACCAAATGACAACAGATCGAATTTGTATACCGCCCAGGTTTACTATAACTGGAATATAAATATGATATATAGTATTACACCCGGTGTGCAATTCATTGAAAAAAAGATTGAATCAAACGACAGGGGAAATCACAGTATAGCACATGGGGCATTTTATACTATTTTCCGGCAACAATTTGCTGACAATATTTTCCTGAACGAAAGCCT
>JBDSUW010000090.1:0-30450 GCA_039927535.1 Chitinophagaceae bacterium | reverse complement strand
GACCACCAGGACCAATTACAATGAAAAATGGCCTTGATAAATTTAATATGGTTTATCAAGGATGGAAATTAGCAAAAGAGTTAGTAACATAAAAAATGTGTCCACACGGTAGCTGCCGGCAGGCAGGAAACTGTAGCTGGGCCAATAAAAATTCTCAATCTATTCTCCCATCATTACAAATGCTCCCCAGAAATACGGATGAATATATTTTTCTTTAATAGCTTTTTGTGCAGTAATGAAAGCGGCTGATTTATTTTTTGTTTTTAAAAACTGCTGATAAAAAGTTATCATAAAATCTTTGGTGGCATTATCATCTACCTTCCAAAGACTTGTCATAATGCTACCCGCACCGGCGGCACGAAAGGCCCGTTGCAATCCATACACACCTTCGCCTGCATCCATATGGCCGAGGCTTGTTTCGCAAGCAGATAAAATAACAAGAGAAGTATTTTGTAAATCGAGATTCTGTGCTTCGTATGCAGTTAATACGCCATCGTAGGTTTCAGGATAAGTATTAGTACTGTAATAATTTACAACACCGGACAATAGCAAACCTGAATTGGCCATTGCATTAAATACACGGTAACCGTCGGTAGCATTTTCACCAGCCGGCGACCAGTAACCATGTGTGGCAATATGCAATATGCCCGGACTATGCAATTTGTAGAGCTCATCTTCGGTTGCTTTTTCTTTTAATAGCAGGTTTGTATTTATTTTATACTGGTCTAATTCTTTCTTTATACTTACAACTTCTACCTCTGTACCGGGAAGATCCTGAATGTTTTCTTCTTTAAAACCCCGTACATAAGACCTGGTCACTGGTTTTGCTGTGGTAGTCAATTGCGGAGCATTTATTTTATAAGTAGGCCGCCCAATTAAAACCGCTGTGCGGATGTCAGTAGTAGATGTGGTATTTATATCTGCACCAGATGTAGTGTATTGAATTTCCATTTCATCCAACAGAAATTGTTTACTCTCTTGGTTTTTTAAGGTTGCAATATTTATCAGGTGATATATACCATCAGGTGAGAAATATATTTTTTTTATGCCTTTTAGTTTTTCACTTATAGGTTTCCAGTATTGATTAAAACTTTCTTTGTCGTCTGTTTTGAATTTGATATTATTTTTATACATCTTATAATATTTATTATCCAGATCAGCCGCAGCAGTAGTAAGAAATACAACTTCCGGATAGTCGCTGTTTTTTGTAATGATATACGCTGCATAATAGGAAGTATCAGAATAATAAATTTTATTCTTCCATTGAAAGCGGAGCATTTCTATGGCCGCTTCGCCTTCTTTTAATTGATCTCTTACTGTTTTCCAGTCTGGCGGAACTATGTTTAAATATTTCTTGAAATCTTTCGCCTTTAATGTCAGCTCATTTTCCAGCTGAGATACTTCTTGTTGCATTGCGGTTAGTAAGGCTGCATTTATTTTATTAGCAGTGTCTGCACCAGAAGGGTCATCTGTTTTAAGGTATTGACGGATGAGCTGTTGTTTTTTTGCAATCCACCCATCATAGAGTTTGGTGATGTTTGGATCATTGGCACTGAGGAATGCTTCTTTCCTCCGTTGTGTTCCTTTCAGTGAAATGGATTTTGTAAATAATAAGTTATTGTAAGCCTGTTGCGATAACTCGGGAAACAATGCAGGTTGTTTTTCTTTGGCCAATTTTACAAAGCTGTGAAAGTTTTCATAGCCTTCTTTTAATTTGGCGTTATAATAAGTTACAAATGCCTTTTCGCCAAAGGTGAAAATAATATCGTTGATCCAGCTTGTATTTAAATCGAACAACTCTCTGTAAGTTTTTCGGGCTTCTTCAAATTTGCCGTCCCGCATAGAGAAGTAAGCATAGTTGGAAAAAGGAGTTGTTGATTCTCTGAAGTCTTTTGTGTTTTTTACTAGCTTCATCAACGGTTCAAACAATTCAGGATAATTTTTACTTCCTAAAAAGCCAAGATGTGTTGCTTTTGCAAAATAGGTACTTAGTTCAGCAAAATCTTTATAACTGTTATAATGTTCTTCTGTTTCTTTTATAAAAAAAGAAACAGGCTTTGATAGTAAATGTTGCTTTCCTCTTTTCACCAGAAAAACAGGATACATCGATATTGGATAATATTTTGAATTGGGATATGTTTTGTTATAACAGTTCACCCATATATAGTTAACAGAGTCACGGCTTTTCCAGAGCTTTTCGGCAGTATCATATTCTTTCAACATTTCTTTTCCAAAAGCAGAGTTTGTGAAACGAATGCCTGGGAATGGGTCACAGTCAGAAGTATTGGATTTATGCCATGAAGGCGAAAATTCATCGTTTCTTTTTTCTGATGCTAATACATAAGATTGATAATCGCCAACATTCAGGTAATAAATAATTCTTGCCGCCATAGCTTCTGACTTATAGCTTTCTTTAAAGAAACCATTTGCTGTTATTGATAAGGTTTCCATTTTGCGGATATAATCATCCGCCAGTTGATAATCACCTGTACGGGTTAAGAAATTAGTGTAATACATATAAGAATGGTATTCTTCTTTATCATTTCCAATTAATGGGATTGCTGATTGGTAATTTTCTTTTGCATGTATAAAATCACTGTGTCTTTCAAAAGCATAAGCAATAAAAGTTAAGTTGGAGAAAGTTTTTAAGTCTGTGTGATTGTTTATGAACTGCAATGCTTTTTCGGCATTTTCCGGATCAGTATTTCTAAACAATGCTGGAAAATAATAAGTGGCCCATGCCATTGTAGGGTTACTTGTATCTGGGACAGCCTGATTATTTAAGCCGACCAGTGCATTCATTATTTTTTGTGCTTTTTCTTCACAGGTTTTTGCCATCGCATCGTCTCCAATTTGTTTTTCATAAATTGTTTTAAGTATATAATAGTTGGCATAGGTCTGCAATTCTTTCTTCTTTCCCACTATGTCGTACATTTCTTTGGCTATGACGGCTTTCTTTTTTTTATCCAAAGTAGTTGAATACACTTCTCCCATTTTTTTGTCAAAATCTTCCTGGGTTTGTGCTGTTGATGAAAAGGCTGAAATTATAAACAGTAAGAATAGAATTGTAGAAATTATGAATCTCTTGCTCATCATAGTTAATAAGTGTTTAATAGATGGCTGTTAATTCGCTGCTAGCCTTATATAGAAGAGTAAGTTACACAATACCCCTGAATGGGGCTTACCAAAATGGTGGGGAATAAAATTATTATTCTGACTTTATCAACTCCGGGTTTTTCTTTTTGTATTTACGAAGTTGTTTCTTATTGTTTTTGACACCGAGACTGCTCATAGCACCACTTCCAATAATTTTTATATAGTAGTTTATGGCTGATCTGTCTCTAAGACGTACAAAGAAAATCTGCCCTATGCGGGAAGTATTGTTTTTTTTGATAAATGTATTGGCAAGAAAAGATTTGAATTTTTGAGGTTTACCATTTTTTAAAAACTGTATTTTTAAATCCTGGTAAAATAATTTCATTTCTCCGAATGCCATTGCTTCTCTGCCTTGAACGACTACACTCAATGAGTCCATCCTACCCGATTTAAGTTTAGCAGAGCTCAATGGAATTAAAATTGTATTAAAGAGTGTAAGATCCATTGGGCTTAACTGAAAGGTTAATAAGAACCCTCCATTTGGATCGTTGTACGATTCTCTTATATTCAATTGTAGTAATGCTGTATCAAGCAGAAAGCCAGTTGCATCAATCTGTAAGCTGTCTGTTGCTAAAAAATTATAATTCTTAATATTTTTAAGACGGATATTTACTCTTGTTATCGGAATTACACCTATTGAATCAGTTTTGGCCGAGGTCTCCGTATATTCGATATTGCCATTTTCTATCTCTGCATTTTCAATATCAACTTTAAATGAAATATTTTTAAGCATCTCAACTGGCATGGGCTTTATTAATCCGGAGTTGAAAGGAATTTGTTTGTCTTTGTAATCAGTAAGTGTTGCGTTTTTAATTTTAATACTTGTTGCTTTAACGGTATTCTCTTTTAAATAAAGATCAGGGTCTAAATTTTGAACACTAACAGCTCCGGTTTTAAATGTTATATAGTCTTTCTGAAAATCCTGCTGTGCCAGAAATGAATCTATCGTTAATCCTGGACTGAAAAAAAAGGAATCTAATGAAAAATCATTACCTGCACGGCTAAAACCAGCATTGGTCCATTTTATAATAGACAGTGAGTCCTTATAAGCACCAGTAAAGTTTCTGATTTTGAAATTCTTGTTTGCGGCTATTATTTTTTTGAAGTCTGTTAATGTGAGTGAGTTGATATTCAGGTTGTTTATTTCAGTACTATTTACAATCAAATTGCCTCCATATTTTCCGACACTATCTGCAAGGAAATTTTTAGCAGTAAAGCTTTCCAGGAACCCTTTCCATTGCATTGGTTGGCCTGCCGAAGAATTCAGTTCAATATTTTTAAGTGTTGTAACTATGTTTCCATTGTTTGAAAAGAATTTTTTTCCGTTTGAACTGAATTCAAAATTGGATAAATGAAATCGGGATTCTCCGATGGTAGTCTTGTTAATGGTAGCTTGAGTACTTTTTATTTCTTTTATTTCGAGAAAAGCCGACGGATTTGAACTTCCATTCCATTTAAATATGGTTTTACTATTGTTATTTACTGAGAAATCTATTCGTGGTTGATTCATTTTCAAAGAGCTGACAATTATTTTCGGAAGATCCTTTTTTTCTGTTCCTTCAGAAGAACCCAAATGAGCTTTTATAATTGGCTTTTCGATTATTACATTATCAAGAATTATCTCACCATCTAATAATTGTCGGATATGCGGCACTAATTGTAAATAGGAAGTTGAAAAGTCGATCTCATTTTTTTCGGTGTTACTGCGAAAAGCAGTTTGTTTAAAGGTTGATATTTTATTATCTGAAACATGGTAGTTTGCTACAGAAAGCATTGTGGTATTGCTTTTAGCTTTTAAGTCCTTGCCAAATACGTTTAAACCTTCCAGCACAAATGTTTTTCCGGGCTGACTTTCCAGCTTGTCAAAAGAGATTTCATCAACGGCGGAAAGAATTTTTAAGCCACCTTTCGAAATATTAATGTCGGTATTTTTTCCGCTGACGTTTTTTAAAAGAATAAAAGATTGGGTTGATCCTTTATTAGATTTGGCAATTCCAAAGTTGACTGTGCCTTTTTTCCAGGATATTCCTTCCGCTTCAATATTTCCATTTAGTTCGTTAACAATCATTTTGTCTATTTCTACATCCTGAATAAAAAAGGTTTGGTTTTTGTTCTTATCAGACACTGAAATATTTGACGCAATAAAATGACCGTCGTATCCGATATAACGGAGATCCTTTAATTCTACATTAAGACTTCCAGCTTTTAAATTTCCTTTCTCAAAACTTATGGAGGTTAACGAATTTTTTATGCCGGCAATTTTTTTGGAAGAAAGGAGAGAGTTGCTTTCAATAGATAGATTGGCCCTGTATAATTTTAGCCGTAAATCTTTTTTAATGGTAAGATCAATGTTGCCATCTATTATTTCAAGAAAATTAAGATCCATAAATGCATTTGCAACTACTAAGGATTGAAAAATATTTTGCTGCCCTGCTTTACTTTTAACAGGATTTACAGTATAAATAATAGTTGGATAAAACATTGTGGCCTGATCTGCTTTAAGTTTTCTTTCGAAAATAAGGTCATCCCATGATAAACCACCAAGATAAAATTGCGGGATGCTGAAAGAATTTATGGCTTTTCCATTATTCAGGTTTTCAAATAAAAAATTACTAAGAGTGATGCGGTCATCTTTAAAAATAATACTGTCAAATTTTATACTATAGGTGCTGTCTTTTATAAAGTTCTCATAATTACGGATGGCCAACGCAAAACGATCTACTTTTATAGGATTTTTGGCTCCTTGGTCAATGCTAAAGCCCTGCATCCCAAAATTGTTATTTGAAAACGTATATGTGTTTGGTATACCATCTTTTACTGTTTCGATATTGAAATCTGCATTGCTTACTACTACATGGCCTATTATCAAATCCCCGGTAAGTTGCTTGATAATGCTTTCAAGTTTTGGTGGCGACTTTCCGTTTCCTTTCTTATTTGCAATTTCTACTTTCAGGGTAAACTTAGGATTAACACAATATACCGAATCGGCTTTAATCACTTCAGCTTTGTAAAGTGTATCAAAATCAATATTCGTTAATAAAAGTTTGTCAAAAAATACAGAAAAGGCAGAAGTTGCACTATCCGTACGGGTTGCAGCAATCGTACAACTGTCAAATTCTACCAATCGGCGTTTTAAATTAATTCTGAAATTTTTGAAGCTTATCCTGTGCCTGCTATCAGGCAATTCGATATCCTGATCATGCGATCGCAAGATTACATTATCACTAAAAAGAATTTTTTCTTTATTATTTTTTAAGGTACTGTCAATGGAAAAGTTGTCGATTTGAAAATCCAGGTTACTGAAAATAACAGGTTGTTGGTTGGCCTGAATTTTATTATTAAGTGTAAATTTTCCATTTTGTATACTGAACTTTGATACTTTAAGTTCATTTATTGCATCCTGTATAGATCTGTATATTTTACCCATTTCTTCAGGAATAGAAACGTCGCTTGATTTTATTCTATCGGGTTTTTCATTCTGTTTCAGCCTTGTAACCTGTATATGCGGCTCCTGTAATGAAATTGAATCAATAAGAAACCGCTCCTGAAAAATAATACCTATCAAGCTTTTTATTTTCAGGTTTATTTTTTTTACATCAAAACGATAAGTGGTGTTTACATTAAGGGTATCTATATTATAAAAAATGACATTATCCAATTCCATTTTTCTGCTGAAGTATCCAAACTTTAATTTCCCAACTTTCATTTTCAGTTTCCCATGGGATTTGGATTCAACAAGATCTTCCAGCATCTTTTTGGCATGTGCTTTAAACCAGAAGTGAAACCCTAACAGCAATAGCAATATTATTCCGCTAATGATAGCGGAAATTTTTAAAAATTTTCTTTTTGATGATTTTGAGACCAAGGGTTTGGAATGCTTTTTTAGTAAATGTGAATTTACTGAATACCAAGGAGATATAACATGATAAACCTCATCTTCTCAAAGAAAAACGGGGGTTTTTTAAAGTTTATCTCTTAACTAACATTTGAACCGGGGGAAACAGGATTTTCCGGTTTCAATAATTGCAGTTTGCCATCGCTGTCTTCTGCCGTTAATATCATTCCCTGGCTTTCTATGCCCTTCATTTTTCTAGGAGCAAGGTTGGTAACAACAACAACCTGTTTGCCGATCATTTCTTCAGCACTGTAGTGCTGAGCAATTCCAGAAACGATAGTTCTTTTTTCTGAGCCAAGATCCACTTCCAGTTTTAATAGTTTATCTGCTTTCTCTACTTTTTCACAGGCAGTAATAGTTCCTGCTTTTAATTCCAGTTTGGCAAAATCATCAAATTGTATCATTGGTTTTGATTGTTGTGGTTTGTTTTCTTTTTCAGTTTTTGCAGATTCTTTTAAGCCTGCTTTTAGCTTTTCTATTTGTTCAGCTATTTCTGTGTCTTCAATTTTTCTGAATAATAGTTGTGGTTCTCGCAGGCTATAGCCAACGCTTAGAAGTTTTATTTTACCTGCATTTTCCCAGTCCAGCATTTTATCTACCACTTTCATCATACTCAACATGCTTTTTGCCGTGTTTGGTAAAAAGGGGTTAATCAAAATAGCAAGATTAGCACAAAGTTGTAAACACAGATGCATTGTGTTGTCAATACTTTTTTGCGCTGCGGAATTTGTTGCTAATTGCTTAGCAACAATCCATGGTTCTTTTTTTTGCATGTACTGATTACCCTTGCGACTCAATTCAATCACTTCAAATAATGCATCTCTGAATTTATATTGTTCCAGCAATTCTTCAACAGTTGTTTTTGCTTTTTCAATTTCTGTGATCAGGAATTTGTCATTTTCATCCAATGCATCAGTATGCAACGTAGGAACTTTTCCTCCGCAAAGTTTATGCATCAGTACCCATGTTCTGTTGATAAAATTGCCAAATATCGAAACCAGTTCACTGTTCACAGCATCCTGAAATCCTTTCCACATAAATTCACTGTCCTTTGTTTCTGGTGCTATCTGTGTTAAATAATAGCGGAGCATATCTACACATTGCCCGCCACCCTTTTCCCCATTGTGTCCAGCGGGTTTTTTCACAAAGTCATTAATATAGCCCCTCATTTCCAGCTTCCAATTACGGCTGGTACTCATTTTATCACCTTCCAGATTTAAAAATTCATTTGCCGGCACATTATCAGGTAGAATATTGCCATGCAGTTTCAGCATGATAGGAAAGATGATGCAGTGAAAAACAATATTGTCTTTACCTATAAAATGAACAAGCTTAGTGTCTTTATCTTCCCAATAAGGTTTCCAGTCTTTATTGTTATCAATTGCCCATTGTTTAGTTGCACTGATATAACCGATTGGCGCATCAAACCAAACATATAACACTTTGCCTTCTGCATCTTTCAAAGGAACTTTTACTCCCCAATCCAAATCTCTTGTTACAGCTCTCGATTGCAAACCACCTTCAATCCATCCTTTACATTGGCCAACAACTGTTGCCCGCCAATCATTTTTGTGTTCCTTAAGAATCCATTCTTTTAAAAAATCTTCATGTTTTCCCAATGGCAAATACCAATGGGAAGTTTTTTTCTTAATTGGTGTTTTGCCGCTTAATGCACTTACAGGATTTATCAATTCATCCGGGCTCAGTGTTCTTCCACAGCTCTCACATTGATCACCAAAAGCTCTGTCACTTCCGCAATTAGGGCAGGTACCTTTTATAAAACGGTCTGCAAGAAACGAATTCGCCTCTTCATCAAAATATTGCTCTGTTTCTTTTATTTCCAGTTCACCTGCATCATTGAGCTTGGTAAAAAATTCCTGTGCCGTTTCATGATGAAGGGGTGAACTGGTGCGATGATAGATGTCAAAGTCCACAGACAAGTCTTTGAAATCCTCTTTCATTGCCACATGATACTTGTCGATGATGGCTTGTGGCGTTGTTCCTTCTTTTTTTGCCTGAATTGGAATAGCTGTGCCATGTTCATCACTTCCACAAACAAACACAACATCTCTTTTCTGTGCTTTCAGGTAGCGAACATAAATATCTGCTGGAATATATGCACCAGCCAAATGCCCAACATGTTTCAGTCCGTTAGCATAGGGCAGGGCAGAAGTTATTAAATATCGTTTAGGTTGATTCATTTTTTGTTATCAGCTTTTTTACTACCCTGCCTAACGTCAGGCAGGCATTATCCCCGCCAGACCATACTATTATTAAATATTGTAGTCGGGCAAAGTTCCTTGCAATCTATGATTTGTTAATATCTTTTCTTTCAGTGAAACAGAAGAAATTAATCATACTTCAGCTGTATATCACTATTCAGCACTTATTCGTCGCAATGAGTCTGCAAAAATACCGGAATAGAAGCCATTGCCCAAAATGGATGAAATCTAATAACTTTATCGGAAATAGAATTTGTAGCATGATAACAATACCGCCATACTTAAAAAAAGGAGACACCATAGGAATCGTTTGTCCAGCAGGTTATATGACTTTGGACAAAGTGGAAACCTCCATAAAAACATTAAAAGACTGGGGCTTCAAAGTAAAAGTCGGCAATTCAGTTGGCAGCAATTCAAAAACCTATTTTTCCGGTACGGATACGGAAAGGATCTCCGATTTACAAACGATGATGGATGATGATGAAGTGAAAGCGGTATTGTGTGGTAGGGGAGGTTACGGTATGGGTAGAATAATTGATAAGATTGATTTTAAAAAGTTTAAAAAGAAACCCAAGTGGATTATTGGTTATAGCGACATTACAGTTTTACATTCGCATCTTTTTTCGAATTATTATATTTCTTCATTGCATGCTCCTATGTCAGCTGCATTTAATGATGGAGGCTTTACCAACGAATTTGTGTTGTCTTTAAAAAATGCATTGCTCGGCAAAAAGATAAAATATACCTGTGCTGCTCATGCCTTCAATAAAAAAGGTGAAGCAATAGGTGAATTGGTTGGAGGAAATCTTGCATTGCTGGCACATCTTGTCGGTACTGAATCAGATTTAAAAACAAAAGGTAAAATTCTTTTTATAGAAGATATTGGTGAGCAGAAATACAATGTAGACAGAATGATGTATCAACTGAAAAGAAGTGGAAAGCTTTCAAAGCTGGCTGGTCTTATTATTGGCGGATTTACAGATATGCAGGATACAGAAAGACCATTCGGTAAAGAAGTGTATGAAATAATAAGAGACATTATAAGTGAATACGATTACCCGGTTTGTTTTGATTTTCCTGTCAGTCATTCCGACAGAAACTATGCGTTGAAAATAGGAGTAGGTTATAAACTGAGAGTTGGTAAGTCAAAAGTTATTCTCGAAGAGTAATAATTAATATTTTGGCGCCAGCAAAAAGCGACCCGTCTTTGTTATCTTATATACATTTACCTCTGCATAGGATGAATCATTGGCAACGAATTTTGTGTCTAACTTTAATTTGTTGTCTTTATACAAAAGCGAAGAAGTGTTATAATTAGAATTATTTTTTATACCCGCAACTGCTACTTCTAAAGACGAAATGTAATCGCCATTTTTTTTCGTACTTACAAGATAAACAATCTGCATACCGGTAACATCAGCTTTCATTTTTTCTTCTACCACAACCAGTAAATCAAAATTATTATTATGAGTAATTTTTCCAGTCAGGTAATAATTTCTGTTTTTTAACCTGTTGGTATTGTTTGTTGATAAAGCAAGAGCAAACCATTTCTTGATTATAAAAGTATCTAGGGGTTCAGATTGAAGTTCTATTGCATTCAATAAAAGACTGTCCGTTAATTGTACTTCGCTTATATTTTTCAATAAAAGTTGATAAGAACTATCAGTTTGCGCATTAAGTAAAAGGCAGTGAGAAAATGAAAGAATAAGAATCAACTTTTTCATAGTGTAAATGTAAAACACTGGCAAACCTTAAACAATACCACAAATGGGGTATTTTTTAAGCTACTGCTGAAGTAAAGAATCAATCTTTTTCTGAAATAAAGTAAAGTCATTCAAGTTGTTATGTCTTCCTTTCGCAATTGTGATCAATTCGGTCCCTTTTTTTTGATTTGCAAGCTTTTGGGCATGTTTATAAGGAATCACCCTGTCTTTGGTACCATGTAAAATAGTGATTGGCGCATTAATATATTCGAAATACTGATAAGTAGGAATGCTATATTTCGTCATTCGAATGACGGAATAAATAAAGAAATAATGTTTTGCCAATGCATCCATACTATAATATGGTGTTTCCAGGATCAGCTTTTTACAATCCCTTACGGAAGCTAATTGCGCAGCTATTCCACTTCCTAAAGATTTTCCATAAATAATGATACTATCTGCCGCCACTTTTGCCATCGCCATTTTATAGAATGTCAAAGCATCTTCATATAAAATTTTTTCTTTTCTTTTTCCGGTGGATTTGCCGTAGCCAGGATAATCTATCATCCAGACTTCATAATTATTTCTTGTAAAATTTTTTGCAAACGGAGCATAGCGGTTTATGTTTTCCCGGTTGCCATGAAAATACAGGACAATCCCCTTTCGTACAGAATCGGGAACAGTAAATTGTACAATGCTCAGATTCTTTTCTTCATTCACTGTCAAGTCAATTTGGCGGAAAGGGATATCGAATTTATACTCGTAATCAGCCGGTAGCTTTTTGGGATGAAAAATAAACTTATCCTGTAAAAAATAAAGGGCTACACCAATCATAATATAGATAAGGGCAATAATTTTAAACCACTTCCAGCATTTTCGTAATTGCTTCTTGTTTATCATAAAAACGGAGCAAAGATAAGGTTCTGTTTTCCTTCGTATAGAAACCTGAATTATTATAAAACCAAGAGGACATGAATTTCATGCCCTCTTTAATATATGTCTACGTAAAGTTAATATCTGTTGAAATAGTTTCTGATTTTGTATAGTGCATCATTATTAATATTTTCAAGCATAACTCTCATAATCTCCGTTTCGGTAGGAGCAAACTCATGTCTTCTGTTAATTATTTGCTTGTCAGCATCACTTAATGCTCTCTCGTCACCAGTAAATGTTGCAAACTCGGTACTCCAGTGATGTACCGTAGATACATTGTCATTCCAAACCCATCTGCCATCACTATTTCTAACGTTTACCAGAAGCTGTATTGAAGAATTCATAGTTCTTTTTGTGGTAATAATATTGGCATTAACTCTGGCATACTCTTTTACTATGGAGTCAGGTTTATACACTGTTTCTTTTACAACGATGTCCTTCGACACTTTTCTTGTTGTACGATTATCATATTGACGGCCAATATCCATTGTACTAATTTGCAAATCAATTTCCTGATCAACTCTAACATGCTGACTTCTTGCATCCCATGCGGAATAAAATTTTACAAACTGGTTGCCGCTATTGTATTGCAGAGTACGAACTAATTGATCATCGAAATTATTACTACCTACATTATATGAACTGTAAACAAAGCCACCTTGTTGCTGCATTGGCAGAATAACAACATTTGTTACGGCATATTCGTATGCTTCGTTTAGTTTAATTGTTGCATCAAGGTTGCCTGGATCAAAACGAAGTGCTATTTGAAATTCTCTGTAAGCATCCTGATAGCTCTGTTTGGTATAACGTTGCATAAAGGCGATACCTCTGTCATAACGTATATCACTTGCTTTCTGGCTGTAAGTAACGAGGTAGTCGGAATAATTTACTGGCTTTACTATCTCCAGCAATGAAGGTACTTTGTAAATAGCATCATACATTCTTTGCAATGAAAGATATTGATTGTACATCGATTCGTATTTCAATTCATTATTACTGAGCGATAGACTGTGGATACGGCTTTCATGATCGTTTACTGCAAAGCTATAAGCGTTGCTAATGATATCCAGTAACTTTGGATCATCAGGATTTTTCTGCAATTTTTTTGTAGCCAGTTCTACAGCTTCATCGTAGTTTCCTTTTTCGTAAAGTTTGCTGGCTGTTTTGCAGGAAAAAGCAAATAAACTAAGTGCGGTAAAAAATGTGATGTAAAGTTTGAGTATCATAAGCACCTCCTTTTTTATATAACACTTTCAAATTATATTCCATATTAGAAAGAAGTACTGTAATTATGCAATCATTAACAAAAAAGAGACAATACCATTAATATTTAAGAATATCCCGGACGAAATTGTGGTACTCATCAAAGGTTGGCAGGTTATTATGTCCGCCGCCATGAATACGTATTAATGTTATTTTTTTTGGATTGATTTTTTGTAAAGCTTCGCTGTGGCGGATAGGAATCAGCCAGTCTTTAGTGCCATGAATGATATAAGTGTGGCATTTTACTTTTGGTAGCCATAAGTCAGTTCTAAGATGAAATCGTAGAACTACTCTTACCGGAAGCATTGGAAGAAACCGTTCTATTACTCGTAGAAAATTAAAATAAGGTGCATCAAGAATAAGGTAACGGGGAGTATTATCACATGCCAGTTTTGTTGCAAATCCACTGCCCATACTTCTTCCATAAACAATCAGGTGGTCTTCAGCATATTCTTCTTTCAATTTGTTGTAAACAAACTGCATATCATTCAGCATATCTTTTTCACTTCGTTTACCGGTACTTTTTCCAAAGCCGCGGTAATCTAACAGTACTACATCATAATCATATCGGTAGAAATCTTTGGCATACCTGGCCCATCCTTTTATACTTCTGGTATTGCCATGAAAATAGAGAATTAAACCTTTTGCATTTTCCCTGTAGAAATGAAGACCATTGATGCGAACACCGGGTTCAACATCAAAAAAATATTCCCGGAAAGGCACATCATATTTAAATTGAAAATCCTGTTTTAGTTTTTCTGGCTTAAAGATTAACCTTTCCTGCACAAAATATACAAGAATGCTTAGTGCAGCAATGCCTGCAATTATATACCAAAGTAGTGATGGCAAATTTGATGTTCGTTTGTAGCACTCAAATTAACCAACAAAACACAAACAAGAAACTTTCTTATTCTTGTATGCGGGTTAACTTCAAATTAGTAACAGGTGCTACTATCAACGGGAATTTTTCTATGGTAACGTTGGCAAGGTCAAGTCCAAAGCCTTTTTCTTCTGAAAGACTGTGATCTTTTAGCCAGAAGTAAAATTTCATGACCACTCTTTCAAAGAATGGCAGCTCATTATCCTGACTAAGGTATTTTTCCATTACCATAAACTGGAAGTCGCCTACGGTGTTACTGCTGGCAAGACTTTCATAGCGACTAATGATATTTACTTCTTTATTAGCAACAAGATCCTCTACCACTTTGCGAAACATAAGGTTGATGCGAGGTTCCATTCTGAATCCAAGGCGGAAATCAACCCGGATAATATCATTCGGAATAATGTGTTCTACTCTGTATTCGCAGGTATAGGGATCATCTACTGTGTCCACATGCACAAACCAATAAATATCTGCCCGTTTAGGTTTTCTGTTCAGAATTGAATAAATGATCTTATGCTCAATCTCTTTCGGATTATTGGCACTGGTAAGATAGACCAGGTGTGTGGCATATTTTGGAACAGATTTGTCGCTGCTGAGTTCCTGTATTTTGGGTACATAATGTTCCATTCTTACAAATTCCACATAGCGGTTCTTGATTTTTCTTGCCCTGAACCATACGTACATAACAAGAAACATAAACATGCCGATAATTAAAGTGAAATAACCTCCATGCATGAATTTGATCATTAATGCAACGAGATAAACAATCTCAATTGTAAGGTATCCCGCAAGAAATATATATATCCATATAGATTTGACCCTGTGTAAAACCAAATAATTAGCAAAGAGGATGGTGGTCATTAGCATGGTTACAATAATGGCAAGGCCATAAGCAGCTTCCATATTGGATGACTCACGGAAATACAGCACTACGCCTACACATCCTAAAAACATGAGGAAATTAATAGCTGGAATAAATAATTGCCCTTTTGCTTCCGAGGGGTATCTGATCTTAACTTTTGGCCAAAGATTCAACCGCATGGCTTCACTTATTAAGGTGTAAGCACCGGATACCATGGCCTGACTGGCAATAATTGCAGCAGTTGTAGCAATGATAACTCCTGGAATAATAAACCAGTGTGGCATCAGATCATAAAATGCATTTATACTTAATGTTTTTTTCACTTCATCTGTAATCTGAAGACCATTTCGGTGTGCTAAAAGAGAGGCACCCTGACCAAAATAGTGCACCAGCAAGCAAATCTTTACATATATCCAAGATCTACGGATATTCCCCCGGCCACAATGTCCCAAATCACTGTATAGAGCTTCGGCGCCGGTAGTACAAAGAAAAACTGCGCCTAATAGCCAAAATCCTCCGGGATAATTTTTTAGAAATGAAATTGCATAGTGAGGGCTAAGTGCTTTAAATATCGAAAGATCGTCAAATACATGGATGGCTCCTAATGCCAAAAGCATGGTGAACCAAATAAACATGACAGGCCCGAAAAATTTTCCGATAGATGCTGTTCCAAATTGTTGCATGAAAAAGAATAGGGCAAGTATGGATAATACAATTATTACTACAGTATTGCTTCCGGCTTCAATACCTAAAGAAGGTATTTTGTTCAAACCTTCAATGGCAGAGGTTATAGAAATTGGAGGAGTAATAATTCCATCTGCCAGCAGTGCAGCTCCGCCTATCATGGCTGGAATAACCAACCATTTTTTTCGACGTCTAACCAAGGCATACAAAGCAAATGTACCACCCTCTCCACGGTTATCGGCCTTTAGTACCAGAATCACATACTTTATGGTTGTCTGAAGGGTTAATGTCCATATTATACACGACAAAGTGCCAAGTATCAGATCTTCGCTTACTGTCCTTCCACCAATGATAGCATTGAAAACGTAAAGGGGTGATGTTCCAATATCTCCGTAAATAATTCCTAAGGCTATAAGTAGTCCTGCGGCGGTGACTTTGTTGGTCGGTATTTTCACTTTTATGATTGTTGTGGTCTTTATTCCTGACTTTACCGCCTTAGCTATATCAATGGCGGATACAGATCATTTAATTTTGAATAGGTTACATGCAAAGGTATAGGCAAAAAACAATTATCAAAGGCAACTTTTTTATCTTTTTCCTTCGTCCATCCTATTACATGATAAAAGGCAGGCGAACGCCATATGAAACCTTTTATCGTATATGTTAATGCAATATGCGAGAAGATGCATGAGTAATAAAAAACAGGGGAGGGTTTGAAATCCATCTTGTAACTTTAATCAGCAAAAATCAGTTAATTATGACAGCAAAGTCATTTGTTTTATTTGTTAGTATCGTTTGTTTAGCTTTTATGGCCAAAGCTCAAAAAATAGTTTATTCTGTACCTGATAAAGAAGATACAAAAAGGATGAATTTTGAGATTGCAGGTAAAATAAATGGCAATTTTCTGATTTATAAAAATATACGTAACAAAAACCTGATTTCGGTATTGGATAATGATATGCAGGAAATTGCCAGTGTAGATCAGGATTATGTGCCAGATAATGACCGAATGATAAACGTAGACTTTTTTGTGTATCAGGATTTTTGTTATATGGTTTATCAATACCAAAAAAAGAATGTGGTGTATTGCATGGCATCAAAAATTGATGGAATGGGGAAAAAGATTGGAGATGTGATTGAAATGGATACAACACACTTAAGCTTTGCTGCCAATAATAAAATTTATACGGTAATTAGCAGTGAGGATAAAAGTAAATTAAGCGTATTTAAAATTAATAGCCGCAACAGGAAGTTGTTTGTAATGACCACATTGCTGTATGACGAAAAACTTGATTTATTAAAGAAGAGCATTATTTCAATACCAATGGAAGAAAGAAATGATAATCTCGGCGAATATCATCTTGATAATGATGGGAATTTGGTTTTTTCCAAGTTTCATACAAATAATAATGAGAATATAAGTAAGGCCCATCTTGTTATTAAAAACGCCATGGAGGATTCATTCATGTTCCGGGAGCTGAAAATGGAAAAAATATGGTTGGATGAAGTTCATATTAAAGTAGATAATTATAATAAGCGATATTTTTTGACAGCTTATTATTTAGATGAAAGGAGAGGTAATATAGAAGGACTGTATTTTTTTATAATGGATAAGAATGATAAGTCAGCAATAGTAGAAAATACTATTGCATTTGGAGAAGAGTTAAGAAAAGAAGCAAGGGGTGATGCAAGTGTTAAAATGGCCTTTAATGATTACTTTATAAAGGATATAATTACCCGGAAGGATGGAGGATTTATTATTGGTAGCGAATCCTATTACACAACATCAAGATTTAATAACTGGAACAGATGGAACTATTTGTACGGATCTCCTTATTCTAACAGCCTTGATAACTGGTACAGTTCTCCGTATTATCGCAATTCCTGGTGGAGCAGCAGGTCAAATTCAGGCCAGGCTACCCGTTATCATGCTGATAATATTGCCATCATGTCCTTTAACAATAAAGGCTTACCAGAATGGAATACGGTGATCGGAAAAAGCCAGTTTGATGACGAGACAGATGATAAAGTATCTTACCAATTAATGAACACAGGCGATCAGCTACATTTTCTATTTAACCAAATGGAGAGAAGAACACTGTTGCTAAACGATTATGGCATTTTGCCAGATGGTAAACTTTCGAGAAACCCAACGTTGAAAAACCTGGAAAGAGGGTATGATTTTATGCCTAAATACGCAAAACAGGTAAGTTCCAGGCAAATGATCGTTCCTTGTCTTTATCGTAATTATATTTGCTTTGCAAAAATCGATTACAATTAAAGTTTCAAAAGGCTTCCTTTTCTGTGATAGGCATATTCAAAACAAAAAATCCTGTAAATATTCTCCTATTGCTGGTATTCGGTGTGTTGATAAAACTACCGCTGTTCCTTAAACCGGCCAGAGTAGCTGCACATACAGAGGATGGGATTTTCTTCAAATGGATATTAGATATTCTTCGTCCTTCAGGATCAGCTAACCCGGTTCTATATTCTTTTTTGGCTTTTGCATTATTATTTATACAGGCAGTAATGCTAACCCGGTTTATCAATTCTCAGCGAATGATGAACAAGGCCAATTATTTTCCGGGGATGGCTTACTTACTAATTACCTCCCTATTTCCAGAATGGAGTTATTTTTCTGCACCACTCATCGTCAATACAATACTGGTTTTTGTTTTATCTGCCTTATTCAAATCATATAGTCAACAAAATGCGAAAGGGGCAATTTTTAATATCGGACTGGCATTAGGCATTGCTACATTTATTTTTTTCCCCTCTCTGACATTTATTATTTGGATACTTTTTTCATTAGCTATAATGCGGCCATTTCGCCTTAATGAATGGATACTTTGTTTGGTTGGACTAACCACTCCATTTTATTTTTACGCTGTATACCTGATTATAAATAACGAATGGAGCTGGCAAACTATCTGGCCACATTTTTCTGTTAGTTTGCCCTACATTAAACAATCACTTTGGCTGGCAGGAAGTGCTTTTTTGCTAGTCATGCCTTTTTTACTGGGGAGTTATCATGTGCAGGATAGTTTAAGAAAAATGCTGATACAAGTCAGAAAAGGCTGGAGCCTTTTATTGCTTTACCTGATTGGCTCATTATTTATTCCATTTGTAAATAACAGCGATTCGCTGGAAAATTGGGTAATTGTAGCCATTCCTTTTGCAGCTTTCCATGCTATGGCATATCAGTCTACATCGCTACGCATTATTCCAGTTTTGATTTTTTGGCTATCAACAGCTTTTATAGTCGGTTATCAGTATTTTGGACCTGGTTGGTAATTGGTTAAAAAAAGCTGCCTCTGTTTTTTTATCTTTGCACTTTCTCATTTGAAATAATTTACATGAAATGAGCCATGGGAGAATCTCTTATCAAAGGGAAAAATTTTGGCGAATTCCATGTGGCAAATAATTACAATAAAAAAATTCACATGAAATTTGGTGTAGTAGTTTTTCCGGGTTCTAATTGCGATAGAGATATGTTTGATGCCTTGCAGAATGATCTTGGGCAAGATGTAACGATGCTTTGGCATAAAGATAAAGACCTGAGCAAGTTTACTACAGAAGATTGCATCGTTCTTCCTGGCGGATTTTCTTACGGCGATTATCTACGCAGTGGCGCCATTGCAAGATTTAGCCCTATGATGCAGAGTGTTATTGAATTTGCCAATGCCGGAGGCAAAGTGTTAGGCGTTTGTAATGGATTTCAGATTTTATGCGAATCTCATTTACTGCCCGGCGGATTATTGAGAAATGGACATCAGCAATTTGTTTGTAAAAATGTTTTTATCACAAACGAAACAGGTAAACCATATATGATTCCGGTGGCACATGGCGAAGGCAGATATTATGCCGATGAGAAAACATTGGATGCGTTGGAAAGCAATGGACAAGTAACTTTTTATTATTGTGATGAAAAGGGAAGTATTACAGATTATGCGAATCCAAACGGTTCATTAAGAAATATTGCGGGCATTTGTAACGAGGGAAGAAACGTTTTCGGAATGATGCCACATCCCGAAAGAGCTTGTTCTGCTGTATTAGGCAATACAGACGGCCAGGAAATTTTTAAGAGTCTTTTAATGGCTGCTCAATTAGTTTCCTGAGATTAACCGGTGGGTTCACAGCAACTAATCCCATATATCAAGCATCTTGTCAATTAATCAGCATGCTTTGTCATATTGGTTACAAATAATAACTATAAGTATTTGTAAATTCGTTTATATATTTTAACAACCATATAAGAGACAAAAGCATGAAATTTGCGTAGATTATAAAAATGAACATTATGAAGAATATGAAGAAAATAGTAGGTGTGGTATTAATTGTATTTACTGCATTCAGTTGTAAGGCTCAATTAAATCCTGTTTCTTGGACGTTTAGTGCCAGTAAAACAGGAGATAAGACCTATGAAGTGAAAATGGTGGCCACCATTCAGAATAGCTGGCATTTGTATTCACAGACACAACCGGATGATGCAATAGCTATCCCCACATCATTCACTATCAATCCTAATCCATTATTTAAAACCGATGATAAAATAAAAGAAATAGGAAAGATGGAAGTGATGAAAGATGCAACATTGGGAGTTTCTGCCAATCAATATTCAAAAACTGTAACCTTTATTCAGAAAATAAAATTAAAGGCAAACGTAAAAACAAACTTCAACGGCAATGTAGAATACCAGACCTGTGATGACAAGAAGTGCCTGCCTCCAAAAACGGTCAATTTCAGCGTAGCCATAAAATAATACATGAATTAAGTAGTGAATTATAACGGGTTCTTGCAAAAGAACTCGTTTGTTTTTTATAAAATAAGTTTATGAGAATTTTTAAAGGACTGATTGCTTGCCTTGTTTTTCTTTTTTTTGTTGCACAAACTGGAGTTGCTCAGGATAGCCTTGGTGCAATAAAAAACTGGACAGTTGAAAGTAAAAAGATTGCAGATGGAAAGTATGAGCTTACATTTTCCGGAAACATAACTGGCAACTGGCAAGTATATGCTCCTAACCAAACAATACTCGATATAAAAACAACGGAATTACAGTTCGCCGATTCTAGCATAGTTCAGGAAGGAGATTTTGTTCTGGAAGGCACTCCTAAAGAAATTAATAGTGCTATTCTTGAAAACACAAAAGTAAATGTTTTAGAGAATTCGGTTAAATGGAAAACAATTATCGCTATTGAAGGCACCGTGCCGGAAATACTACAGGCAACTTTGTTTTACACCTACGGTATCAACGATGAGTTTTATCCTTCTACCATGGTGTCGATAGTTACAAAGCTGGAAGGAGGAGTGAAAGCGGCAAGTATTAAAATACCATCAATTGATGTAAATAATCCGGTAAATAACTGTGGTGATGATGGCACAAAAAATAAAAGTCTCCTTACAATTTTTTTATTGGGTTTGCTTGGCGGATTAATTGCATTGGTAACGCCCTGTGTTTTCCCGATGATTCCTGTAACGGTAACTTTTTTTACAAAAAAATCTACTGATAAAAAGAAAGGAGTAACCAACGCTGTTTTATACGGACTCTTTATATTTTTTATTTATGTATTGATTACATTACCCTTTCATGTGGCGGGCAAGGCTATCAGCCCGGAGATATTTAATAATATTTCTACCAATGTGTGGCTGAACCTGCTCTTCTTTGCAGTGTTTGTATTCTTTGCCTTGTCTTTCTTTGGTTTATTTGAAATTGGATTACCAGCCGGATTGGCTAACAGAATGGATTCAAAATCCGGCCTGGGTAATATCGGCGGCATATTTTTTATGGCAGCTACATTAGCCATCGTTTCATTTTCCTGCACAGGTCCAATACTAGGTACTTTGTTAGTAGGAGTAGCTGACCAGGGAGCATGGCCGCTTACGGTTGGTGCGGCAGGTTTCGGCATTGCTTTAGGATTGCCATTCGCTTTGTTTGCAATGTTCCCGCATTGGTTACAATCTTTACCAAAGTCGGGCGGCTGGATGACGGATGTGAAAGTTATTCTAGGTTTTCTGGAGCTGGCATTGGCTGTTAAGTTTTTCTCCAATGCAGATTTGGTAAAGCAATGGGGTTTATTAAAACGAGAAGTATTTATTGGCCTTTGGATAATAATTGGTCTGCTAATGGTATTATACCTGCTTGGCAAGTTAAGAATTGGCCATAGCTCACCTGTAAAGAAGTTTTCATTTGTAAGAATTGCATTTATTGTTTTGTTTGCTTCGTTTACGATTTATCTAATACCTGGTATTATAAATCCTAAAACTGCAAGACTTGATTTGATAAGTGGTTTCCCTCCACCTAAATCATACAGCATCTTTAAAATTGAAAAAGGAACTGGCGGACTCTTTGAACCAATACACAATGACTATAAAGGAGCTTTAGAATTGGCAAAAGCACAGAATAAACCTGTGTTAATCGATTTTACAGGTTGGGCTTGTGTAAACTGCCGCAGAATGGAAGAAAAGGTTTGGCCGGATGCGGTGGTTGATAGTCTTATGCGAAATGAATTTATTGTTGTTTCTCTTTATGTAGATGAAAAGAAGAATTTACCATTGGCAGAACAAACAGTAGAGAAACTTGATAACGGTACCAATAAATCCATTGTTTCTGTTGGAGATAAATGGTCAACATTCCAGATTGAAAACTTTGGAGCTACTTCTCAACCACAGTATGCTATTATAAGCCCCGAGCAAATCGCTTTGACGAAAACAAAGTTCTATACTCCCAATCCTGATGAATTTATTAAGTGGTTGGAGTGTGGATTAGCCGCTTTTAAGAAATCAAGAAAATAAACTTCAGATAGCGACACATAAAAAAAGCCTCCCGATATTATTCAGGAGGCTTTTTCAATTTGGTGTCATTCTGTACCAACCTTCCGGTATGGCAAGCAAACTAAAATTCTTTTTTATCAGAACTTGTTTTACTCCGGGTGGAGATACAGAATGACAAGATCTTTCTCTTTTATCAATGAAGAAAAAAGAGGAAGCAGTTATTTTATTTAAAGAGCTATTTGTTTTTGAGTCATCAGCTTACGCAAATTAATCAATCCGTAACGCATACGACCCAAGGCTGTGTTAATACTACAATTAGTTGCAGCGGCTATTTCTTTAAAGCTCATATCTGCATAATGACGCAATATAATAACTTCCCGCTGATCTTCCGGTAAACTTTGTAACATATCCCGAACTCTGTCATGACTTTGTCTTCTTATCATCACCGTTTCAGCACTGTCCTCAGAAAAATTAAGTACTTCAAAAATATCTTTGTCGTCGCCTGTGCGGATAACTGGTGTACGTTTTACTTTCCGGAAATGATCTACACATAAATTATGTGCAATACGCATTGCCCAAGGAAGGAATTTGCCTTCTTCTGTATATCGGCCTCCACGCATTGTATCAATAATCCGGATAAAAGAGTCCTGGAAGATATCCTCGGCAAGGTATTTGTCTTTTACCAGGAAAAGGATAGATGTATAGAGTTTATCCTTATGACGGAGGATAAGTGCCTCTAAGGCATCAACATTCCCATCTTTAAAGAGATGGATGAGTTCATGATCAGTTTTTTTAGATAAAGCTTTCATAACTTCTACAGTTTTAGGTTGCTGGATCTTGTATATACATACTGTATGTACACACAGATACATTTTCAAATGGATATAGGTTACAATAAAATAAAATGGTTAAAAAGAACGAGTAGAAGTTTGTTGCTATAGGCGAATTAATTTTTTGTTTTTCATTTTCTGGATTATTGGAAACTAAAAATAGCGCATTTATGTAAATTGCCAAACATTTGTGAAGATAAATTGTAGTAATATGTCCTAATAAAATGTTAAGAATCTTGTTCAAAACCATGCCTGACAAGGCTTTTCACTTACTTATATATTAATGGAAAAAGCAATAATAGGGAACAATCCCGCCAAATCAAAGACCGTAATTTCCGCAAATAACATCTATATAAAGGGTGCAAGAGTGCATAATTTGAAGAATGTTACTGTGGAATTCCCTCGTAATAAGCTGATAGTGGTTACAGGAGTGTCTGGTTCAGGCAAATCTTCGCTTACAATTGATACACTTTATGCCGAAGGGCAGCGACGTTATGCCGAAAGTTTGAGTGCTTATGCCCGCCAGTTTCTGAACAGAATGAATAAGCCGGATGTAGACTATATAAAAGGTCTTTGTCCTGCTATTGCCATCGAACAGAAGGTAATTACAAGAACCCCAAGAAGTACCGTTGGCAGCATGACGGAAATCCATGACTATTTAAGATTGCTTTTTGCAAGGATTGGAAAAACAATTTCTCCCGTTTCTGGCAAAGAGGTAAAAAAGGATGATGTAACGGATGTGTTGGATGCGATAGCTAAATTAAAGAATGGTGATAAGGTTTTTATCCTGGCCACTTTCAAGCAACACACAAACCGAGATTTAAAAGAAGAATTAAACATTCTGGCACAAAAAGGATTTTCAAGAGTTTACAGCAAGGATGCCCGCCCGGATGACCCGTTCGGACGGGTAAAACCTAAAACAGAAGGTGAAATTTATCGCATTGAAGAATTAATCGAACTAAGCGACAAAGAAATAAAATCAAAAAAGATAACGCATATTCTAATCGATAGGATTGTAGTAAAAGATTTTGATGATGATGATAAACATAGAATGGCTGATTCAATCGGCACGGCGTTTTATGAAGGCGAAGGTGATGTTTATATTGAGGTGCAAGGAAGTCAACAGTCAATAGACGACAGACCACAGACAAAATCAAAAAAATCGAAAGATATTGCCCATTCTCCACTAACTACCTTGCCTACCGGCAGGCAGGTTCAGCATTCACTACTTCATTTCAACAATCGTTTTGAAATGGACGGAATGCAGTTTGAAGAACCGGTTCCAAATTTATTTTCTTTTAATAATCCTTTTGGTGCTTGCCCAACCTGCGAAGGATTTTCGCAAGTGCTGGGTATTGATCCCGATCTGGTAATTCCTGACAGAAGATTGAGTGTGTACGATGGTGCTGTGGCTCCCTGGAAAGGCGAAAAATTAGATTGGTGGCGACAGAACTTTGTAAAAGGTGCCAGGCAATTCAACTTTCCGGTGCATAAAGCAATTGCTGATCTTACTGATAAACAAATTAAACAATTGTGGCAAGGATGTGATGGTGTAATGGGCATCAATGATTTTTTTAAAGACGTGGAATCGCAATTGTACAAAGTGCAATACAGGGTTTTGCTGAGCCGCTACAGAGGCCGTACAGATTGTCCGGATTGTAATGGCTTTCGTTTGCGGCCTGAAGCATTGTATGTAAAAGTGAATGATAAGAATATTGGTGAACTGTGTATACTTCCCGTCAGCGTTTTGAAAACCTGGTTTTTAACTACAGAAAAAAAATTAAGCCAGCATGAAAAAGAGGTTGCCAAAAGAATTTTATTGGAGCTGCATAACAGGCTTGATACACTACTAAAAGTTGGGCTGGGTTATTTAACGCTTAGTCGTCTTGCCAATTCATTAAGCGGCGGCGAAAGCCAACGAATACAATTAACAAGAAGCCTTGGAAGCAATCTTACTAACTCACTATATATTTTAGATGAACCTTCTATCGGTTTGCATTCAAGAGATACCGCTAATCTTATACAGGTATTAAAAGAGTTAAGAGATTTAGGAAATACTGTTGTAGTGGTAGAGCATGATGAAATGATGATGAGGGAAGCAGATCATATTATTGATATGGGGCCGTATGCTTCACACCTTGGTGGAGAGGTAGTAGCCGAAGGAGATTATGAAGAAATAATTTCTAACTCGATGAGCCTTACGGGTAAATATTTGAATGGTGAATTATCAATTGAACCGCCAAAAACAGTTAGAAAATGGAACCGTTCAATCACCGTAGAAGGAGCAAGGCAACATAATTTAAAAAACATTACTGTTCAGTTTCCATTAAATGTGTTGTGTGTGGTAAGCGGTGTTAGCGGAAGTGGGAAAACGACATTAGTAAAACAAATCTTGTATCCTGCATTAAGAAAATTAAAAGGAGAGTTTGGCGATAAGATTGGTTTTTATAAACAAATAACTGGCGATGTGGATTCCATTCAACAATTGGAGATGGTAGATCAGAATCCAATTGGTAAGTCTCCCAGAAGTAATCCGGTTACTTATATAAAAGCGTATGATGAAATAAGAGACCTGTTTGCAAAACTACCGCTGAGTAAGATGCGGGGTTTTCAACCCAAACATTTTTCCTTTAATGTAGATGGCGGTAGATGCGATACTTGCAAAGGCGAAGGCGAACAGGTGGTGGAAATGCAGTTTCTGGCCGATGTGCATCTGGTTTGCGAATCATGCGGCGGCAAACGCTTTAAAGAAGAAGTACTGGAAGTAAAGTGTAATGATAAAAGCATTTATGACATTTTGGAATTGAGTGTGGATGAAGCCATTGATTTTTTCTCGGCTTCTGATGGAGCCAATATTGCCAAAGCCATTCAACCGTTAAGCGATGTGGGGCTTGGATATATAAAACTTGGACAGTCATCTAACACTTTATCCGGTGGCGAAGCACAACGGGTAAAGTTGGCTTCATTTCTTGGCAAGGGCAGAGCCAATAATAAAATATTGTTCATTTTTGATGAGCCAACCACAGGTTTGCATTTTCATGATATAAAAAAACTACTTACCTCTTTTAATGCATTGATAGAACAAGGCCATTCCATTATAGTGATAGAACATAATACAGATGTTATCCGTTCTGCAGACTGGGTAATTGATCTGGGACCCGAAGCAGGTGATGCTGGTGGCGAACTGGTTTTTGCGGGTAAACCAGCAGACTTAAAAAAGAACATGAATAGTTATACTGCAAACTATCTTTAATATTGATTCTTTTAGCTCCTGATAAATTTTTTTTATCTTTTTGATTGAAATATAACATAATCCAATCTCTACTGAATGCTGATTTAATAACCGAATTAAAGCTATTAAAATTGTACTTCGCTTAGAATTCGAACATTTTTATTGCATTACTTCATCAACGTAAATATGGTAAAAAATAAAGCTGATTTCAGAAATATTTTAATAAAACTGTTATCTCAGTTTATCCAGCGATTTCACCAACCTTTGATCTTTTCTTATTTTTAGAAAAGCCATAAGATAACTTATAATAACTATAACTGGGAGCAATGCCCAGATAGCAGGTGTGCCGGAAATAAGTTTATACATATCAAGCACATACAGGACAACAATGCCGATAGCAATTAATAACCCTAGCAAGCAAAGCTTTATTTGCATTTTACGATCCTTGAACAAAAAGATGGTGATAGTGGAAATAATAGCCGAAGCAATGGTAAGTACAAGAGTAAAAAAATTATTACCTGCAGTAATTTCTACCAACTGTTTCATTGTAGTATTCTTAACGATCTCTTCACCTGTTGCAAAGGGAAACTTAAAAGTAAGTGCTGCTGCAATGGTAGCCAGTAGTAACCAAAGTGTTTGTTGACGTTGTATCATGTTTTTTTATTTCTTTAAAGTTTTAAATTAGTTCAAACCTTTTTCAACATTCCGATCCCATCACAGTTCAGGGTAAAGTGGAAACTGCTGCATAAATGTTCTTACTTCGCTTCTTACTGATGTAATTACACTATCATCATCTGCATTCATCAAGACTTTATCTATCATTTCAACAATAGTTTCCATATGTGCTTCCTGCATGGCTCTTGTGGTAACGGCAGGCACACCTATTCTTATACCGGAAGTAACAAATGGAGATTTATCATCAAACGGCACTGCATTTTTATTTAATGTGATGTGTGCTTTATCCAGCGTTTCCTGTGCTTTTTTACCAGTGAGGTTTTTATTACGAAGATCTATAAGCATCAAATGATTATCTGTTCCATCACTGATAAGATTATAACCCCGGCTTACAAATGCTTTGGCCATTGCCTGTGCATTATTGATTACCTGTTTACCGTAGGCTTTAAAATCCTCATTTAATATTTCGCCAAAGGCAACAGCTTTAGCTGCTATTACATGCTCCAGCGGTCCGCCTTGTGTGCCAGGAAAAACACCAAGGTCAAGCAACGAACTCATCATTCTTAAATTCCCTTTCGGATCTTTTATGCCCCATGGGTTTTCAAAATCATGGCGAAGCATAAGGATACCGCCTCTTGGCCCTCTTAATGTTTTATGTGTAGTTGAACTTACAATTTGACAATGATCGAACGGATCGTTTAATAAACCAGAGGCGATCAATCCGGCAGGGTGTGCAATATCTGCAAATACGACTGCGCCAATTTCATCTGCCACTGCACGGATGCGTTTGTAATCCCAATCACGGCTGTAAGCTGATGCGCCGCAAATTATCATCTTTGGTTTTTCTGCTCTTGCTTTTGCTTCCAGCTGCTCGTAATCTACAAAACCATCTTTTGTTACTCCGTAATGCAATGCATTGTATGTTTTTCCACTGAAGTTGGCAGGGCTTCCGTGGGTAAGATGTCCGCCCATGCTGAGATCGAGACCTAAAAATTTTTCTCCGGGTTTCATTACTGCAAGGAAAACTGCACCGTTGGCTTGTGCTCCGCTATGAGGTTGAACATTTGCCCATGTGCAATTAAAAATTTTTTTTAATCTTTCAATAGCCAACATTTCTATTTCGTCCACTACTTCGCATCCGCCGTAATATCTTTTACCGGGATAGCCTTCTGCATATTTATTGGTAGGTACTGTGCCCATTGCCTGCATTACTTGCAAGGAAGTAAAGTTTTCGGAGGCTATTAATTCAATGCCATGTCGTTGACGATCCAGCTCCTTGTTGATGAGGTCAAATAAAACAGTGTCTCTTTGCATTTGTTGTTTTTAATAGAACCTGTCTGCCGGCAGACTAGTTACTGAACGATGATTAATTTATTTTCTTTCACTGAAAGATAACAAATTAAGGAATCAAAGATTGCAAGGGACCCTGCCCGACTACAATATTTAATAATAATATGGTCAGGCGGGGATGATAGTAGCAATACAGCCTGGCACAAAAAAGTTATCGTTGCAAAAATAAGATAGCGAAAGTTGTTAATGCTTTCGGGCTTAATATTTTATTTATTTGAAATGTCTTATTTTCGTTGGCTTTTGATTAGTAAGCAAACCATAGCAGATCATTGATGTAATGAACTGTAAAATTTATAGATGAAAGCTATCATACCAGTAGCAGGTGCAGGCACCAAGCTGCGACCTCATAGTTATACGCAACCTAAGGCACTTATTCCGCTTGCAGGAAAAACGGTTCTCGGGATTATTATAGATCAGTTGAAAGAAGCAGGTATCAATGAATTTGTATTTATTGTAGGATACCTTGGTGATAAAATTCAAGATTTTGTAAAAAGCAAATACCCCGAAATAAAAGCACATTATGTGCACCAGATAGACAGGCAGGGTGTAGGCCATGCAATCAGAATGACCAGAACTATTGTAAACCAGGAGGATGTTTTTGTGGTGCTGGGCGATACCATTTGTGAATACAATATTCAGGAAGTGGTAGACAGCCCTTTCTCTATGATTGGTGTAAGAAAAGTGGATGATCCGAGAGATTTTGGTGTGGCTGAAATAAATGATGATGGTTTCATCAGTAGGGTGGTAGAGAAGCCACAAATTCCAAAATCGAATATGGCATTGGTTGGAGTGTATAAGATCAAAGAAACGGAACAAATGTTTCAATGCCTGGAAAGCAATATTCGGGAAGGACTTCGCAGTCATGGAGAATTCAGCCTGACCGATGCTTTGGATTGTATGATAAAAATGGGTGCTAAATTCAAATCCTTTAAAGTAGAAAATTGGTTTGATTGTGGGCGTAAAGAAACTTTGCTGGAATCGAATGCTACGTTACTTAAAAAGTTTGGAGCAACAGCTGATCCGAATGAGTTTGAAAATACGGTGATCGTTCAGCCGGTAAGCATCGGAAGGGGCTGTAATATAAAAAATTCTATTATTGGTCCTAATGTTACGATTGGTGAAAATTCAATTATATATAGTTCGATCCTTAAAGGTTCTATCATTGGTTCGTTTTCCAATCTTTATGATATTGTGTTGGACGATTCTGTAATCGGCAGCGACACCAATCTTCGTGGCGAATCCCGTTCGCTTAATATTGGTGATAATACAAGTATAGATCTTGGATAAAATGCCTATCTGAAACGTTTTTTCCAGATTGATTTTCGTTTGTGATGAATTAAAGCTACAATCCAGATTGTTTTGTTTTTCTGCACTTGAAATATCAACTTGTAAGGGAATTAGTATAACAAGGCTCTTCGGATTTTTAGTTTTTTGTGAAGTATAAAATAGGAAAGAGGATTGTTCGCTATTCTTTCGTAGCATCTTATAAGTTCGGCTTCAAAATCGAGTGATAGTTTGTTGCCAGCCGACTCGTACCAGGAAAGTGTTTCTTCTATATCAATATGAATAGCTGGATGAAAAATTAACTTATATGGCATTTCTCCTTTGTTTTAGCCAGTTCAAATGATCTTTCAAAGAAATGCCGTTGGTTTTACCGGTTTTGAGGTCTGTTATTCTGCTCGAAATTTTGTTCCATTCGTCGGAGTTGAGCTCTTTTTTTGCGGTCTTTTCAGGAGAGTATAGAACTTTTTGAAGTGTATTATATAGCTTAAGCTTTTGAGTTTCTGAAAGCTTTTTCACTTCTTTTAGTATCTTTTCCATACTTTTTTATTTTAAAGTTAGAATTTTATTAGTTAATATAATTGCATGATTGCTACTTCATTTTCAAACAGAGTTACCATACTATTTAGCATCGATTATCCCATCATCCAGGCCGGAATGATCTGGGCAAGTGGCTGGAAGCTGGCCAGTGCAGTAAGCAATGCTGGTGG
>JBDSUW010000089.1:0-9610 GCA_039927535.1 Chitinophagaceae bacterium | reverse complement strand
CTTTTTTCGGCATTAACATCATTAAATGTCTTTTGAGCGAAAGCTGTTACTGAAAACAATACAACAGCTACTAATGAATAAACTATTTTTTTCATAAACGATGGTTTAAACTATTATACGAAGAATGCTGTAGAAAAGTTACAGCTTCCGCAAATTAATTCTTCCTTATTTTTGCACCAGTTCTTAGCCTTTTGAATAAGAAGGCTTTAGTTTCCAAAGTTCCGGGGTGTCTCCGAATTAATCGGGGTCTGAGATCAAACCCGTTGAACCTGGTCAGGGTAATGCCTGCGAAGGGAGTGGCACCATTTATATAAAGGTGTCAACAGTTGACCTTTCACAATTGCATTTCCCTCTTATTTTTTAAAATTTTAAACCATTAAAAAATGAAGAGGATTATTATGCTTGGTTGTTTACTTGTAACTGCCAATGCTATTTTTTCGCAAGAAGTAAAAGATAGTTTTTACTCATTAACACCTGTTGAGGTGAGAGCCATCCGTGCTGGTGAAAATGCACCGTTCACCAAAACCAATATTTCCAAAAAGGAAATTGCTAGAACAAACCTGGGGCAGGATATTCCATTCCTGCTAAACCAGACACCCTCCGTAGTAATTAATTCTGATGCAGGAAATGGTGTTGGCTACACCGGCATCCGCATAAGAGGATCGGATGCTGCAAGAATTAATGTTACACTAAACGGCATTCCTTATAATGATGCCGAAAGCCAGGGAACTTTTTTTGTGGATCTGCCGGATTTCAGTTCCTCCACCGGAAGCATACAAATACAAAGAGGTGTTGGCACTTCTTCCAACGGTGCCGGTGCTTTTGGTGGCAGTATCAACATCAGCACCAATGAGGTGGTGAAAGACAGCTATGCTGAGATCAATAACAGCTTTGGTTCTTTTAATACCTGGAAGCATACCATCAAAGCCGGAACGGGATTGGTAAACGGATTTACAACAGATTTACGGTTATCAAAGATCAGCAGTGATGGATTTATAGACAGGGCCAGCAGCGATTTAAAATCTTTCCACTTCTCCACAGCTTATATAAAAGAAAAAACTTCTGTACGGGTAAATGTTTTCTCCGGCAAAGAAAAAACCTACCAGGCATGGAATGGCATTTCAGAAGGTGATCTGCTAGCCGGAAAGAGAACGGTAAACAGTGCAGGAACAGAAAGACCCGGAGAACCTTACGACAACGAAGTTGATGATTACACTCAAACACATTACCAGTTATTCTTTAGCCAGCGGCTGAATAGTAAACTTAATTTCAATACTGCTTTCTTCCTCACAAAAGGAAAAGGTTTTTATGAGCAGTACAAAGCTGATGAAGATTATTCCAAATATGGAATGTCGGATGCACCATCTGGAAGCAGTTCGGATATGGTTCGTAAACTATGGCTCGACAATGATTTCTACGGAAATATTTTTTCGTTGCAATTAAAACATAACCAGACAGAAGCGATATTGGGTGGAGGCTTTACCCGCTACATTGGTCAGCACTTTGGGAAAATTACTTGGGCAGCGAAAGGATTAACTAGTGTAGATAATTGGTACGATCTGAGTTCAGATAAAAATGATATTAATATTTATTTGAAACAACAAACAAAAGTTGCAGGTAACTGGAACTTGTTTTATGATCTGCAATACAGACATGTAAATTATAGTACCGAAGGTTTCAGGGATAATCCATCATTATCCATAAATAAAAACTTCAACTTCTTTAATCCAAAAGCCGGACTAAGCTATCTTAAAAACGGATTAAAGGCTTATACCTCTTACAGTGTTGCGAATAAAGAACCAAACCGTGATGATTTTGAAGCAGGAGCAGTACAACCATTGCCTGAACGTTTGCATGATATAGAAGCAGGCATTGAAAAGCAAAAAGCAAACTACAATTGGGCAGCTACTGTTTATTACATGAATTATAAAAACCAGTTGGTCCTTGATGGAAAAATAAATGATGTGGGTGCTTACACCAGAACAAACATTCCTAAAAGCTACAGAACAGGTATAGAACTGCAAGGCGGTATTAAATTTAATTCCTGGATGAATGCGGCTGCAAATATTTCGCTGAGTGAAAACAAAGTAAAAAATTTTACAGAGTATATTGATGATTATGATAACGGTGGCCAAAAAACCAAAGGTTATGCATCAGCAACTATTGCTTACTCTCCTTCTGTTGTTGGTGGAGCTACGATCAACTTTATTCCGGTAAAAAATGGCGAGCTGAGTTTGTTAAGTAAATATGTTGGCAAACAATATCTTGATAATACAAGCAATGATGCCCGATCCTTAAATGCTTTTTTTGTTCAGGATGTAAGAGCTATCTACATTATTAAAAATAAAGGGTTGAAAGAAATAAATGTTATTGCACAGCTTAATAATGTGTTTGGTAAAAAGTACGAACCAAACGGATACACTTTCAGCTATTTTGTGGGTGGAGAAACTGTTACGGAAAATTACTATTTCCCAATGGCGGGAACGAATTTCATGTTTGGATTGAATATAAGTCTGTAAAACCGAGGTCGGTAGTCAGAGGTTAGAATTCGCACCTCTGGCCTCAGGCTTCTTTACTTCTTTGCAACAAACTTTTCTTGCCATTCAAGCATACCACCTACCAGGTTTTTGGTATTTGTAAATCCCATTGCATCGAGGAACATACAAGCTTGACCGCTACGGTTACCACTACGGCAATAGATGATGATCTCATCTTCTTTCAAATCTTCAATTTCATCTATCTGCATGGTTTGCACTTTACCCAATGGAATTAATGTTCCATTGATGTTGAACTCGGCAAACTCATTTGGTTCCCTTACATCAATCAGGTTAATTTTTTCGCCGGCATCTATCCTGGCTTTTAACTCTTCAGCAGTAATGTTTTGCATATGTAATTGTTATAAATCTAAAATTGAATCGGTTTCAGTACTGTCTTTAACTGGCTTATCCACTTGCAGCCACACATCAATGGTTTGTCCTGAGCGAATTTTCTGAATCCGTTTATCATCATCAAAACGTTCCGGATTTTGCCTGTAAATCCAGGCTCCTGCTGTATCGATAACATCGGCCATTGTAACAATGGCTCCTATTACAATCCCATTTTCCTCTAAAATTCGTTTCGCTTCGCCATATAGCATTCCTGTAATTACAGGAACTGAAAACTCTTTGTTTCCTACTCCATCTCCCAATACCAATGAGATAGTACTCCCTTTCCTTATTTGAGTGCCTGGTGTAATGGAAGCCCCGTTATATAACTGTTCCAAAATAGCATTCTTTGCAAAGTCTGGCTTGAAAGTAGTGTCGCCTATTTTGAGATCCATATTCTTCAACACCATTTGTGCATTTCGAAGGCTGTAACCAACCAGGTTAGGCATTTCTACCAACGGCGGCACTGATCTGCTAATCAACAAAAAAACAGTGCGGTTTGATTTTACTACTTCATCGGCATCAGGAAATTGCTTAATAACAGAAATTAGTTTAGCAGCATCCACATAAACGGAATCCTGAATCTCAATATCAAAGCCAGCCTTCTTCAAAATTTGTTTTGCTTCATCATAGCTCTTTCCTGTAACGGAAGGAACAGTGGCATATTTGCCATGATCGGTAATCCAGTTCAATGACATCAAGAAAATAGAAAAAATTCCAATTGCCACTACTATGCCTACAAGTATATTAAGCCATAAAGGTCGGTTTGTAATAAATTTAAACATTCGGGTAATTATAGGTTATCAGTTTTTACTATTTCTTTTTGTCGAAACTAACTTCAATCAATTTAGTATAAAATTCCATTAGGTTCCATCCCATTGCTTTTACCTGTTGCGGAACAATGCTTGCTTCACTCTGACCGGGTATTGTATTTACCTCAAGCATATAAGGTCTTCCTTCCTCTTCATTGTAAATAAAATCAATTCTTACTACTCCTCCGCAATTAAATACGGTGTACACTTTTTTTGCAACTTCCCTTATCTTTTCAGCAATACTTTCATCCACAACTGCGGGTGTTGTTTCATCTGACTTGCCATGATACTTTGCTTCAAAGTCAAAAAAATCTTTATCGCTATGTGCCTTAACTTCCGTTAGCGGCAATACAATGATATTATCTTTTGTTTTAAAAACACCAACCGTAAACTCTCTACCACTGATCATTTCTTCCACCAGCACCTGGTCATCCTCTTTAAATGCTTTTTTTATAGCCTGTTCCAATTCATCATTAGGATTATTCACCTTCGACATGCCAATGCTTGAGCCTCCGTTATTTGGTTTGATGAATACAGGGAATTTTAATGTGTTTACAATCTCATCCGGGCTTTCAAAATTATTTTTTATCAGGATAACAGATTTGGCAACAGCAATACCAGCCATTCCCGCCACTGCTACCGCATATCTTTTATTGAAGGTAAGAGAAGAAGTAGCCGCATCACAGCCGGTGTAAGGAATTTTCAACATATCAAAATAGCCTTGCAATTTTCCATCCTCACCGGGTGTGCCATGCATACCGATAAACACCGCATCAAAAATTATCTTCTTATTATCCAATGTCAAAGAGAAATCATTTTTGTCTATTTCCGTTTTCCTCCCATCCGCCAATTCATACCACCAGCCTTCTTGATTGATATCAATCTTGTAAACAATAAAAAGATTCCTGTCAAGATTATTGTCGATTGTAACTGCACTTTTATAAGAAATAACGGCTTCGCCAGAAAGACCGCCGGTTACAAGAGCTATATTTTGTTTCATCTTTTAGTGTAGTAGGTTTTGTTACCGTTTCAACGGGTTTAACTCTGCAAATATTGCAGATTTTTTTAAAATGCCCAACGTAATTAACCATTATCAAATACCATTAACAAAAATTATTATAAATAGTACTGAAATACGAGTTTTGGGGCCCAATATAAGTTATAAAAGTATAGAGGAAGTTACATAAGAAAGGTGAAGGCCGTTTCTCCTTCACCTTTTTACAACGGGAAATATCACCCGCCACTATTTAAGCAGCTTTCACTGCTATATTGTAAGTATACAAGGTACAAAAACATTTGTGTGCTCCAGCGAAAATAATTCAGAAATTATGCACACTTTGTAATTAGACATGCAGCAAATCTTTTTTGGCCATTAGCTGCTCTACTGTTTCCACATACATTTCGTCTGGTACACAACAATCTACAGGGCAAACAGCAGCACATTGAGGCTCTTCATGAAAACCCTGACATTCTGTACATTTATTAGGAGTGATATAATAAATATCAACTGCCACGGGCGCATTTTTCTGATCTGCATCTACAGTAGTTCCATCAACGAGAGTGAAACTTCCTTTTACACTTGTTCCATCAGATATAGCCCATTCTACACCACCTTCATAGATGGCATTGTTGGGGCATTCAGGTTCGCAAGCACCGCAATTAATACATTCTTCTGTAATCTTAATAGCCATAGTAGTATTTAATTTAAAGGGTTGTAAGTTACTTTTGTACCACAAAAATAATAGTCAGGAATGAATTTACAACATCGTATTGATTTATTGGTTCAGTTGGGGCAATATATTTTAGCAGATAATGAAAATTGGCTAACAGTAAAAGAAAAAGCTGGCTATGAAAATGGTTGGTTTACACCCATGTTTGTTACAGCAGCTACCCAAAATATTGCTAACGAATTCCTGCAAAAAGAACCTTTAGAAAGCTGGACAAAAAAATACGCCGTTGAGTCAAATATTCATAATCCGAAAAAGGTTGGAATAGTAATGGCTGGCAATATTCCGCTGGTTGGTTTTCATGATTTTTTATGTGTTTTCATAAGTGGAAACATCGCTGTAATGAAAACCTCCTCCAAAGACAAGGTGCTGATCAATCATCTTGTGGAAAAAATTATTGAATGGGATGCTGATGCAGCAAATTATTTATTGTTTGCTGAAATGCTGAAAGATTGTGACGCTTATATAGCAACAGGCAGTAATAATTCTTCCCGTTATTTTGAATACTATTTCGCAAAGTATCCGCATATTATCCGTAAAAACCGAACATCAGTAGCCATCCTAACGGGTGATGAAACATTACGGGAATTAGAAAAACTGGCTGATGATGTATATTATTATTTTGGTTTAGGTTGTCGGAATGTTACTAAAATATATGTGCCGGTTGACTATGATTTCGTTCCACTAATCGAAGCATTTAATAAATACCAGCACCTTGCCGATCATCATAAATACAAGAATAATTATGATTATAATCTGGCTTTGCATATGCTGAACAAAGTGTATTACATGACCAACGGCTCCATTCTTTTAATCGAAGACAAAAACCTCTTCTCTCCCATTAGCCAGTTGAATTATGAATTTTATACTTCGGAAAAAGACATAATAGACTCGCTAAAAGGCAATCCAGAATTGCAATGTATTACTGGTAATAAATATATTTCATTGGGTGCGGCTCAATGCCCATCTGTCAATGAGTATGCAGATGGAGTTGACACAATGTCCTTTCTGACATCTTTATGACATAGCAATAAAATCAGGGAAAATGGGTATGCTTTTCACTATAAAAAGTCGTAATTTTAATGCAGCTCTTAAGTACGAAGGTCTTAGTAAATATTTGTTAAACTAAACCAACGGCCAACATAGTTGAATGACAGTTTGTTATTTTGTAATGTAAAGGCATATATTTTGATATAAAAAGCCTCATTCTACAAACCTTTATAAAAAGAAATGAATACTATGAAACTAAAACAGATTTTGCTGATCGTTGCGATAAGTGCGGTATCAGCTGTAACCAGTGTTTGGATCTATGGAAAACTAAGTGGTAAACAAACTGCCTTTTCCCAATCTATTAATGGTGGTAATGTTCCTGCTAATTATGCAGGATTTTTTGACGGCACTCCGGGTGCCGGAGATCCGGTAGATTTTACTAAAGCAGCCAATGCTGCTGTACCGGCTGTTGTGCATATCAAAACAAAAATTCCGGCAAAAAAAGTAAGCAACGGGCTTCCCCGCAACAAAAACAATAGTATGGAAGATCTGTTTGATCAATTCTTCAATAATAATTTCGGACCACAGATACAACCTGAACAAAGAGCTTCGGGCAGTGGTGTTATCATCAGCGAGGATGGATATATCATTACTAATAATCATGTGGTATCGGATGGTGGTGATGGGGTCGCCTCTGAGATCACTGTTACATTACACAACAAAAAAGAATACAAAGCAAAAGTAATTGGCCGTGATCCTAGTAGTGATCTGGCAGTGTTGAAAGTAGATGGCACAGGTTTGCCTTTCATTCTTTATGGCAATTCCGATAATGTAAAGTTGGGTCAATGGGTGCTGGCAATTGGATATCCGCTTACATTGGAAACAACAGTAACTGCAGGTATTGTAAGTGCTAAGGGAAGAAATATTGGCATTAACAGCAGGCAAAGCAAAACACCTATTGAATCTTTCATTCAAACAGATGCGGCAGTGAACCAGGGAAATAGTGGTGGAGCTTTAATTACAACTGATGGCCAATTAGTCGGTATTAATTCTGCTATCTATGCCCCAAATGGAACCTATGCAGGCTATTCATTTGCAATTCCTGTTAATTTGGTAAAGAAGATCATAAACGATCTTATTAAGTTTGGCGATGTGAAGAGACCCTATCTCGGCGTTTCTGTAGACCGTGAAAAATTTGATGCGGGTGATGGTGCACATGTTGGCGAAATAGCCAAAGATGGTGCAGCAACAAATATTGGTTTAAAGCCTGGTGATGTAATTACCAAAATAAATGATATCCCTGTTTACTCCTGGACAGAATTGCAGGCAACAGTTTCTTCGTACAATGCAGGTGATAAAATAAATATTACTTACAAAAGAAACGATAAAGAATATACAACGGCTGCCACATTAAAAGCTATAACAGGCACATATGAAAGTCTTGGATCCACAAACACAAATGTTAGCGATCAACTGGGTGCTGATCTTGAAACAATAGATGAAAAGACTGCACTGAAAAATAATGTTGATGGGGGTGTGCTGGTAAAGAAAATAAAAGCCGACGGTGTATTCAGTAAAACAAGAATGGAGTCGGGGTTCATCATTACTTCTGTAAATGGAATGGATATTGGTAGTATCGAAGAATTAAATGAAGCCATTAAAAGCCTGAAAGGAGAAACTATTCAATTGGAAGGAATGTACCCTGGCTATTCAGGTGTTTACAGATATCCATTGAATATGAATCAACCATAAGAATAAAATACAAAGAATATAAAAAAGTCATCCAGACATAATCTGGATGACTTTTTTATTTATCTAGCCTGTTTGTCTTTACAATTTTTGATTATAATAAAGCGTCTTGCCGGACTTGATCCGGCATCTTTCACTAATAACAAATGAAAATCAACTGGAGGAGATACCGGATCAAGTCCGGTATGACGATTGAATGATACTTGGTTTTTGCAATTATTAATTCTACTTATTAATAAACTTATTTCTCGTACACCAAATATTCCCACGGCTGCATTTCAAAACTCTTTTCAGTGGTGAAATCATTAGCTGCGCCGGAAAAAATATTTTTATAAATGCCAGTAACATGCTCATCCAATATATCAAACCGAAGATTTTTCTCCAAAGAGAAATTTAAAACAACCAGCACTTCTTTATTTCCCTTCTTTCTTAAATAAGCAACAATTTTCTTGCTATCCGATGTTTTAATATGAAAAGTTTGTACGGCTGCATCGCCGCTTCTCAATGCAGGATTATTAGTACGTAGATTTAGTAATGCTGTATAAAAATCAGCTAATTCATTTGTACCATTCCATGCAATTTCATCTTTGTCAAAAAATTGTAGCTTTTTCCGGTTTGGCAACTCCTGCCCGGAATATAAAAGCGGAATACCATTCCATGTAGCACTGAACACTGCCAATGTTTTTGCCATATCGCCATATTTATCATATTCGGTTCCATTCCAACTATTCTCATCATGATTGGTGGTAAACCATGTTCGCATAGTACTATCGCCAAGGTCATCATATCTTTTTAATAATGTAATCAAAGTGTCAAGCGGCATTTTTTGCTTATAAAATTCTTCTGTTTTGTGCATCCATGCCCAGGAATAGCTTGCATCAAACGCTTCACCGTATTCAGGATTTTCTAATTCGTCGTATTCGCCGAGCCAGAACAAAGGTTTTACGTCATCAAGTGTTGCTCTTGCTTCCTTCCAAAAATCAAGCTCCACCCAGGAAGCAAGGTCGCAACGAAAGCCATCAATATCACATTCATCTATCCAAAACTGCATGGCATCAATCATTGTTTTCCGCAATGCTGGGTTATTATAATTCAACTCAATTATATCTTCCATGCCGCCGGGCATTTTAAAATTGTTGGTGGCTACATCCTTATTATAAAAATCTGGATGAGTCGTCGTCCAGGTATGATCCCAACCGGTATGATTGGCCACCCAATCAATAATAACTTTAAAATCCATTTCATGTGCCTGCTTTACCAGCTCTTTAAAATCATCCAAGGTTCCAAATTCAGGGTTGATGGAAGTATAATCCGAACAGGCATAATAACTTCCTAAGGTTCCTTTTTTATTTTTCTCCGAAATAGGAGTAACGGGCATAAACCAAAGTGTTTTTACACCCATAGCTTT
>JBDSUW010000088.1:0-15853 GCA_039927535.1 Chitinophagaceae bacterium | reverse complement strand
GTGGCTGGCTCGATAAATATGGTTATCCATTTGCAAAAGGAAGAGTGTTTGATATTTGCGAAGAAGATAAAGGTCAATATGATCAGCAAGAACCAATTTTTTGGGCCTCAGGAGCATCACTTTTTATCCGTTCATCAGTTTTTCATGCAATGAAAGGTTTTGATGAATACTTTTTTGCTCACCAGGAAGAAATTGATTTGTGCTGGAGAATTCAATTGGCTGGTCATTCCATTTATTCCTGTCCATCATCTGTCGTTTATCATGTGGGCGGCGGCACATTGCCCAAAGGCAATTCATTAAAGACTTTTCTCAATTTCAGGAACAACAAAATAATGCTATCAAAGAATCTGCCTTTTGTCAAAAAACTATGGGTAGTGCCAGTAAGAAATCTGTTAGATGCACTTTCTGCATGGAAAGGATTATTATCTGGTGATGGAGGATATTTCATTGCTATACTAAGAGCACATATAGCTTTTTTAAAATGGTGGTTATTCCACCAAAAGAAAAGTCTATTCCCAATTAATAAAAAAGGAAAGCTAAGGGGACTGCTAAATAAAAATATGGTTTGGGAGCATTTTGCAAAAAAGAAAAAGACCTTTGCAGAAATTGTGGGTAAAACCAACTGATATTTTACACCGAACCCTTATTTTTGCAGCACAAAACCTGAATATGGACAGCACACAGGAATATCAACAAGAATTACAAAAAGTACAAGACAAAGATTTTACGCATAACTGGGTATCGTCTTCAGCTTTTCTTTTTTATTTGCAGGTAGCATGTGTTGTAGCAATGGTATTAGGCGGTTGCTATATGCTCTCTACAAAAAGATATAGCAAAACCAAAGTAGAGGCTCCGGTTCAGGAGAGTACTTTATACACTCCAAAGTATAAATAAGCTGTTTTAAATTTTTTTAAAAAGGGCTACTGCCCTATTTTTGCCGGCCCGGACAAAGCCATTCGGAAGGGCACCCTTTTAGTTCTTTATAAGCTTGGTTACAAATCAGGCAACGATATGCGAAAGTAGCTCATTTGGTAGAGCACGACCTTGCCAAGGTCGGGGTGGCCGGTTCGAGCCCGGTCTTTCGCTCCAAAAAATCCTCTCTTTAAAAAGAGGGGATTTTTTTTACATACCTGCCCTGGTGGTGGAATTGGTAGACACGCAGGACTTAAAGAGAAAAGTTCTTTGAAAAAAGAGATCAGTCAGTTAATTTAGATTTTAACTTACTTACAACTGGTTCATGATTTATAAGAAACTGATAAAAGAGCGGATTAAAGATGCGACTTTTATAAACACTTGTAAAAATTCCGGTTCTATGGCAGAAGCTGCAGCACAATTAAACCTGCACTTCAATTCTTTTAAAAAAAGAGCTGTTGAACTTGATTGTTACAAACCTAATCCATCCGGAAAAGGATTAAAAAAAATTGCACCTCAAATTCCCCTACTTTCAATAATCGAAAAGGGGATGTATCCGCATTATCAAACTTATAAATTAAAAAACAGGTTGATTAAAGAAGGTTTGAAAAAATTGTTTGTGAATGCTGCGGAAATTCCGAATGGCTTGGCAAACAATTAAATCTTGAATTACATCATGCAGACGGGAATAGGCAAAATCATAATCTGAATAATCTCAGGTTACTTTGTCCAAACTGTCATAGCCAGACTGATACTTTTAGGTCAAAGAACAGGAAAATTTGAGTGCCCAAAGGGAAATCTTTGGAGCAGAACCCTTCAAATTCGGTGAAGCCTTATTCCGGTAACAATCGGAATTGGTAATACCGAGCCAAGTTCTTTCGTAACAAACGAGAGAAAAGGTGTAGAGACTAGACGGAGGGCATCTAAATTCACATATTTGTGAACAAGATGAAGGTATAGTCCAGACCACAAATTCCGGAAACTCCGGGAGCAGTGAAAACTGTAGAAGGTAAGAAAATCCTGTGGACAGCAATGTCCGTAACGGTTCAACTCCGTTCCGGGGCACATTTAAAAGCGATTCATGAAAATGAGTCGCTTTTTTTATTTGTAGATTTGAAATATAGCTACAGAAATCAATTCCCGATATACGAAATCTTAGTACAGAGATACTAGTGTTGTAGGTCACTGCAAGAGCAACAATATACAAAACAGGATAAAATAATAAAAATATGAACGAAATTATCTGTCCGAATTGCCAGAAGGTTTTTAAAATAGATGAAGCAGGTTTTGCAGACATTCTTAAACAAGTTAGAGACAATAAATTTCAAGAAGAATTACAAGCTAGATTAGACCTTGCAGAACAGGAAAAGGAGAATGCGGTTAAACTTGCAGAAGCCAATCTTAATTACTCATTACAGGCTGAAATTGCTAACAAGGACAAAGAAATACTTCAAATCAAAGCTACAAGCGAACGTAATTTATCAGAGAAGTTAGCTGGAAAGGACAGTTTACTAATAGAAATGAAAGCAAAACTTGCGAATGCCGAAATTGAAAAAAGACTTTCCGTTTCAGAAGCCGTTCAGAAAGTAGTGAAAGAAAGAGATGACCTAATCAATGATATCAAACTTAAAGATGCCCAAAAACAATTATCGGAAAAATCCTTAAGCGAAAAACATTCAGTTGAACTTAAGGCAAAAGATGAAATCATCAAACACAAAGATGAAGAAATTGCACTTCGTAAAGATATGAAACTCAAACTTTCAACTAAAATGCTTGGTGAAACACTTGAACAACATTGCGAAATAGAATTCAACAAACTTCGTTCAACAGCATTTCAAAAAGCATATTTTGAAAAAGATAATGACTCAAGATCAGGAAGCAAAGGTGATTTTATTTACAAAGAATCAGATGATTCAGGAAACGAAATCGTTTCTATAATGTTTGAAATGAAAAATGAGGGTGACGAAACTTCAACAAAAAAGAAAAATGAAGACTTTTTAAAAGAATTAGATAAAGATAGAGCAGAAAAGAAATGTGAATACGCAGTGCTTGTTACACTTTTGGAAGCTGATAATGAATTATATAATGGAGGTATTGTCGATTTTTCCCATAAATATGAAAAAATGTATGTTGTTCGACCACAATTTTTCATCCCAATTATTACAGTTTTGAGAAATGCAGCCATGAATTCAATTAAGGCTAAAGCAGAATTAGCTTTGGTAAAAAGTCAAAATATTGATATCACAAATTTCGAAGAAAATATTCAAATATTTAAAGAAGGATTTGCAAAAAACTATGAATTGGCTAGTAGGCAATTTAAAACAGCAATTGAAGAAATAGATAAGACAATGACACATCTTCAAAAAACAAAAGATAGTCTTCTAGCTTCAGTAAACAATCTCCGTCTTGCCAATAGTAAAGCAGAAGATTTAACAATTAAAAAATTGACAAGAGGGAATCCTACAATGACAACTAAGTTTGAAGAATTGAATAAAAAGACTGAATAAAAATTTTACTCAATGCAGCTCATGTAAGATGTTCTATTGAAGGCATTTCAGGAACTGATGTTGATTTAAATTTAATAGAAAATTCGATTAATAGCGATGACGAATAACTAACTCACCACCCAAGCCAGTACCAATCCATCAAACTGCTTGTAGCGAATAATTAACTCCGATTCGCTTTTTGAAAAAAAGCAGTCTATTGTTTTGGTTTCTTCTTTTCTATTGAACAATTGAATTTGTTTACGAAAATCAACGCCTCCATCCCCATACCACTTAAAAACAGCTTCTTTGGCCGACCATAAAGTAGTGACTTCATTAAAATTATCAACTCCGGTAACTTTACCAGCACCAGGAACAAGATTAAACCTATCAAGTTCATTTGCACTCAGAAATTTGTAGATCATCTTTTCTATTTTCTCAACAGGAATTTCGACATCAATCCCTACCCTGCTTTCCTTACTCACAATTGCTGCTGCATAATCGCCACAATGAGATATTGAAAAATGATATTGTGCATTTGGGAGAAATGGCTTGCGGGTATCAGCAATTTCTATTAATTCGTAAGGAAAGTCAGAGAAAAGATATTGCAGTAAAAACCGACCTGCCAGGTGTTGCAGCCGCTTATGCGGATGGGTAACATCCCTGTGCTGAGGCACATTTCCTTTAAAGAATTCTTCTGTTTCCTCTATCTTCCAAACACCTAATCTTGTGTTTTCGTTGATTTGTTGTTGAAAAAAAATCGGCATTAATTACAGTTTCATGGTTACTTTGGCACTTTGAAAATGCTGAGTAAAGATAAGAACGATGCAGTGTGATTCATTTTTCTCTTTCACTGAAAGAAAAGAAATGAACAAATCAAAGATTGCAACTAAAGATGATATTTGTCCCGCCCTTGCGGGAGTACTCAGGTGCTGACTAAATAATAAAAAAAATGATTTTATCCGACACAAGAATTTTAGAAGAAATTGAGAAAGGCACCATAAAGATTGTTCCTTATGACAGAGAAAATTTGGGAAGTAATTCGTATGACGTTCGTTTGGGAAAAACTTTAGCTACCTATAAGGAGCATATGATTGATGCCAAAAAACACAACGAGATTGAATCTTTTGAAATACCTGATGAAGGAATTGTTTTATATCCGCATATTTTTTATCTGGGTGTTACTTTGGAGTACACCGAAACTCATGCTCATGTTCCGTTTCTGGAAGGCAAGTCTTCTACGGGAAGATTAGGTATAGATATTCATGCCACTGCTGGTAAAGGCGATGTTGGTTTTTGTGGCAACTGGACATTGGAAATTTCTGTAAAGCAACCGGTGAAAGTGTACAAGGGAATGCCGATTGGTCAACTTATTTACTTTCCGGTGGATGGTGTTATTGAAAATCCTTATGACAAAAAGAAGAATGCTAAATATAGCAATCAGCCTGACAGGCCGGTGGAAAGTATGATGTGGAAGAATAAATTTTAATACCCCGACCCCCTCCGACCGACTCATCAGGGCGGGCCTAAAAGGGCTTTCAAGATTGAATATATAAAAAGGTTTTTAGCAATTTTAGAACTTCGTTAAGCTCAGTTTAGTTTCCAGATGGTATAATTCAAAATTGTTGCAAAACTTACCCAACTGATATAAGGAACCAGTAACCAGGCCGCCAATTTACTTACATTACCAAATGCAAAGATTGTAAGCAAAATAAAAACCCACATAACAATAATTTCTACCAGTGCCCAGCCAATCTGATGCTGATCAAAAAATATAAATGACCAGAAAAAATTAAGGATTAGCTGAATGGCAAAAAGAGTTATGGCTGTTTTTTTCAAGATATTGCTACTGTCGGATTTCCAAACAAGAAAAAGTGCAACACCCATCATAATATACAGCGTTGTCCAAACCGGAGCAAATATCCAGTTGGGAGGATTCCATGAAGGTTTGGTAATTGTCTGAAACCAGGTTTCTACACCTGTAGCAGTGAAAAATCCACTGATGCCACCCACAGCCACTGGAATTGCAATTGCAATAATTAGTTTAAAAGAATTGTTCATACTGAAATAACATCTTAACCAATAAAATTGTTTATAATGCTTCTACTCCATTTTTTTTATAGAAAGCAATTAACCAGGCTACCACTTCATTATAGCTTCTTTTACCAGCTGGTTGATTATTAGCTTTTAAAAAATGGCCATATCCCCACATGATGATTGGCTCAATTGGGTTTCTGTACTTATAAAAGAAAGCCCGAAACTCTTGCTGATCTTTTTTTACCTGCAGATGCACATTTTCGTTTATAGATTTTGCCAATGTGGTATCTCTGCGCCTTACCTCCCCGATCGCATAGTTGTACATATCGAAATACGCAGAATACCGATACACATTTGAATTGTAAGCCCGGCAAGCAAGAAAGCCTACAAAGTTGGCTTCATTTTCTTTTCCATAACCCAGTTGATGGGCCATTTCATGAGTTGTAACGAATGGCTCCAAAAACTTTGGTACGGTTGTATTGACCTGCCCTTCACCCGAAAATGGATTATAGTATCCTTGAAAGCCAAGATAGTTGCCTATATAACTGAACATGGAGGGCTTAATTGACTTGGGTTTATATTTTAAAAATGGATATTCTTTTGAAACTTCTGTGTAAGCCTCTACAGCACTTCTGAACAATCTGCTTTTTCTGTTAAAAGAATCCCGTTGTGCTACCGTTACAAAATCTGCGTAAAAGTTTAATCTTCGTTGCAACACATTCGTTAAGGTATCCAGATCTTTTAATGAGTAAGTATTTACATTCAGGTCTAACTGGTAAGCTATACCGCGGCGGTTATAATTTAATCCCCAGAGAATATTAAAGAAAACATACAAGAACAAGAGGATGAAAATCCCCTGTTGCAACGCAACCACAAAATACCTGCGGTTCAGTTGCCGAAGGAAAAACAATTTAAAAAATTTAAAGACTTTATAGATTATAACAATGATTAATAATCCATAAAAAATATCGCCAATACTAAATGGAATCCAGCCGAATAAAAAACGCTGAACTTTGGCAATAACGGGATAAACGGCTCTGCTATAATTATGCTCCACCCAGTCAGGATACCAGGAAGCCCACTTAATCAGAATGGTCAACACTATTAAAAGCACCCAATTCCAACTCTTCATCAGACGGGTAAATAAACGGGCCAGAAACTTTTGCAACCTTTCAAAATTTAATTATTCCCTACAAAACTTGCCTATGGGCCTTGCTCCGAAGATGCTATGCAAAGGCGAGCAGGCAGGTCAAGCTATAAACCCGGGAAAGATGGGCAAAAATAATCTAAAATCAGTCAGAAAAAACCCATTAATTCCCTTACCTTTGCCAACTCTTTAAAAAGTTGAAAAATGAGCCGCCGACGGGAGTTTGAAATAGCTTTTGTGGGGTTGAAACCCGGGATTCATGAATTTAACTATTTGATTGATGAGAGGTTCTTTGAAGCATTCCAACAGCAGGACTTTCGCAACTGCAAAGCCAACGTAAAATTATCATTTGATAGAAAAAGCGGTTTTATGTTGTTGAAGTTTGAAATAGGTGGTGTTTTAGAAGTAACCTGCGACCGTTGCAACAGCAATTTGCCCTTTGAACTCTGGGATGAATTCAACATCACAGTAAAATTGGTAGAAAACCCGGAATTCATGAACGACAATGAAGAAGATCCGGATATGTATTACATCCCTCAAGGAGAAAGTCATATCGATGTTGCTAACTGGATTTATGAATTCATCAATCTTTGTCTTCCCATGCAAAAGGCATGTGAATTTGAAAAGATGGATGGTCCTCATTGTAATAAAAATGCGATGGATGTGCTTAAAAAAATGGAACCCCGCCCCGATGAATCTGGCGGAAAAGTAAAAAAGAATAAAACAAATGAAAATCCAATCTGGAAAGGGTTGGACAAGTTTAAAGATTTAGAATAGCCTTCGTGAGCTCCCCGAAAATTCGGGACAAGCAGTTGACAAAAGGCCGAAAATATTTTTATTATTTAATAAGTTAGGTCATGCCAAATCCCAAACGCCGACATAGTCAGCAAAGAAGTGCAAAACGCAGAACGCATTATAAAGCAACTGCTGCTACATTAACCACTGATAGTACAACTGGAGAAATCCATGTACGTCACCGTGCACATGTAAGCGAAGGAAAGTTGTTTTACAAAGGCAAAGTTGTTGCAGAAAAAGCGCCTTTAAAAGCACAATAATACTGCCTTATAAGCAATTTTTTTAATTCTATACTGCCCGCATTTAAATGCGGGCATTTGAGTATATTGAACTTTAAAATTTGGAACTTGTATACCGACATTGCTCCGCAGAAACTTTTCGAAGGCGAGCAGGCAGTTGTTTTCGCTTGTTTAGTAACTAATCAACACAACTAAGGCGATGAATATAGGAATCGATATGATGGGTGGAGATTTTGCCCCACTCGAAGCAGTAAAGGGTGTGCAGCTTTATTTGTCTGGTCATAACATTCCGGCTAAATTGACCTTAATTGGCGATACCGAACAAATTGAAAAGCTTCTTACAGAACATAATACTTCTATAGAAAATATTACAGTCGTTCATGCAAAGCAGATAATAGGAATGCATGAACATCCTACCAAAGCATTAAAAGAAAAACAACAATCCTCTATTGCAATCGGTTTTCATTTATTAGCCTCCGGCAAAATGGATGCTTTTATCAGTGCTGGCAATACCGGAGCCATGCTTGTTGGTGCGTTATTCAGTATAAAAGCGTTGGAAGGTGTTATCAGACCAACTATTTCCAGCATCATCCCAAAAGCAGAAGGTGGAACTGGATTATTGCTTGATGTAGGATTAAATGCAGATTGCAAGCCTGAACAACTTAACCAGTTTGCCATCATGGGAACTGTTTATGCCAAACATATACTTGGAATAGAAAATCCAAGAGTAGGATTGATAAATGTTGGCGAAGAAGAAGGAAAAGGTAATCTACTGGCTCAAGCCACTTATCCTTTATTAAAAGAAAATAAGCATATCAATTTTATTGGCAATATTGAAGGCCGTGATGTATTGCTGGATAAGGCAGATGTAATGGTATGCGAAGGATTTACTGGTAATATCATTTTGAAATTAGCTGAGTCATTGTACGAGATCAGCAATCAGAAAAAAGTATCGGAAGCTTATTTTGAACGGTTCAATTTTGAAAATTATGGAGGTACTCCAGTTTTGGGTGTAGCCAAACCCGTTATAATCGGCCATGGCATTTCTGGCAGTAAGGCCTTTATGAATATGATTCATCTCGCTCAACTAATGATTGAAAAGAAACTCATGCAAAAGATGAAGGAAGAGCTTTCTTAAATCATCTCCAATAAATTGGATAAAATACCGTTTTCCGGGTATACCATACTTTTCCCACTGGATTATCTTTATCGAAATCACAGATATTGAAAAAATTAGCAACCACCATTTTCATTTGCCTGTTTTGTAAAATTATTATTGCACAATCCGGCGACCCTTTAATTATCAGCAAAGCACTATTTGTTCCAGCTGAAAAAACAGTTTTTCATAAAATAGGCGAAAGAACTATTGCAGTAAAAATATTTCAGTATGGGGATGTGAAAAATTTTGTTTGCATAAATCTACATTCAAACGAAACAAGCTCATTTACTGCTGCCAAATCTGTTTTAGAAGAAACAGGCGGCACTCTTATCAAAATTGAAAACAATGGTCAACGTGTAATCAAGTTTCGTTTAAATGGAGTAATCTTTGGATTTGATCCTAACCGTATCTTCTCCCGCATTGGCATAGAACAGACATTAAGAGAGAACAGAAAACTAACCCGTGAAGCAATGGATGAAGTTGAAAAATTTGCAAAACAACTATTACAACTTTTCCCGGATAGTACTAAATGTATTATTGCATTGCATAATAATACCGAAGAGGCTTTTTCCGTAAGAAATTATTTACCGGATGGCATTAGAAAGAATGACGCAAAGGCTGTTTATAAAGACAGTACACAGGATGTTGATGATATCGCATTTACAACAGACAGTTTGCTTTATCAGCGTATGGCAGATTTTGGTTTCAATAGTATCTGGCAGGATAATGAAAAAGTAAAAAGAGATGGCTCTTTAAGTGTTTATTGCGGAGAGAAAGGCAAACGATATATCAATATTGAAACACAACATGGAAAAGTAGAGCAATATATTATTATGTTAGAAAAATTGCTACTGGTGTTGTTTGATGAAAATCAAGTACACGCCGAAATTTCCGGGAATATTGAAGAAACTAATTCATAAATATAAAAGAGGCGTAATAGTAAAATAATTAACTACTATTATTTCAAGCATAATTTTTTTCATCTCCCATATTTATATGGTAATAATAATCATTATCACTTGAAAATATATTCGATAAAGATTGCATCCAGCGTTGAAGCGTACCCTTGATTTTTGAAGGAGGTTGCTCGGAATAATTTGCTTCTATAATTCGCACTGATAAAAAAATGTCATCTTTCTCTTTTAAATGATGTAGCGCTGTTGGAATTTGATTACATTCCTCGGAATCTGCAAACAATCTTGCTATACCGAAAACATTAAGATAAAACGGAGATCCTTTTTTATAATAATTCAGCCCCACATGAAAACTTTTGTCAAATTCATTTAGGTATTGAAGTGGTTTTTTTACTGTTATCCAAACACATCCTGCTTCATCTACATAATGCGTTTTAGCAAGACATGTTGGAAACTTTAATAAACAATTGCTATGGCAATTCAATATGGCAGTTTCTAATGCTGCTATTTTAGCGGAAATAAAATGGAGCTGACTTTTTGTTTTCATACCCTGAGTTTTAGATTATCTAAGTATATAATAGAAATTTATGTACCAAAAAAATCAGGCTTTAAATTCAGTAGAAATGAGGAAGTTTTTACACAATCTTACATACAAAACGGGGATTCAAAAAAAAGGAGCAAACAAACGACTTAAAAAGATTGAGTCAGTAGCTGGAAATGCTATAGGCGGGCAAGGGCTTTTTCAATATTGGTGGTGCCGGTTAGCACAGCACTAAATAAATCACCTTTCTTTTTAATACGATCAAATATATTTACTATCGTAAAATCAGACGGAGTTAAGGATTTATTTACTTCCTTCCATTCCAGGGGTGCAGAAACCGTTGCACCCGGAACAGGACGAATGCTATAGGCTGAGGCCAGCGTTTGACCCGATCGGTTTTGCAAATAATCTACATAAATATTATTGCCTCTTTTCTTTAGTGATCGTTCCAGTGTTGTATAACCCGGCAACAGTTCTGTTACCATACTGGCAATGATGTGTGCAAAATCTTTAACTGTTGTAAAATCATATTTATTTTTCATGGGAACATATACATGCAAACCAGAAGCACCGGATGTTTTACAATAACTCTTTACACCGGCTTTGTCCAGGATCTCTTTAGTAGCCAGCGCTGTGTCAACGACCTGTTGAAATGTATTTTTTTCAGCCGGATCAATATCAATAACCATCCATGTAGGATTGCCGGGTTGCTGGATAGTGCTGTTCCATGGATTCATTTCAATACACCCGAGATTTGCAAGATAAAGTAAGGTTGCTTTATTATTACAAACTATATAATCAATCACTTTGTTGCTACTTTCACTTTCTGTTTTAAAAACTTTTACATACTCTGGTGCTTTTTCTCCAGCATCTTTGTGATAGAATCCTTCATCTCTAATCCCATTCGGATTTCGTTTTAAAGATAAAGGCCTGTTTTTTAGATGCGGCAAAATAGTGCGATATATTTTTTCATAATAATCCATCACATCACCTTTGGTATAACCTTCTTCCGGCCAGAATATTTTTTGACGGTTGGTGAGATTAACTGAATGCCTGCCCACTTTTATTGTTTCGTTATTTTGAATCGGTGTTGTTTCTTTAATAATTTCTTCGTGCAGGTTTTTCATTTTCTTATCATCACGCAATCTTAAAAAAACCGGATGCCGGAAAACCTTATCGGTTGTCATTTCTGTATATGCAATATCAGCAACCAGTTTAGGTTGCAGCCATGTTACTTCACCATTCACTGGAACTTTTTCTTTAAAAGGAGACTGATCGGTTTCAAGCGGTTTCATTATTTTCTTTAATGCTTCGAGAGTTTTTCCCGAAAAGCCTGTACCTGCATGACCCCTATAAATCCAGTCATTCCCCTTTTTATTAGCCAGAACCAATGAGCCAAAATGATTGCGTTGTCCTTTCGGCGCCGTGTAGCCTGCTATCACCACTTCGGTGCTTTGTATGTTTTTTAATTTCAGCCACTGCTTACTTCGCTGCCCTCTTATATATTCACCTTCCTTGTGCTTGGCTATAATACCTTCCAGGCCTTTTTCTTTTACCTGCTTCAAAAATTCCACTCCGTCAGTTTCCACATGGTCACAATAATGAATAATTTTATTTTTTTTCAGTAATTTTTTTAATATTGATTTACGGTCTATAAGGGAAAGTTGTTCCATATTTTTTCCATCCAGTTGCAACAAATCAAACACATAATAAATTAAAGGAAGATCAAGATTGTTTTCATAATTCTGAAGGCGTTGAAAATCGGGGAGGTTTTTATTATTTAATAAAACAATTTCACCATCGAGTATACAATTATGTTTTATTTTTTGCAGCGCAGTATAAATTACCGGAAACCTTTCGCTGAAATCAATACCGTTTCTTGAATAAAACTTTACACTGTTATCATTGATTTCTGTAATACCACGGTAACCATCCCATTTAATTTCAAAAATCCAATTGGTATCATTAAATGGAATACTGGAGGGTGAAGCCAGCATTGGCTTTATAAAATTTTTCAACTTTTTTGCCCTGCCATGCCGGATTGAAGCAACCGATCTTGTTTTTCCTTTATCGCTATTTTCAGCATCATACATTGTACTTACAGCTGCTGAATCCTTGTGCTTAATTAACAACCAGTTTTTTTCATCATTCTTTAACCGTACTAATACAAATTCACCTTTCAATTTTTTCCCCGAAAGGCTAAATTTTAATTCTCCTTTTTTAAGTTGCTGTAAGGCTTGCTTGTCTGTTATTTTTTTATGCTCACTGTTTACCGGTGCAAATTTTCCATTGTCCCAAATTTCCACTGTGCCTGCTCCATAATTTCCTTTGGGAATTGTTCCTTTAAAATCAATATAACTTACAGGATGATCTTCCACCATTACAGCTAATCTTTTTTGTGCAGGATTCATGGAAGGTCCTTTGGGCACTGCCCAGCTTTTTAAAACGCCGCCGAGTTCTAACCGGAAATCGTAATGGAGATGAGAAGCCTGGTGCCGTTGCACTACAAATCGCATTCTACCTGCAATCATTTTTTTGCCAGCCGGTTCATCGGTTAGTTTAAAATTTCTCTTTTTATTATACACCGCTAAACTCATGAAGCTTTTCTTTTACCACCGGTGGCTAAACTGGCTTTTAATTGTTCCATCAGATCCTTTGTTTTGGAATGCACCACCTTCATTGGCTTAAATGGAGTGGCTTTGCCTTTCGATTTAGCCTTGATTATTTTTAATAATTTATTGGAATACTCGTCTTTAAATTTTGAAATATCAAAAGGGGTAGTAAGTTGTTCAATCAGGTTCAGTGCCATTTTTACTTCTGCAGGCTTGCTTTTTGTTGCGGGAATTTTTAATTCTTTTGGCGATCGTAATTCCTGTGAAAACCGGATGCGGATTAATAGTAGAACGTTGTCCTGCACTTTAATGATGCAGGCATGTTCCCGGTTATGCATTACAAAAAGTCCAACACCGGCCTTCCCGGATTTTTTCAAAGCATCTCTTAATAAGGCGTAAGCTCTGATCCCTGTTTTTTCAGGTTCCAGAAAATAAGGTTGCTCAAAATAACTGCTGTCAATTTCTTTCTCTTCAGTAAACTGGGTAATTTCAATATGCTTGGTTTTTTCAGGGCTGGCTTTCTCAAAATCTTCTTTATCCAGCACCACATACTTTTCATTGAGTAAATAACCTCTTACAATGTTCTCCCATGCCACCTCCTTGCCCGTCGTTTCATTTACCCGTTTGAATTTAATATTAGCATGATCTTTTTTATCCAGCATATCCAAATCAAGGGTACTTGCTTCCACAGCTGTGTACATTTTTATAGGGATGTTAACCAGGCCAAAGCCAATTGAACCCGTCCAGATTGCTTTCATAATTTAAATATTTTATATATTAATCCATAGTTTGTATTAGTATAAAAAACTATGCCTGAAAACTGAAACCTTTAGTATAAATGAGTAATATAAAATGCAAAGATTTTAAATTATTACTATAAATATTCCCAGTTCTACTGGCATAATATTTGAAAACTTATCTGTACAGTTTCAATCTTTAAAAATATAGAATTTTATTAACCATGCAAGAAAGCAACTACGCCAAATTAACTGAAAAACAACGGAGCAGTTCAGTGTAATATCCCAGCTTGAAAAATTTTTTCTGATTTAATAATAGACGCTTTATGCGCTGAAGATCATTGTATAAAAGCATTGCCTAAAATGAAAAAAACCTAGTAGTACAGAATACAAAAAATGCTATTGAGGAACATCTTACTCAGTGTGAGGAGCATGAAAATCAATTTCAAAGAAGTTTTTGAGGATTTTGGAAAATCCCGAGGCAAAAAAATTGAGGCAATCAAAGGACTCATAAAGAAGGTTAATTTATTTTATTGGAAAACTGATGACGAATAGATTACAAGAGTTGCGGCTATTATTTGCGCAGCACAAAAAGTAAAGTTTTATGAGATTGCCACCTAGGGGAAAAGTTATTTTATCGTAAGAGATTGTGTAATCTTCAAAATAATAAAAAATTAGAAAAATTGAAAACCACTACTGATATCAGTTGCATAATTCCGGAAAATATAACCGGAAAAGCGTTGGATTTAGAAGATAGTATAACGGAAAATACAATTGAAGATGCATGCAAAACTTTTAAAAGAGCAACTACCAGACTTTTAAATCCTCCTGTATGGCATCAATTAGGCGGGTCTTTAAGTGCTTCTTTTGAACTGGCTTCAATTGCTGAGAATCACTCAACTGAACGACTTGCCAAAAGAGGTGATTATCTGCGTATTGATATACCCGGTCCTTCTTCTTCGGTGGGCGATAATTTTGATTGGGTAAAAGTCGATGCTATTTATGAAACAGGAACGGAGCAAGAGGATGAACAAAATTTTGGAATTAAATTAATGGTTTCAGCCAATCCCGATAAGTTAGCTGAAGGTGTGGCACATTTTTTTAAAGAAGGTGCAAGCTCTACTTTTATCATTCAACGAACAGGCACAAAAGTAAAAGCATTTTATCACGGCCGCAATGAAAGAACGAATGATAAAACGGGAAATTTTACGGACAAAATTCGTAATGCTATAATTGCTGGAAGTGCAATAGCAGTACTTTCCAATATGCAATGGAAATCTTTTATAAGAAATTTACTTCAAAAAGAAATCGGTGGATAACAAAATCTTTGAATTTTTTTATTAACCCATACTGAATGAAAAAGAAAATTTTTCAAAATAGCTTATCCATTGTATTCTTTATTTTTTTTGTGCTTGCCTTTGCGGGACAATTTTTCTCCGGCCTCTCAGAATAAAATAACGAACGGCAAAATGAGGGAAGATCCCCAATAGAAGCTGTAGATTATTTTTCTAGCGGCCATTTTATTCAGGCAACTTTTGAAAATTGGGAAAGCGAATTTCTTCAAATGGCTTTGTTTGTAGTGTTCACTATCTTCTTATATCAAAAGGGATCTTCAGAATCCAAAGAACTAGGAAAAAAAGAAGAGGTGGACAGGGAGCCCAATCCTCTTAGAAAAGATGCTCCCTGGTCCGTAAGGCATGGAGGATTTATATTAAAGATTTACAAACATTCACTTAGTATTGTTTTATTTCTTTTCTTTATTCTTTCTTTTCTTATGCATTTATACGGCAGCCTTCGAAATGAGAATGAAGAACTTGTAGCTAAAGGATTACCTGCTAAATCTTTAACTCATTTTATTAAAGGCAGCCGTTTTTGGTTTGAGTCTTTTCAAAATTGGCAAAGCGAATTTCTCTCCATATTTGCAATTGTACTACTTTCTATATTTCTTCGTCAAAAAGGGTCACCCCAATCCAAGCCGGTAGATGCTCCTCATTATGAAACAGGAGAATAATGCCTATTAAATTTTATAGTTTATTGTTTTTATTAGAGTTGAAATTTTTCGGAATATGTTACATTTCATTCATCCAACCTTTATAAAAATTCGAATAGAAATGTATGTTTTAAACAAAAAAGTGGGTTGAACAACGGGTTTAGTATGGTTCCCTTTGTTTTTCTCCCACTTTTTGTTTTGTCTTTACAGGGAATTAGTTTTAACTTTTTCATGCTGCCCTTCGGCTATCTCTTCCAGCATTTTTTCATTAAAAGCTATCAAATCTT
>JBDSUW010000087.1:0-1801 GCA_039927535.1 Chitinophagaceae bacterium | reverse complement strand
TAAAGATGTGTTTTGTTTTGGGCCGTACAGTGCAGATGCTTTTTTTGCAAGAGGGCAGTATGAAAAATTTGACGCAGTTTTAGCGCTCTACCACGACCAGGGTTTAATCCCTTTTAAATCACTTGCTCTTGGAGAGGGAGTAAACTACACCGCAGGCCTTAGTGCTGTAAGAACTTCGCCTGACCATGGTGTGGCTTTCGATATTGCAGGTAAAAATATTGCAGACGAATCTTCGTTCAGGGAAGCAATTTATAAATGCATTGATATCCTGAACAACAGGCGGGAGTATGCCAGCCAATACAAAAATCCGCTTAAGAAAATGGGCTCAGTTGTTATCGCCAATGCTGTTGACGAAAAGATCACCGAAGATTAATTGTTAAACACGGCATCCAAAACACCTTTGTTGATCTGATACGAACTAAAAGTAATTTCCGCCCGGCCCTTTTTGTTTTTTAAATCTTCTTTAGGCTTTTTTTGCTGGCTGCCATCATCAAAATCAAACGTAACTCCTTTCGGCAGTTTATAGTCGCGTGTATTAAAGGAGAAAATGATCTTGTCCGGCAGACTGTATTCTGCATATTTTCCGTAGCTAAACTCCAGTTCATATGTTCCATTTTCTTTGGTGGTAGTTTTTGCTTTTTGGATGAGTTTGGTTGCTTCGTCAATATATAACGTGCTTAAAACAATATCACTGTTATCATCGAGTGGGAGCAATTTCAATACCCGTACAGGAATATTTCCAATTTTATCTGCACCTGCATCAAGTATAGTGAACTTGTTGTCGCCGATTATTCCAGACATATTTAAGTTCACCGCTCCTCTCGGAATAAAAGAAATACCTTTTTCACTTTTCACTTTCAACCTGTTCGGTTTTTTAAAATATATTTTTACCGTTGCAACAGGAACTTTCAAAAATGCCACATTGGTTTTCATTCTTCCGGTTGCTTCATAGTTGTTTACCTTATCTATTTTTTGTTTTACATTTTGCAGCAAAGCTTCTGCATCCTGGGCGTATGAACCAACGCAGGATAATAAAAGAATCAGTGTTATATTAAAAAGTATTTTTTTCATTTTTGGTGTTTTATTCTTCCCGGTTATGATCGGTGTTTTCTCCGGTATACAACTTGCTGTTCACGTGTAAGGGTTCTGTATTGATCACGATAAAATATCTTTCCTTTTGAATGCAATTACCGCCGCGGATAAAAACACCGCGATATATGCCAGCAGGCTGAAAAGGCTATTTCGCACTGCCGGCCAGTTCTCCATCGTTCCTTTTAAAGTTTCACCGTCTTCCGTAGTATTGATGTAAAAAAATCCTTTCCAGCCCACCAGGTAAGAAGTGAACAAATAAGGTTTGGCATATTTATCTATGATTGGAACATTAATATTTGATATAATTGTAGATACGATCACAATACAAACTGTGGCTATTATGGGACCAATAGAATTGTCCGCAAAAACCGAAAGCAATAAAGCAAGCGAAGCAATAACTGTAAGGGCTACAGCTGCATAACCGAATGCGGCAAAGTACCGCCACATTACATCGTCTTTTGTGATCTGGAGTATTTGCGATATGTCTCCCTTTGACCTGAAGATCAGCATATCATCCACACCAAATATGAGCATACTTAAAAATAGTGCAGTAACGGCCATCCATACCAGCAGCATTATTGTGAAGATCACTGAGGCGAAGAATTTTGCCATAACAACTTCTACGCGGCTCACCGGTTTTGTAAGCATGAGCCGAAGAGTTCCCATATTTGCTTCGCCGGAAATTGCATCGCCAGCGATCAATGCTATG
>JBDSUW010000086.1:0-16508 GCA_039927535.1 Chitinophagaceae bacterium | reverse complement strand
CCTCCCACTACCCATATTTCTTTCTGCAGACAAACAAAATAAAGGAAACAGATCATGATTAATCATTGCTTTTTTCAATCCTTCCTTCATTTCATCTTCGTTTAACTCACCTTTCTCAAAATACTTTTCCATCAGCGTCTCATCATTGCTGGCAATCGCTTCAATTAATTCTTTATGTAATTCATCTGCTTTTGCCTTTTCATCATCCGGGATTGGCATTTTTTCAGGTTTTCCGCCGCCATCCTTAAACTTATACATTGACATACGCAGCACATCAATGATCTCATGGAATCCAACACCTGTCTGATGCGGATACTGCACCATAACTACTTTATTTCCGAAATGTGCTTTTGCTTCTTTTACAGTTCTATCAAAGTCTGCGTTATCATCATCCAATTTATTAACAGCAAATATCATTGGTGTTTTAAACTTCTCGGTGTAATCCCAAATAATGTCTGCACCTACTTCCACTCCCATCATCGCATTCAACAGCATAACGCCGGTATCAGCTACCCGCAAGGCTGAAATAACTTCACCCACAAAATCATCATATCCTGGAGTATCCAGTATGTTTATTTTGTAGCCCCGCCATTTTGTATGTAGTAGTTTACTGAAAATGGAATTACCTCTTTCCTGTTCAAGTTCATGGTAATCACCAGTTGTATTTCTTTCGGCTATAGTACCCCGCCGGTTTATTAAACCAGCTTCGAATAGCATACATTCCGCTAATGTAGTTTTACCAGTGCCGGCATGGCCAAGCAAGACTATGTTTTTTACATGTGAAGTATCAAATTCCGGCATAGCAATCTATTTAAGTGTTAAAAATTGAATCGTCTTTTGAATCCAATGGGTAAGAAAAAGACAATGCCTATTTACACACAGAAATTAATTATTTCTGACGCTGTTTTGAAATACACAAAAAGAAAACTGTACTAAGTATTTTTTAAAAAATCTTTGAATTCGCTATGTAAATTTTCCAATGTTTGTTGCATACCCTTGTATTCTTCATTGAGGCTTTCGTGCCGGGCATAACTGTCTTCATTTGCATGACCATTAAATGCAACTTTTTCAAAGTTTATTTTACGATCATGCACTTTGATTGACTGTTTTAGATCATGAATGTTAATCAGCTGAATGTGGAATTGGTTGTGGAGATGTTCTACGTCCTGAAGTTTTTCTTTGGAAAGTGGTTTTCCTGCTATTTCCCGGAGTTTTGCTTCATCCTTGTTAAGTTCTTCCCGATATTGACGAAGTGTTTCTCTCCAAACGCTGCATTCTCCGGAAAGCTGTGAAATGTCTACCTGAACCATTGTATTAAATTTTAGTGCCTGCCAAAAGCAAACAAATTAAAAATAGATTTACTAAAATTTTTCCGGGGGTGGGGATTCGAAAACTGGGCTTTAATTCTAAGCAAGTAAATTAAGAAAGAAAACGGGAAAAGCAAATAAAGTAAGCCATATTTTTTTCAACAAGATTCAAAGGTTGGAATTTTTAGAAACTAATTGATTTTATGGAGAGGAATTAGAATATTGAAGCCTAATATTTTGAATTTTAAGGAGATATTCAATATATAGAGTCAACCAAGTAACTAAATGTTTGTGTTATTTATTGTCTTTATATCCTGAATATTGAAGATAAATTCACTTACATTTCAATAACTTGCCGCTCCGTCAACATATAAAACTTGATCTCACAAACAACCATACAACAAATACTTGGCCGGCTCGATATTATCGACACGATTGGTGGCTTTGTGAAGCTCAAAAAAAGAGGTAGTAATTATCTTGGTCTTTGCCCTTTTCATAACGAAAAGTCGCCTTCATTTACCGTTTCACCAAGTAAGGAATTATATAAATGTTTTGGTTGCGGCCGTAGCGGCAATACGATCAGCTTCATTATGGAGCATGAAAAATACAGTTATGTAGAAGCATTGAAATGGCTGGCAAATAAATACGGAATAGAGGTTGAGGAAACTTTTCAAACCGACGAACAAAAACAAACACAATTAGCAGCTGACAGCCTTTTTATCATCAATGCTTTTGCACAGCAATTCTTTTCTACGCAATTATTTGAAACAGATGAAGGCCAGGATATAGGTTTGGCTTATTTTAAAGAAAGAGGTTTCCGAGAAGATATTATCAAAAAATTTCAGCTTGGTTATTCGCCAGAACAAAGAGATGCCCGTCCAAACGGTGAGGCCGGGCGGGCCTTCACCAAAGAAGCACTTGCCAAACAATATAATCCTGAGTTACTTTTAAAAACCGGGTTAGTTGCTAATCGTAATGACCAGTTGATGGATAACTATCGTGGCAGAGTAATTTTTCCCATTCATAATCATAGTGGTAAGGTTTTAGGATTCGGAGCCAGGATATTAAAAAGTAATGATAAAGCTCCGAAGTATATTAATACTCCTGAAAATGAAATTTATGTAAAAAGTAAAATATTGTACGGCTCTTATTTTGCCCGGCAAGCTATTGATAAAGTTGATGAATGTTTACTGGTTGAAGGTTATACAGATGTAGTTTCACTTCACCAGGCAGGAATAGAAAATGTAGTTGCTTCTGGAGGAACTTCATTAACTCCTGATCAGCTTCGACTGATTAGAAAGTATAGCAATAACCTTACAATAATTTATGATGGAGATGCTGCCGGTGTAAAGGCTGCACTAAGAGGTCTTGATCTTGCTTTGGAAGAAGGCTTGAATGTCAAACTTGTATTAATTCCAGACAAAGAAGACCCAGATAGCTATGTAAATAAAGTTGGTGCATCAGCCTTTACTGAATTTATTCAACGAAATAAAAAAGATTTTATTCTTTTTCAGTTGGAAGTTGCCTTGAAAGATGCTGGTAATGATTCTGTAAAGAAATCAGAAGTGGTGAACCGGATGGCAGAAACCATTTCCAAAATTAACAAGGTTGAAGATTTTACTAAGCAACAGGATTACATCAAGCAATGTTCAGAAATTCTTAAAATAGAAGAAAGCGGATTACATGCACTGGTTAATAAATTTATCAGGGATAAGATCACTGTGCAGGAAAGAAAGCAACCGTATGAAGAAGCCAAGCAACTTGAAGAAAATGCTAAAAGAGCCGAAGAATCTGGATATGATGATGCTACATTCAATTTATTATTTAAGGATGATTTACAGGAAAGAGAAGTAGCCCGGATGCTCTTAGAATATGGGAAAAACAAATGGGATGAAGAAAGGCTGGTAGCAGAATTTATTTTTGATGAGATGGTTGATGAAAGCCTGATTGACAATAAAGAAGTTCTTCAATTGATAAGAGTATTTAAAGATGAATTGTTACGAAATCCAGAATTGGTAAACAGAAATTATTTTGTTTATCATGCTGATCCGAAAATGAGTGCTTTGACTGTTTCCCTTTTAAATTTTCCTTTTGAAGAAAGTGATCATTGGAAAAAGGAATTCAGTCAGTCTACTGGTTATCAAAAAAGTTTGTTTAAACAATCGTATGATGATTTCATAAAGACATTAGCCAGAGAAAACGAAACCCAATTGATGGGATTTCTTAAAATGGGCGAAGATAAAAGTAATGAAGGTGTTGAATCTGCAGTAAATTATTTAAAATTGAGAAAGGTTAAAAGAATGTTGCTGGAGAATCAATTGGATCTGGAAAAACCACATACCGAAGAAGAATCCGTTGTGCTACATCAAACCCATGAGCATTTAAAAAAAATGGAGATCGAACTTTCTAAAAAAATGGGTGCTGTTATTTTAAAATAATCATGCTTTATCCAGCATCATATCACTGTAAGAATTACTAATCATGTCTTCTTTTTTTATACCAAATTCCTCTATGTAATAATCACATTGCTTTTTTAATTGCACTTGGGATAAATTGGCCAATATATTTCCAGCTTCTATTTCTACAAATGCACCAAGTCCCTGCACTTCATCTAAATGAAACTTTACATTTTCGATATAATAAATCTCTCTGCTTTTTATCACAATTACTTTTACTCCGATTGCATCAGTTAATGCTTCCTTCAACCCAGCTGCATCTTCTACTTTCACCAGTTTAAAGTGAGAGTTCTTGGGTCCTGCGTTATCATCTCTTTTATAATAAATCAGGTTGTTCTCAATATTTCCTTCTCTTAATTTCAGTCTTCCATTCTGCACATTAAAATAAGTGTCTATCTGTTTATCCACTCCTTTAAAATCTGAATTTTTAGATTCAAGATAATTTCGGATAAAAGATGCATCGCTACACCGGGCTTTAATTTCTACATTTAAAAAGGGCATAAAAAAAGGTTTGTTGCTTTCACAACAAACCTAAATACTTTTAACCTATAACCAGCTATTATCCAGCCAACGCAGCCGTTTCCCTTTTTCTTGCATGAGGAACTTCTTCCCCTCTTTGCAAGTCGCCTTTTTCAAAACGCATGGCACTCCAAACATGATCTAATTCCACCCTTTCAATGCTTCCATAGCCTTCTCCGGTTAAACGGGTCCAGCTACTTTCACGATTCAGGTTGGTAACAATTTTGGAGGTAGTTTTGGGATAAGCCACCCAGAATTTTGAACCATCTCTTAGCGAGGGCATAACATCTTTCAAAATGCCATTCAACTGATTTTCGCTTACAGCGAATACCAATGCAAAATCAAGCTTTCTGCTTCTTAAAAGCGGAGTCATGTTTTTGGCAAACGACAGTTTACTAAATTGTTTCTCGATGGAAGAAGGCAAACCCTGAATTAATAAATTCTTTTCATCTGCCAGTTGTAACTTTTCACAAACGGTTTGTAACATACTAGGTAGAAATTTTTAAGGTTCCAGCTGATTTTCCGATGTGAAAAATCAACAGAGTTTTCAATGAAGGGACTGCAAAGGTAGTCATTTTTTCTCTTAGTTGAATCATTCTAAAAACAAAAATCCCGTCTGACAGTTGCCAAAGCGGGATTTTGTAGAAATAACTCTACTATTTTCTAACTGGTTTATAATATTTCATTGCCTCAGGAAGATATTTTTTGATTTGCTCAATTCTACGTCCTTCTGAAGGGTGAGTGCTTAAAAATTCAGGTGGTTTCTGCCCATTCGAAGCTTGTTCCATCCTTTCCCATAAATAAATAGCTTCTTCAGGATTATAACCAGCCATTGCTGTCCATATCAAACCATAACGGTCGGCTTCCAATTCATGGTTTCTGGAAAATGGTAATAAAACGCCTAATTGAGTTCCTGCCCCATAAGCTCCCAAAAACAGATTCTGAGTTTCTGCAGGTTTGTTGGCCACAGCAACTTGAAGTGCTACACCGCCTAATTGTTGCAATAATCCCTGACTCATCCGCTGATTACCGTGTTGTAATAATGCATGAGAAACCTCATGTCCCATTACAGCTGCAAGAGCAGCCTCATTCTGCGTAATTGGAAGAATGCCAGTATAAACAACAATCTTACCTCCAGGCATGCACCAGGCATTAGCGGCTTTGTCGTCAACAAGATTTACTTCCCACTTAAAGCCGGCCAATTTTTCAGATATCCCATTCTGAGCATAATATTGTTCTACGGCTTTAACGATCCGGTTTCCTACCCTTTTTACCATCTCAGCATCTTTGTTGTTAGAAGAAGCAACTACTCTATTGCTGGAAAGAAATTGCTGATATTCCCCAATTGCCATAGTCTGCAATTCTGTTTCAGGTAGCAATGTAAGTTGGCTTTTACCTGTCAATGCATTTTTAGAACAAGCAACTAAAAAAGCACAAGCGATAAATAATGTGGTTATTTTTTTTATCATAATAATCAATTTTATTATAGATGTTCAATCTTTATACCAAGTTGGCAGAATGGAAAAAAAAATTATGCTTTAAGGTAAGATATTTTGTTTTCTTAATCTTGTTGAATAGCAGAAGCATCACGGCGACGTTGTTTTCGCCGGTCTCTGTTCTTTAAAATAGGCACTTTGCTTTCATTGCCTCTTAATAACCGGCCAATATTTTTTTGGTGTGTCAATAATACCATTAATGCTACCGCAATGGCAAAAACACGGTAAGCCGGATTGTCTACATTGAATATAACAAGGATAAAAACAGGAAAGGCAATACTGGCCAAAATTGAACTTAATGAAACAAACCGGGTAAGATAAAGCACCAATGCAAAAATACCGACACAACTAATCGCTGTCCAGGGGGAGATTCCCAATACTAAGCCAAATAATGTAGCAACACCTTTTCCGCCCCTGAAATCAGCCCATATTGGAAATATATGACCAATAACAGCGGCAAGACCTAATAGTGTTTGTAAATTTTGCAAATTGACTTCGCTACCTGCATATTCAGGAAGAAGTAATGCAAGCTTGACGGCAACAACTCCTTTTACCATATCTGCTATCATCACAATGGTTCCCCACTTGGGGCCAAGCACCCTATAAGTATTGGTAGCACCTGCATTTCCACTGCCATAGTCACGGATGTCTATGTCGAAAAAATGCTTACTCACCCATACTGATGAAGGAATGCTACCAATAAGATAAGCCAGAATAATTAATAAAATTTCGTTCATAATACCCTTATGAGGGAACTACAAAAATAAGAAAAATAGAGTTGTGGTAACATTAATATAATGAACAGCTCAATTGGTGTTAATATGTGAACTTTAAGGCAATCCAGTTGTTTCGCTCCGTTTTTATTACCACCTTTAATTGGAATTTTGCGGCCGCTTTTACAATATCGGTTTCATCTTCAACCAATAAGCCACTTAACAATAAAATACCATAGGGTAATAATTGCTCGGAAAGACTTGACATATTATCGAGAATCACATTCTTATTTATATTGGCAAGAATAACATCATATTGATTTCCGCTGCCGGCATCATCGGCTTTTTGTAAATCAATTTTGATACATTTGTTTTTTTCAAAATTTTCCTTTGCATTCTCAATACTCCATTCATCAATATCAACTGCAAAAGCATTTTTTGCTCCCAGCTTTTCAGCAAGTATTGCCAACACTCCTGTGCCTGTGCCAAAATCAAAAACAACTTTGTCTTTAAAATCAATTCCCTGCATCTGCTGAATCATCATGAATGTTGTGGCATGATGACCAGTTCCAAAACTCATTTTTGGGGTGATTACAATTTCATACTCCACTTCTTTTATGGGCTCATGAAAATCTGCTCTGATAGCAACAAAATCTTCAACAACAACCGGGTCAAAATTAGATTCCCAAACAGCATTCCAGTTGGTTTCTTCTATTGTTGATTGAGTATATGATAAATTGTTGCTTGAAGTAATTTCTTTTAGTAATGTCTCATCAAAATTGGCTGAAGGGATAAATGCATTTAAAGTATTTTCTTCTTCTTGAAAACCATCAAACCCGATGGTGGTTAATTGTGCCAACAAAACATCAGATTGTTCGGATGAGATATTTTGGAATTTTAGTTGGATATAGTCAGGCATAAAAGTCTTTGGGATAAAAATCAGGCTGGGCCATGGAATTCATTCATGATATAAAAAACTGTATCAACAAAGAACAATATCCCATCACTAGTTAAAACATTTTCATCATGTAAATCTTCTAAAATTATACCCAGGTATGGGTTGTAATAATCATTATTCTTTTTAACAATAAACCCATTGGCAAGTAAAAACTGTTTTACGTTTTCCAGATTTGTAGCTTCCGTTGAAACAATAAAGGGTTGCTTTATTACTACATGTATTTTGTCATCCTTCTTTAAAAAACCAACTAATTCATATGCAGTTGAAGGAAAGAAAGTATTATGTAAAAGAAGATTATTAAAATAATCAAACCAGAATTTGTAAAATATACCATCAGCAAGCTTGTAAACAAATCGTTCATTGAGAGGGAAAAAGACCTTTTGCTCTGCCCCTTCAGTAATATAATTTCCCAGTTGCAACTCCTCTACCCATAAATTTTCAGCAATTGCAAATTTAGTTAGTGCCCTTTCTTCGTTTGACCTTTTAGAGTCGTTTGACGAAGACGTTGTACTTGCTTCAGCACCATTTCTAAGGTAGGCTTGGGCTGCTTTAATAAGATTTTTTCCGCCCTTAAATTCATCTGAGTTAATGATATATTGTAATTCATTTTTAAAAGATTTTTGGTCTTGCACACTGTAAAAATAAATCTTTTGTGTGAAATAATAGACCCTCAGAAATTGATTTCAAAAGCATTGAAAAAACATTATAATATTGATTAATAACTAAAAACCCCGATTGCTCAGGGTTTTTATTCTTAGTTATTTTCTTCTTGTTGAGGTTGACCCTGCCCATCCGGTTTCGGAATCAGGATCTTTCTTGACAATTTAAATTTGCCAGATTTTGGATCTGTACCAATCAGTTTCACTTTCATCAAATCACCTTCTCTTACGATACCTTCTAATGTTTCCAAACGCTTCCAGCTTACTTCACTAATGTGAACCAACCCTTGCTTACCAGGAAGGAACTCAACAAAAGCACCGAAAGGCATAATTGATTTTACTGTTGCTTCGTATACATCACCAACCTGTGGCACAGCAACAATTCCTTTGATCCAGGAAACTGCTTTCTCTACCCCATCTTTATTTGTACTGAAAATGGCTATCTCACCCATATTGTTTTTCTCTTCCAAATTGATGGTTGTTCCAGTCTCTCTCTGAATTTCCTGTATCACTTTACCGCCTGGCCCGATTACCGCACCGATGAATTCTTTATCAATAAACAACTTCACCATTCTTGGTGCATGTGGCTTCACATCACTTCTTGCTTCACCAATTGTTGCATACATCGCATCTAGAATATGTAAACGGCCTTCTTTTGCTTGTGATAATGCTTTACGCATTACATCCATGCTTAGTCCGTCAACTTTAATATCCATCTGTACACCACAGATACCATCTCTTGTTCCTGTTACTTTAAAGTCCATATCTCCTAAATGATCTTCATCTCCAAGGATATCAGTCAATACTGCAAACTGGTCTCCTTTGCTGATCAATCCCATTGCCACACCCGATACATGCTTAGGTATTGCAACACCTGCATCCATCAAAGCCAATGAACCTGCACAAACTGTAGCCATAGATGACGAACCGTTTGATTCCAGAATATCACTCACAATACGAACAGTGTAAGGGAAATCACCTCCCGGCATCATTTGTTTCAATGAACGCATCGCCAGGTTACCATGACCAACTTCACGACGGCCAACACCTCTCATCATCTTTACTTCACCAGTTGAGAATGGCGGGAAATTATAATGTAAATAGAATTTAGAATAATCAGAAACGGCAGCACTTTCAAGCAAAGTAGAATCTAATGCAGTTCCTAAAGTAACTGTTGTAAGTGACTGTGTTTCACCTCTTGTAAACAATGCTGCACCATGTGGAGATGGCAATATGTCCACTTCCATATTTAATGGACGAACCTCATCCAGCTTACGTCCATCCAAACGAACTTTATCGTTCAACATCATATCCCGAACAACATAATACTGCAGATCGCTATAATAAATCTTTGCCCATTTTTTAATATTATCAGCAAGGCTTTCTCCTTCAGCTACAATGTATTCAGCTTTCAAATGCTCCATTAGCTCTTCGCCAATTGCTTTCAATTTATCAGTACGATCATGTTTTGCTAAAGCTCCTTTTGCAACCTCGTAAACCTTTTGTTTAGCAAAAGCAGTAACTTTTTCTCTTACTTCTTCATTATGCTCAGGCTTTACATAATCTCTTTTTGCAGTAATGCCTTTTAAGTCTCTTAATACTTCTTGTGCTTTTACTTGCACCTTAACAGCTTCATGTCCTAATTCGATCACTTTTACCAGATCTTCTTCTGAACATTCTTTTGCTTCACCCTCCACCATCATGATATTTTTATCAGTAGCAGCAATGATAAAATTGATATCAGCTTTTGATAATTCAGTTCTCGTAGGGTTGATGATAAATTCTCCATCAACTCTAGCTACTCTTACTTCAGAAATAATTTCCTGAATAGGAATATCAGAAACAGCTAATGCAGCAGATGCCGCCAAACAAGCTAATGCATCAGGCATTACTTCGGGGTCGCTGCTTACCAACGACACCAATACCTGTACATCACATAAATAATCTTCAGGAAACAAGGGACGAAGTGCCCTGTCAATTAATCTTGAAGTAAGAATTTCATAATCATTCAGTCTTGCTTCTCTTTTGAAAAAAGATCCCGGAATACGACCAGCAGAAGCAAATTTTTCCTGATAGTCAACTGACAACGGGAAAAAGCTTTGCCCTTCTCTCGCCTCTTTATTTGCAACAACAGTTGCTAATATTATACAATTGCCTTGGCGAACAGTTACTGAACCATCTGCCTGGCGGGCCAAACGGCCTGTTTCAATGATCACTTCATGACCATCTCTTATGGTAAATTTTGATTGTAATGGTTGTGTTAACATAAAATTGAAATTAATTAATGAATAAATAGAAAGTTTAATATTCACTCTGTCTTTGCTACCCTGCCGGCAGGCAGGCAGGTATCAGCTTCCTTGCTTCGCACTCTTGTACTGTTGTAATTTTATTCAGCAATTTGTGAGAGCATAAAAATGAAAACCATTGTAGACTAAAAACAGTTATTCCCAACGTCGAGTGAAGTTGGGAATAATCATATATAATTCTTTGGTTCTTTACTATTGTAAGAGAAACGCTGAAAAAAGACTTTTCCTAACTCTCCGCCGGTTGGCGGATTGGGGGTTACTTTCTTAATCCTAGTTTCTCAATCAAAGCACGGTAACCTGTAAGGTTATGCTTTTGCAGGTAATTCAGCAAACTTTTACGTTCACCAACCAACTTCATTAATCCGCGGTGTGTAGAGAAATCTTTTTTATTTGCTTGTAAGTGTGTGCTAATCTGGCTAATTCTTTCAGTCAGTAAAGCTACTTGTCCTTCGATGGATCCTGTGTTCTTTTCAGAACCTCCAAAAGTTTTGATAACTTCTGCTTTTTTTTCTTTAGTTAAAGGCATCTTTTAAATTTTTTAATTTCATCCAGTTTTTTCATCTGTTATTAAGTCGGCAAAGGTAAGGCAGATAAGAATAACAGCAAAAGCTTTTCATCACTTTTTTGAACCAATTTCGCTCCTTTTTCATTGGTTTTGAGGCTATAGCTATATTTTTGACCAATGGAACTTTCTCAGGACACAAAAAACATACTTGGCCTTCAGCTTCCAACCGATCCAAGATGGGTAAACCTTGCCGAAATATCGCTTGCCGAGATATTGACAGACCATGCCTGGTGTGAACAAAAAGCAGCCAATACCTGCATTTCGCTAATTCAAAAATATAGTGACAGAGAAAAACTAGTGGAAGAACTTTCTCCAATTGTAACAGAAGAATGGGGTCATTTCAGGTTGGTTTTGGCGGAAATCAACAAAAGAAAGCTGAAACTAGGTAAGCAGCGGAAAGATGAATATGTGAATGCATTATTAATTTTTCAACGAAAAGGGGGACATATTAACGACCGTATGCTTGATCAGTTATTAACGATGGCATTGATAGAAGCCAGAAGTTGTGAACGTTTCAAAAGATTAAGCGAAGGGCTGAACGATACTTATATGCAAAAATTTTATAGGCGGTTTATGGAAAGCGAAGCGGGACATTATACCTTGTTCATCGACTTAGCTGAAACTTATGTCGACAAAGGAAAAGTTCGCCGAAGATGGAAAGAGTGGTTAGATTACGAATCTGAAATAATAAAAAATCTGGAAGTACGAGGAGACAGAATACATTGAGCTAAGAGGTTAAAAGAGAGAAAGAGGAAAAGAGAAGAGTAAAGCTATCCTGCTTCATTCTTGCAAATTATATGTGCGATAAGAAAAGCAAATAAAAGAAAATCAATAAATGATAGTAACGAACCATCTTTATTCAGGTTTGTGAAAAATAAGTAATCTCCTCTCCAAGATTCAAAAAGGGATATTTCAATTGCAATTCTTTTGCCTTTTCAAAATGTGCCATTAAAAAATGATGATGTGCATTGGTTGCCGGTTGAAATGCTTTATGCTTTCTGGCAATTACTATTTTCTTTACTTCTTGCATCAACTCTCTTGATTTTTCATCAATACAACTGTCAGCAAATTTCTCCAATACAAATTCTGTGGCTGCATGATTGGGATGTACCATATCAATATCATAAAACCGATAATCCCTTAGTACATCAATAACCAATTCATAAGCTGGAAAATAATAAGCCGATTCAAATTTTGTGGTGATAAAATGGACAGCTTCTATCAACCTTGCTTTGCTTCGGTTATTCTCCACTACTCCATCTCTGATGTGGCGTACCGGACTTACAGTAAAAATAAATTTCAGATTTGGATTAAATGCCTTCAATTGTTTCAAACAGTCTTCCAGCATAGAACTGGTTTCATCAATCGCCAGCATATCTTTCTCAAACCAGTTAGCCGGAGCTCTATGACAATTAGCTACACCGTTACTAATAGATTCTGATGCAAGGTTTGCATGATGCGTTAACCTGTATGAAAAAGAAGAACCTAAAGTAATGATGAGCCAATCTGCTTTTTTTAAAAAATCATGTGCCTGTTGCTGTGAATCATTTATAATGCTGACTGCTTTATCCGCATCAATATTGGAAAAGCGGCTATGATGTTGCCAGCTATTCCATATTTCATTCAATTGAAATAAATCTTGTTTTGTGCATTTTTTATTTTCTATATAAGAAAGCAAACTTTTGCAAACACTTTCAGGCCCGAAAAGAATTCCATTAGGATTTTGAAAAACAGAAAATTTAACTTCTGCAAGGGCATTACCAATGTGTTCAGTAAAACAAGAGCCAATCAACAATATGTTTTGATTGTAATTAATTGGAGCTTCCAGTTGCTGGATATTTATATCTAATTGAAATTTCATTTTCTATTCTGCAAATTTTAGCAATAAATTATTTTCTGATTCAAGTGCTTCCCATTTATCTGCCAGATTATGAAATTTATTTCTTACCGTATCAATCCTTTCAGAATTCAAAAAATCAGGGATAATCAGGTTAGGATTGTTTTTTAAAGACTTCAATAATGTTTCTTCGAAGTTTTCAAAAATTCCCTGTCTACATTCAATCATTAATAAATTTACCAGATGTTCTGCAAGTATTGCTTCGGAAGTCAATTCGAATTTTCGACTTTCTTTTGGCAATTCAAAATCAGCAATAGCTACACCGCTTTCAATCATTCCATAAAATGCAGAATTAAACCCAAATTCGTTTTCTAAAACAAAATGCATAAGGTCATGAAGCACAAAAAAAGAGGAAAGCTTCATCCATGTTTCTGTACCATCCTCTCTTTTGCAATTGATCAAATGCTGCCCTTCTTCTTTCTTTGTAAAAATGATTTCCATTATATAAAAATCCTTTCCGCTATTTGGATACTTTCAACCAAAGCTTCTTTATTTAAATCCAGCAACATGTTTTTCTCTTCAAAATATTGAATCATCAATTCACTATTCATATTACCGACTAACTCATCATCTGCCATAGGGCAACCTCCAATTCCCATTATAGCACCATCAAAACGTATACAACCGGCTTTAACGGCAGCTTCCAGTTTTTCCTGCCAATTTTCCGGAGTTGAATGTAAATGAACACCTATTTCAGTTCCGGGTAGTGATTCAAGCAAGTAACTTGTAACATCATAAACCTGTTGCGCAGTTGCTACACCAACTGTATCTGCCAATGAAATAATACCAATATCCATTGAAACCAATTTATTTACCCATTCAAAAACAAGATCTTCGTCATACAAATCCCCATAAGGATTTCCAAAACCCATGGAAATATACACGACTAACTCCTTACCCGTTTTAACACACAAATTCTGAATTTCCTCTACCCTTTCCAATGATTGCTCGATGGAAGAATTTGTGTTTCGTTGCTGAAAAGTTTCTGAAACTGAAAAAGGAAACCCGAGATAATTAATCTGATCAAATATACTTGCCTCTTCTGCTCCTCTGTAATTCGCAATAATGGCCAGCAACTTCGTATTGGAATTTGGAATTTCTATTTTGGATATTACTTCTGCTGTATCAGCCATTTGCGGAATCGCTTTTGGCGAAACGAAGCTGCCGAAATCAATAGTATCGAAACCAACTCTGAGTAAGGAATTAATGTATTCAATTTTCCTTTCCGTCGGGATAAAATTTTTCCATCCCTGCATAGCATCACGAGGGCATTCGATAAGTTTAACTAAGTTGTTATTCATTATGACTGCAAAGATAACTGGTTATTAATGAGAAGGTTTTATCCTAATGCTTTAATTTTTTCTCGAATGGTATTAAAAAAGCGGTTTCTATCCTTTTCACCAGTTTTACTTACAAGTGTGGATCGGTTAAGTAACGTATCAAAAGAAGCCATAACCTTAGTAGAAAAGCGAGGGTCTTTCGTAAACAAATAGTGAAACACACTGTAGGTAACCATACTTATTTTTTTACCATCAAGATTTATTACCATTGTATTATTGCCAAGAATAAGTTCATTAATAAAAAACTGAATAGATGCCCGATATGATACTTCGGTGTCGCCAGGCATAAACTTTACACCTTTTTCTGCTTGCAACTGTAAATGGTCAACCATATTTATAAATGAATTAATAACCAACTCTAAATCATGTTTAGATTTAAAATTGCCAGCATCTTTGTAATAAGCGATTTGATTCAGTGTACTATGCATACTTTCCAAATTCCATAATTCCACACTCGGTATCTGGTTATATTCTTTAAGCACTTGCTGACCCAAAAGAAAACAATCATGATATGGAAACTCTTCAAAAGAAAACATCTTATTGCTGAGTGCCGCTTTGTTATTAATTGTTTTTGACCAAAAGAAAGTTTTAAATGCAGCCATTTCAGGAAATAAATAAAAATTCCAAATAGTTGAATCTTTACACAAATAGTGCATATCCCTCGAAGTAAAAGAATTAAAATACTTTAGTTGATTGAGTACAGCATTCAAATAATCTGAAAATTCATCTGGCACACCATTTAATCCTGGTGCGTCGAATAATACAGATTCATTTTCTAGTTGCAAAAGCTGATCAAGTGAAATACGGTACTTCTCACAAACAACTTTTAACTCTGCAAGTGTAATTGGCTTTTCTCCTCTTATTCGTCTGTAAACACTATCAGCACTTAGATTCAGCAAATCGCACAACTCATCCACAAGCGACAGATGTGGGGGAATACTGTCTTTCAGAAAGCTAAAGAGTTGTTGTTGCAGTTGGTTATTTTCCATTCCAAAAGAAAATTACGGAAAATCCGTAATAACAAAAATTCAATTATCGACTTTTAATAAAAAGGTTACCCACCTCCCTATTTCTTGCATGCATTGCAAAACCCAATACCTCCTTAAAAAGAATTATATGAAAACTTACCAAAATCACAAAAGAAGCCGCATGTTTCCATTTTGAATCTACATTATAGCAGGATAAGTTTGAATTGAAAATCAAAACCAGCAATAATGAAAATCTCAAACCTAATCTTAGTAGTAACCTTTTTATTGTCTCTCAATTTAAAAACTCATGCCCAGCAAAATAATAAAATCGCTAATACCGTAAATATGGCAGTACAGGATGATGACAAAACAAGAAAAGAGCATCTCAATTTTTTTATTATTTCTAAAAGAAAAAAAGGAAAGCTTGATCTTGCAACACGGTTCAATGTATTTAGAACAAAGCTTAAAAGCTTATTCCGCCAATCAAAGTTTGTTTCCATAATAGCAGAAAATGGAGAACAAATGAGTGCTAAGGTTCAACAGTATCTAAAAAAATCCAATACGAGAATTGGTACAATTTGGTTTGACTCGCATGGTATATATAAAAAAGGATATTCTTTATTTGAGATTGGCAGTAATGAATACAGCTATAAAACATTAAAAGACTCCATTATTATAAAGCCATTCAAGGAATTAATTCCTTTTGTTGATGAAGAGACAATGGTTGTCATCGGGTCCTGTTATGGCGGTGCTACCTATACCCGTTCATCTATTGATTATAAAGACACGACAAGAATGAATGGAGATTCTTTAATGATTGCTTTAGGGGAACTACTCAATAAACCCACAGTTTATGCATGTGAAAGTTGGGTGATGACAAAACCTGGCTTGTTTCTGAAAAAAGCTGCAGTCGGCGGGTTTCCAGGTCGAAAATTATTCCTGGATTATTGCTATGAACCTGTTTGGAAAAATGTAGGACGATGGAACAAATACAATGCAGGTATAAACATATTTGAATCAAGTAATCCTATTGCAATGGATATGTATGGGAATGTTGTGATAAGAGGCCAGTCTTACATTGAAGAAAAAAATAAGGGGCATGATATTGAAAAAAACCTGACAAATATGAAGTCAGGATTATACAAGTAATTATTCACATTAAAAATAAAAGTTATGAGGCATTTATTAATTACATCACTGATTTTACTATTCGGAATTATCGCAACTGCACAAAGGCAAACTTATGTAAGTACAGCCTTTTTCACGACACAAAATGCCTTTCCTTTTAGCAAATTCGTCGGACTTTTTAAAGAAACTTTTCACC
>JBDSUW010000085.1:0-12286 GCA_039927535.1 Chitinophagaceae bacterium | reverse complement strand
GAAAGTTTTCATCAGCGCCAGGGCTTTGAAGCTTTATTAGTTCTTTCAAGAGGAACAGATGAACAAAAAGCAATGTGCCAAGATTCAATCAACCGATGGTGGTGGCCATCACTCATGATGTTTGGACCAAAAGACAGTGAAAGTACAAACAGCGACCAGAGCATGAAGTGGAAGATCAAAAGAAAAACAAATGATGAATTGCGGCAGCAGTTTGTAGATATGTGTGTGGAGCAGATAAAAGTTTTAGGAATGACGTTGCCCGATGAGAATCTGAAATGGAACGAAGAAAGAAAGCATTATGATTTTGGAGAAATTAACTGGGATGAATTTTGGGCAGTAGTAAAGGGAAATGGGCCGTGCAACAAACAACGTTTAGCTGCAAGAAGAAAAGCACATGAAGAAGGACAATGGGTACGGGAAGCGGCAATGGCATTTGCAGAAAAACGAAAATTGAATACAAAAGCAGCCTGATGAAAAATTTAATACTTGTAATTTTCTCAGCACTGTTCATTGTGAGTTGTACTGATAACAAAAGAGAAGATGCTATTAAAGATGATAATAGAATAGCATTGCACACAGACACATTGAATGTTGTAAAGTTGACAGATACGTTAGTGATTTATGAAAGCACTTGTCGTGGTTGTGCTTATGAAGGCTCAACCAATTTTGAAATAAGCGATACCTTGGGATTAATAAAATTGTACAACGTAATTACTGAAGACAATAACCCTTCGGATATGGATGGTGGAAGCATTAGTAAAACCTTAGTGCTGGTTCCCACTAAAATAGGAACAACAACATTTAAGTTATATAAATTTTGGAAGCAGGAAAGAACAGCAGAGGATTCAGCTAGGTTTAGTTCTTATTCAATAGAAGTAAAAAATTAATTTATTATGACTCATACTTTTATAAAAAAACTGTATTACGGAGATATTCCTGAAGAAAAAGGTGGCGGTAGTAATTATCAAACAAAAGATGATTCAACCACCTGGCCTTTGTGGGAAGTTTTTATTCGTAGCAAACAAGGCCTTGATCATAAACATGCCGGCAGCCTTCATGCAGCAGATGCACCAATGGCAATTGAAAATGCTAGAGATGTTTATACAAGAAGAATGGAAGGTGTAAGCATTTGGGTAGTAGAAAGTAAATACATTACTGCATCAAATCCGGAAGAAGCAGGTGAGTTATATGAACCTGCGATAGATAAAATTTATCGCCATCCTACTTTTTATGATTTGCCGGACGAAGTAAACCACATGTGATGACTGATTACATTGATTAAAATGATTGTTACTGATGAACTCACAACTGATAGATTATACATTACACCTTGCTGATACCACACTCATTCTTTCACAAAGAAATGCAGAGTGGTGTGGTCATGGACCAATACTGGAACAGGATATTGCAATCACTAATATTTCACTTGACTTATTGGGACAATCAAGAAACCTCTATCAATACGCAGCAGTATTAATAAATGAATCTTTAAAATCGCAGAGTTCAAAAGCCCCTCCCCGTCCGAACGGCTTGGCCGGGCGGGCTTCGGAGGGGTTCGGGGAGGCCTCTGAAGATTCATTAGCTTATTTAAGAAAAGAACGAGAATATAAAAACTTGTTATTAGTTGAACAAGCAAATGGCGATTGGGGGCAGACTATTCTTCGTCAATATTTATTCAGCCAGTTTCAATATTTATTATTTGAACAATTACAAAATAGCAACGATGAACAGCTTGCTGCTATTGCTGCTAAATCAATTAAAGAGACAACTTATCATGTTCGCTGGAGCAGTGAATGGGTGATACGTTTAGGTGATGGCACAGAAGAAAGCCGAAACAGAATGCTCAATGCAATTGATGAACTATGGAGCTATACCGGAGAAATGTTTATTCCTGCTGTCTATGAGGAAGAAATGAATATTGATTTTAATAAAATAAAAAATGAATGGGAAAATAAAGTAAGCCTCATCTTTAATGAAGCTTCTCTGATCCCCCCTTCGGGGGGCGGGGGGGCTGCTTTTATGCAATCAGGCGGCAAAGAAGGAAAACACACAGAGCAATTAGGATTTATTTTAACCGAATTACAATACATGCAAAGAGCCTATCCGGGAGCAAAATGGTAAAACCCCAAACCCCTAAAGGGGCTTTAGCCTATGAAAGTTGAAATATCTTTATCGGAGCAAAAAGAAAAGATTTGGTCTTTACTTGAAAATATAGTTGACCCTGAAGTGCCTGTATTGACCATCACTGATTTAGGAATTGTAAGGGATGTAAAAGTTAATAACTCCTCTTCAGGAGAATGGGGCATTGAAATTGTCATTACTCCGACTTACTCCGGCTGCCCTGCAATGGATATGATTGCTATGAATATCCGTTTGGCATTACTTGAAAATGGGTATCAAAATATAAAAATTACTTCGGTTCTTTCTCCAGCATGGACTACCGATTGGATGAGTGAAGAAGGAAAAAAAAAGCTCAAAGAATACGGTATTGCACCACCCAATCCACGGCAACAGGTTTGTAATAACGATTTATTTGCAGCAGCAGAAGCAGTACAATGCCCGCACTGTAATTCGTACCACACACACCGCATTAGTGAGTTTGGCAGCACCGCTTGTAAAGCATTATATCAATGTGATGATTGTAAAGAGCCATTTGATTATTTCAAATGTCATTAAGAATAGGGATTAAGTACCTTAGTAACAAATTTTTCAAAATATGTCCTCCATACTTTTCGAAATAAAAGATTCGGTAGCAACAATTACACTAAACCGTCCAGATAAACTTAACTCCTTCAACAGGGAAATGGCTTTGTTGATGCAGGAGAAACTGGATCTGTGTAAGGAGGATAAATCAATACGTTGTGTAGTTATTACAGGTGCAGGCAAAGCATTTTCTGCGGGGCAAGATCTTGCTGAAGTTGCCGACCCAAACGGGCCGGGTATGCAAAGAATATTAAGTGAGCATTATAATCCCATCATTACAAGAATAAGAGAATTAAAAAAGCCTGTTCTTGCCGCCATTAATGGTGTGGCCGCTGGAGCCGGAGCCAATATTCCTTTATGCTGCGATGTTATAATTGCTGCAAAATCCGCAACATTTATTCAGGCTTTTTCCAAAATTGGTTTAATACCGGATAGCGGAGGAACATTTTTTCTGCCTCGTTTAATTGGCTGGCAAAGAGCCAGTGCATTAATGATGCTGGGTGATAAAATAACTGCTGAAGAGGCGGAAAAGATGGGAATGCTTTATAAATGTGTTGAAGACGAACAGTTTCAGGAAACCATTGATAGTATTTCAAAAAAGCTGGCAGCTATGCCTACCATAGGATTAGCATACACAAAAAAAGGGCTACAATGGTCAAGCACACATACTATATATGAACAATTGCAAAATGAAGATAAACTACAGCAATGGGCGGCGGCTACTAAAGATTTTAAAGAAGGTGTGCAAGCATTTTTAGAAAAAAGACCTGCCATTTTTAAAGGCGAATAACTCACACAATATTTATGAGTACAGAAAATGATATAGCAGCAAGAAAGGTAGTAGATCATATGATGGAGCATGACTTATTCAGTCAGTGGCTTGGAATTGAAGTGCTGGAAATAAAAGAAGGCTATAGTAGAATAAAAATGACGGTAAGAACAGAAATGATTAATGGGTTTGGCATTGTGCATGGAGGAATCGCTTTCTCGTTGGCCGATAGTGCTTTTGCATTTGCCTGTAATAACAGGAATGTACTATCAGTTGCACTTGATACATCGATCAATTTTATAAAACCGGTTCATGTGGATGATGTATTAATAGCTGAAGCAAAAGAATTGCACAACGGAAAGTCAACAGGCCTGTATCATATTAATATCTTGAATCAAAAGGAACACCTGATTGCTCAATTCAAAGGGCTTTGTTACAGAACTGACAAAAAATTAATTTAATAAAAAATAAAAATTCCCCTTTTAGCTCCGATAGAATCGGGGTAGGAAGGATAGCAGCATGTTCTATTCATTCAACGGATATAAACCAGTTGTTCATAAATCATCTTTTGTTCATCCGCAAGCTGCTGTTACAGGTAATGTGATTATTGGAAAAAATTGTTACATCGGTCCTGGCGCAGCATTGCGGGGAGATTGGGGCCAAATAATAATCGAAGACGGATGCAATGTGCAGGAAAACTGCACCATTCATATGTTTCCGGGAGTAACGGTACTACTAAAAGAAGGTTCCCATATTGGCCACGGAGCCATTATACATGGAGCTACAATTGGTAAAAACTGCCTGGTAGGTATGAATGCCGTGATTATGGATAATGTGCAATTGGGTGATGAAAGTATCGTTGGGGCATTAACATTTATTAAAGAAGGAGAAATTATACCTGCCCGTAGCTTGCTTGTTGGTAACCCGGGAAAGATAATAAAACAAGTAACTGATGAAATGATAAAATGGAAGACAGAAGGAACAAACTTGTATCAACAATTGCCATACGAATGCAATAAATCACTAACACCTTGCGAGCCACTGACTTCTATCCCCGATAATCAGCCATTTCAAGTACCAAGCTACTCCCCGTTTAAAAAATAGCGACTTCCCACTTGTAAAAATTAATTTCTTCTGTATAAGAAATGTCGTAATTTAATACACTGAATTATAGCCATTCTAAACCTTAAAAATGTTGTTTATGAAAAAACGTTTACCCTTTTTCTCCTTATTATCAGGAGCTTTATTACTAACCAACTTTTCCTTTTCTCAAAAAGCGGATCAATTTGCGTATGCTGTTACTGATGTACAACAGCAAGGTGCTAATTGGACCTTTCTACGAAAGATTGATTTAAAAACTGGTGCATACAGTGATGTTTTGCTGAACGGGGCAGATGCTTCCTTGCTTGCTTATAATGCTGCTACAAAAAAGCAGTTTGAAGCACCATTAAATGATGTTCGTTTTGGTACTGCAGTAAATGCTGCTTTTGCAACTGGTGTAGCAGCGCTGGCGTATGATAAAAAAAATGATCGCCTTTATTATACGCCAATGTTCATCGATCAGTTACGGTATATTGATTTGAAGAGTATGAAAGTATTTTATCTAACGGAACAAGCTTTTACCGGCAAACCTCAAAAATCTCCCGATCAGGGAAATATTGTTACCCGCATGGTTATTGCATCTGATGGCAACGGCTATGCAATGACAAATGACGCCACACAGTTGATTCGTTTTTCTACCGGAAAAAAATTAACAGTGACGGACTTGGGTACTGTAGTAGATGATCAGGCCAACAAAGGGGTTTCTATTCATAACTCTTGTAGCAGTTTTGGTGGGGATATTATTGCTGATGACGAAGGAAACCTTTATGTTTTCTCGGCCCGCAATTATGTGTTTAAAGTAAATATTGAATCAAAAGTGGCCACACATCTTGGAGTTATTAAGGGGTTGCCAAATGGCTTTACAGTAAATGGTGCAGCCATCAATGCAGAAAATAAAATTGTTGTTGCCAGTGCTTTAGCAGCCTCCTCTTTTTTTACAGTAGACCATACCTCTTTAGTTGCAACATCATATTCAATTGCGGGAACAATCTGGCAAACTTCTGACATGGCGAATAGTAATCTGTTGGCTACAGCGGCCAGATCGAGTGGAACTCCGATAGATTTAATTACCGATCTTCCCACTGAAAACAGCGGCAAGGTTAGCATCTTTCCCAATCCTGTTACAAATAACAATTTTGCAGTTCAGTTTAAAGAACTGGAAGCTGGTCCATATACTATTCAGGTTACTGATGTAATGGGTAGAAACATTTCGCAACAAATAGTGAATGTGGGTGGGAAAATGCAAACCCAATCAATTAAAATGGATCCTGCTGCTGCAAGAGGATTTTACCTGGTGAAAATAGTTGACCAGAATAAAAAAGCAGTTTTCAGTACAAAGGTTTTAATTCAATAGGCAATGTTGATATAAAAAAGCCCCGTCTCGCCTTAGGTGAAATGGGGCTTTTTTTATCGGGAATCTTTCCAGATTAATCTTGTATGTACTGCTTTTGTATAAAAGTCAGCACATTTGTTATCACCTTTTCCTGTAATTCCACCGGAAGGGGCACACAGATAATTACAGGATTCGTCATTAAGAATTATATATTGGTCACAACAATCACTGGTAAATAAATAAGTTAGTTTACCATTATAATTATATTCATTTACTTCGGCTGCCGGATTCCATTTTGGCTGAGATTTAATCTCTTCAATCTTATTCAGTACACAAGTAGGAACATCTTTCTGATTTTTAGAACACTGAAAGTTAAAAGTGCTTGCAGGTATTATAAGTAATGAGAGGAAAATACTTTTCATAACAGCTTATTTACATTTTTGACAAGGTATATTTGCACAAAGCTGCAAAAACTAAGCCATTGGAGAAAAATAATTTTGTTGATCAGATAAGGATATTCTGCCGCAGCGGACACGGTGGTGCAGGCAACAAGCATTTTATGCGGAATAAGCTTACGGCAATGGGCGGTCCAGATGGTGGTGATGGAGGCCGTGGGGCACATATAGTTTTAAGAGGTAATAGTAACCTTTGGACTTTATTACACTTACGTTACTTTAAGAATGTGCTTGCTGAAGATGGAGAAAAAGGAGGAGCCAATAATTGTCATGGAAGAAATGGTAAAGACATTGTTATAGAAGTGCCATTAGGTACTATAGCAAGGGATGAAGAAACCGGACTGCAAGAGGTAGAGATTTTAGAAGATGGCCAAGAAGTAGTTTGGATTCCCGGTGGTAAAGGAGGATTAGGAAATTCAAACTTTGCAACACCTACTAACCAGGCTCCAGAATATGCTCAACCCGGTTTGCCGGGTATCGAAAGCTGGAAGGTTTTGGAATTAAAAGTACTGGCAGATGTAGGTCTGGTAGGATTTCCTAATGCTGGTAAATCAACCCTGCTGTCTGTAATTACAGCGGCAAAACCAAAAATTGCCAACTATGCATTTACAACCATTACTCCCAACCTGGGAATGGTTGAATACAGAGATGGAAAAAGTTTTTGTATTGCTGATCTTCCCGGCATTATTGAAGGTGCTGCAGAAGGCAAAGGCTTAGGTCATCGTTTCCTTAGACACATTGAAAGAAACTCTGTTTTACTATTTCTGATACCTGCAGATAGTGACGATCACAAAAAGGAATTTGATATTTTGGTGAATGAATTGGAGCAATATAATCCTGAACTACTGGACAAACAATTTATCATAGCAGTAAGTAAAACAGATATGCTGGATGATGAATTAAAAGCTGCCATCTCAAAAGAATTGCCTCAAGATGTTCCTCATTTATTTATCTCTTCTATTACCAATAAGGGATTGACAGAATTAAAAGATGCGCTGTGGAAAGTATTAAATGAGCCTGCTACCTAACTTATTTCACTATGACACATCGTTGTTTGTTCTGTAATCAATCTTCCGAACCTGTTCATGTACACGGACATTATCAGTGCCCTGTTTGCAATACCAATATATTACCTTGTTGCGATTGTGATAATGCTGATACTAACTTTTTATTCAATCAAGACGAAGCAAATAAAGAGGTTATTCATGCTGATAAATTAGCTCTTCATCTGCAGTTTGCGGGTTTAAAGAATCCTCAATAAGATCTTCCTACTGTATCGCAAGCTGCTTTTATTAAAGAGTTACCATCTTGTGCATCCTGCCATTTTTCCCAAAACATTACACCATTTGCAATATCCTTGGCAAGTTTTGCTTTTCGCTTAACAGTGTATTGCCCGTTATAATAAACCTTAAATGGAGTCGGTGTTGCGGTAGTTGTTACAAAAGCTGAGTCGTATTGCGGATTTCCACCCTGAGTTAAAATGCCGTTGTAGGTAACAATATTTCCCGTTTGTGTCATACCCGAAGGCCGTCCATAAGCAGGTATGCCTAACACACATTTAGCAGCCGGCATACTTCTCGTATTTAACCAATAGTTCAAACAGGTTTGTGCCAAATTGTAATCGCTATGTTGCCGATACAATTGGAGGGGATCTGTAGTAAAATCATCGTAAGCCATTACATTAAAGAAATCTACATAAGGAAACAATTCATTTCTGATAGCATCCCGTATACTACCTGCATATTTTCCTGCTGTAATTGCAGAAGTTAAATAATAGCGACCGTCACGGTGTAATGAATCAGATAATTCTTTCATCATTAACGTAAATGTTGCATCAGTTCCATCGCTGGTAGTGGGGAATTCCCAATCCATATCAACACCATCAAGGTTATACTGGCGAACCTTACTCATTACATCTTTTATAAAATTATTTCTGCCCGCAGGAGTTGCTGCCATGTTTTTGAAATTTGTTTTCCCATCGCCGCTTCCATCGTTTATTCCAATCAGAATCTTTGCATTATTAGCTTTGGCCTTTGTAGCTAATGCTGTTATTGTTGTGGAAGGAGATGATGGAGCAGATAATGTTCCTGAAGCGTTAACTCCAAAGAAAGCATATACAACAGTATTCGTCATTCTGAATTTTACATCTGGCACATCTGTAATATTTCTATACGATGGGAAATAGCCTACCACATAATATCCATAGGCAGGTGGCGCCTGAATGGTGATATAAGTGAATGATGTTACCGAAGAAGTACATCCTGTGGCTGCACCTGTCGTATTTTTTGGTTGTATATACCAATAGTAAGTAGCATTAGCAGTTGCAGGAATAGTGTGAGAATAATTAGGTACAGTTACATTTGTAGCAATAGCTGTGGTTGGTGTACTCGTCGTTCCAAAATATATATCATAACCAGTTGCTCCGGTTACAGCAGTCCAGCTAAGATTTATTGAAGTAGTAGTTACAAAACTATTTGACGCTGGTGTTGCATTTGCAGAACAGCCTGGTAATACTGGTGGAGGAGGTGGTGGCGGATCGGGAGTGGTACCCTTCTTACTACAGCCATTAACTATAATCACAGAAACAAATAAAAGCAACAAAATATAACTGTACTTCATATGTTGATATTCAACCGTTAAAATACATAATTCATCCATTATTTTGCTTTTTGGCTGCCCCTTTTTTTTATAGTAGGTTTGTTATCCTAAAAATTCACAATTATGAAGAAGTTTTTATTAACGATTGTCCTCGCAGTTAGTTTCTTTTTTAAATCATTTGCCGATGAGGGAATGTGGCTTCCTATGTTACTAGGGCAGCAGGTTTATGCAGACATGGTAAAAAAAGGATTGACATTATCCAAAGACCAATTATACAACATTAATAAGCCATCCTTAAAAGATGCGATCCTCATATTTGGTGGTGGCTGTACTGGTGAAATAGTTAGTAACCAGGGTTTGATTTTTACCAATCACCATTGCGGCTATGATGCAATTGCAGGAGCCAGTACCGTAGATAATAATTATCTGCAAAATGGTTTTTATGCAAAAAACAAAGGCGAAGAAATTCCGACCAATATTTCAGTACAGTTTTTATTACGCATTGATGAAGTAACGAAAGAAGTGATGGACTCACTTAATGGCCTTTCGGGTACAGAAAGAGTAAGGAAGCAAAATGCAGTGATGGCTGCCATTAACAAAAGAATGAGTAATCCTGAGCAGAATATTGAAGTAAAAGTGAACTCTCTTTTTAAAGGGAATCAGTTTTTAGCATTCGTGTATCAACGTTATACCGATGTTCGACTGGTGGGAGCACCACCTGAAAGTGTGGGCAAGTTTGGTGGCGATACCGATAACTGGGAATGGCCACGACACACTGGCGACTTTTCTGTTTTCCGTGTGTATAGTACTGCAGACGGAAAGCCGGCAAAGTATGCAGAATCAAATATTCCACTAAAACCCAAATGGTATTTACCTGTTTCATTAAAACCATTAAAAGATGGTGACTTCTCCATGATCTGGGGTTATCCGGGTGGAACTAATCGTTATGAAAGTTCATATGGCATCAAACTCGCAACCGATATTAATAATCCTACATTGGTAAAACTTCGTGATGTAAGACTGAAGTATATGTTTGAAGAAATGAAGAAAGACCCGGCAGTTAAATTGCAACTGGCTTCTTCTGTTGCAAGCATTGCAAACTACTGGAAGTTTTATGATGGCGAAACAAAGCAGTTATTGAAGTACGACATCTTCGGACAGAAGCAACAGTTTGAAGAAAAATTTAAATCATGGGCTAAAGGAAAGCCTGAGTATGAGAGCATATTCGCTGATTGGGCCAAAGCTTATACTGCATGGAGGCCATATGCGAAGCATCGTCAATACATCAATGAAGGAATGAACGGATCGCCATTGATTGCATTTGCCGGTTCTTTGTTACAATTAGAAGCTGCACTGGTTAAGCCGGGTACGCCGATGACTGATGTAAAGAAAATTGCAGCTGCAGCCGATGAACAACGTAAAAGTCTCCTGGAAGAAGAGAATAAAGTGTCTGATCAGCAAATTGTTGCAGCAGTAACTAAAATGTATTTCGAGGATATTGAAAAGGATCAACAACCCATTGGGTTTTATGGTACATTGAAAAATGCGTACGGTCCTTTAAATGATGATGCAACGTATAAGAAATATGCTGCCGACCTGTTCAGTAAGACCATGATCTTTGATGATAGTAAATGGAAAGCCTTTATCGCCAATCCTGATGCTATTGCTTTACAAAGTGATCCTGCATTTGCACATGCCAGTGCATTCTTTACCAATTACATAAGTAAATACAACCCTTATTTTCAACAATTCAACACCAGCAATGCGGAGTTTGGAAGATTATACATTAAAGGTATTATGGAAATGGATCCAGTAAAGGCTAAGATGATGTATCCGGATGCTACATTTACTATGAGAGTAAGTTATGGTGCTGTAAAATCTTATCGCCCAAGAGATGCTGTTTTCTATGACTATGTAACAACATCAAAAGGTATACTGGAAAAATATAAAAAAGGTGATTATGAATTTGATCTACCAGCTAACCAGATCGAATTATTGAAGAAAAAAGATTTTGGTCAATACATGGATCCTACCCGTAAAGACCTTGTGATTAACTTTATTACTACCAATGACATTACAGGTGGCAATTCCGGCTCACCTGTGATCAATGGAAAAGGAGAGTTGATAGGTCTTGCATTTGATGGTAACTACGAAGCCTTAAGCCATAAGCTGGCATTTGATAAAGACCTGAACCGAACTATTTGTGTTGATATTCGCTATGTACTTTGGTGCATAGACAAATTAGGTGGCGGTTCCAACATTATTAAAGAATTAAAACTGATGAAATAAAAGCAGTCCCCATATTCAGAAAGGCCATTCTTCATTTGACAGAATGGCTTTTCTGTTTTTAACAAGCAATTAATTCATTAACATTGCAGTGGACTTATACCGCTTATAAATAGTATGTAAACCAAAATCACACTATCTGCGGCATAATACAATCACTAAATTACAATGACTCCTTAATAGGCTTCTATTTATTACAATTGGTATTATCTACTTGAAAAAACGAATCTTCATATCTGTTTGTTGCATGCTGCTTACTGCTGCGGTTTACCCGCAAGAGATGCAGTTTAGTGTTGCAACCGACCTGGGTGTTCAGCGAAGTTTAAAAAAAGAACAGCAGTTTTGGGCATTGGGTCAAACCGTACATGCCCTATTTAATCTTACACCTAAAGAAGGAGTCTATGTCTGGTTTTCTTATTATACGAATGGTAATTTTAAAAATAACCTTACAGCTACGGCTAAGTCGACATTAACTACTCCACAAGAGATAGACTATGTAAACAGATCGCAAATCAGGTTTAAGCATTTTTCTATTGGCTACAGAAAATATTTAGTGGGAGCCTGTGATATAGAAAAAGGCTGGAATCTGTATGCAACTGCCGGCCTTGGATTATTGCCGGCCAGAGTTACGAATGAACATACAGTAGCGATTGACACTTCTTTATACAATGTGCCGGTGCTTAGTGGCGTTGCTAATTTTAAAAGACTGACGGTGGACCTTGGTCTTGGATATGAAAAGCCTCTCGGTGCTGAATTCTTTATATATGCAGAAGGTAGAGTCTGGGTTCCTGCATCGGACTACCCAAGTAAATACCTTTTTGTAAATGACAAAGCACCATTTACTGCCATGTTCAATATTGGATTGCGGATATTGTATTAATACCTTACATCAAACCTCCCTTCAGCAACTGTAATGGGAGCATCGGTGCCAAAAATATCTGCAGCAGAAAACTGAAATGTCCCTGCTAAAATATTATTGGTGATATCCAGTAAAGTGATGGTTACACTACCGGAGTAAGTGGCAGAAGTAAGCCATTCGCT
>JBDSUW010000084.1:0-7195 GCA_039927535.1 Chitinophagaceae bacterium | reverse complement strand
TGTATCTAAATGTATTTTTAATTTCTGCTGAGACGGCTGTAAAGTTTCAGAATTATTCTGTTCCGGTTCAAAAGAAAAATTGGGGTCAGTGCTGTATACAAATCCTCTTATATCTTGTTTGCTTTTTTTGCTACTCATAAGTTTATCTGAATTTGGGGTTATAAAGTCCCTCCCCGTCCGAACGGATTGGCCGGGCGGGCTTCGGAGGGATTTACGGAGGCCGCTTTCAAACTTAAATCCAAACTCTTCGCCTGGTGAATTAATGCACCTACACTTACGAAATCAACACCGGCATTTGCATAAGCATTTATGTTCTCCAAATTAATTCCACCGCTTGCTTCTGTTTCAAAATCCTCACCAATTATTACAACAGCCTCTTTTATCTGTGCAGGTGTAAAATTATCAAGCATTATACGAAACACTTTTCCTTTTCCAACAGCCATTACTTTCTTCACATCTTCAATACTTCTTGTTTCTACTTCTATCTTTAGCCCCGGCTTTTTTGTTCTTACATATTCCGCTGCTTTCTCAATTGCTTTTTCAATTCCACCACAATAATCAATATGATTGTCTTTCAGCATTATCATATCATACAATCCAAACCGATGATTTACACCACCACCAATTCGCACTGCTTCTTTTTCCAGCAACCGGAAATTAGGAGTTGTTTTTCTGGTGTCTAGTAATCTTGTCTTCGAGCCTTTGAGTTTATCAGTGTACTCTTTTGTCAATGTAGCAATACCGCTCATTCTTTGCATACAGTTCAACACTAATCTTTCGCATTGTAAAATAGTGTGCACGGATGCTTCTACTTCAAAAGCCTTTTCACCAAATTTCATCGCATCTCCATCCTTTTTAAAAGCAGTAAACACCGAGTCCGGTTCTTTATAACTAAATATTTTTTCAGCAACCTGCATTCCCGCAAGAATACCATCTTGTTTTATTTTCAAAACAGCTTTGCCTATGGCTTCCACATCAATTACTGATAAAGTAGAATGATCACCATCGCCAATATCTTCTTTTAATGCCTCTTCTATAAGATGTTCTAGTTGTTCATCAAAACTCATAGCTGCAAAAATAATGTTTCATGCCAAGCTTTTTTCAAACAAAAAGTCCCGTTTCGATTTGAACGAAACAGGACTTTAAAAGTTAGTTATTGCTATTTTAATCCATTGACTGGAATCGTATTTCTTTTACTACTTCCTTTCCGTTTTTAATTTTCATAAAAACGTTTGTGCGGTAATTACCTGCATTTGTTTGCAATGTACCTACACAATACTGACTGCCGCCAGTCCCGTCGCCTTTATGTTTTAATTCAAAGCCCTTTACTCCATTATTGCTAAAGAAGTCTTTTACAATAAGCTGTGCTTGTGCTTTGCTGTAACTATCACTTTTGTCTGGTAATGTAAGGCCCACATTTTCATCAAAATAATTTGAAAGTTGAGACGCATTCCCGGAACGTAAAGCTCCAATCACTTCATCAATACTGCTGTTTTGCAGCGTAAATGATGACAGTAACAAAACTGACCCCAATAATAAAGATGTAAATATGTGTTTCATAATAAAATAAGTTTTCACAGGTCTAATAATCTAAAAACATGCCACAGTATTTATGTTGTTCTCAGAGGATACTAAAGTACTAAAAATCAGCGGTTTTTCAAGTTTTTTACTGACTTATAAAGTAATTGAATGTAGTTTTACAGGGTACGGACGGGCATTGCCCTTTGAGAATGAATGTATTTGTACTAATTAAATATTTTATCAACAATGTCGAGAAAAAAAGTCATTCTGGTTATTATGGACGGTTGGGGTTTGGGAAAAGTTGCTTCTTCCGATGCTATTCAAAATGCCAACGTTCCTTTTACAAAATCACTGTATTCAAAGTACCCAAATACTACCTTAATTACATGTGGTGAAGCAGTAGGACTGCCAGATGGGCAGATGGGTAATTCTGAGGTAGGCCATCTTAATTTAGGCGCAGGCAGGGTGGTATATCAGGAATTACAAAGAATAAATGTAGCCGTAAGAGATGGCTCATTTGCAAAAAATGATATATTACTCAATGCTATCCGGTTTGCAAAGAATCAAAACAAGGCTTTACATCTTTTAGGATTAGTAAGTGATGGCGGCGTTCACTCTCATATCAACCATATAAAAGCAATTGTTGACAGTTGTAAAGATGAAGGATTGTCAAATGTTTTTATTCATGCCTTTACTGATGGGCGGGATTGTGATCCCAAAAGCGGATTTGGCTTTATTACCGATTTACAAAATCACCTAAATAAGAGTGTAGGAAAAATTGCAACTGTATGTGGCCGCTATTTTGCCATGGACCGTGACAAACGTTGGGAACGCATCAAACTGGCTTATGATGCATTAGTAAATGGCACAGGAGAAAAAGCTAAGGATGCAATTACGGCAATTGAAAACTCGTATGCCAACAATATAACTGACGAATTCATTTTACCAACAGTAATTTTTAATGAAGGGCAAGAGCCCTTAGCAATAATAAAAAACGGCGATGTTGCCATTTGTTTCAACTTCAGAACTGACAGGTGCAGGGAAATAACGCAGGTTTTAACACAAACAGATTTCCCTGAATTTCAAATGCACAAACTGGAACTGCACTATACTACAATGACAGCATATGATCATACATACAAAAACGTTCATGTTATATTTGAAAAAGACAACCTGAATAATACATTAGGCGAAGTAATTCAGGCGAATGGTTTAAAACAAATCCGTGCAGCCGAAACAGAAAAATATCCGCATGTAACTTTCTTTTTTAGTGGTGGCAGAGAAAAAGAATTTGTAGGTGAAAAAAGAATAATGGCACAATCGCCAAAAGTAGCAACGTATGATTTGCAACCGGAAATGAGTGCTTATGTATTAACAAATTCATTGTTGCCTGAAATTGAAAAAGGTGAGGCTGATTTTATTTGCCTTAACTATGCGAATACCGATATGGTTGGGCACACTGGCGTTTGGGAAGCCGCTATCAAAGCAGCTGAAACGGTAGACAAATGTGTTGAAAAGATCGTAACCATTGGGCTGAAAAATGGATACACCATTTTTTTGACAGCTGATCATGGTAATTCCGATTATTTAATAAATGAGGACGGCTCACCAAACACAGCACACACATTAAACCCTGTTCCCTTTTTTATAATTGATAACGAATGGAAGGGAGTTATAAGGCCGGGCAAATTAGCAGATATTGCCCCAACTATTCTTACAATGATGGGAATTCCAATTCCGAAAGAAATGACAGGGAATAGCTTAATTTCAGATTTATAATTTCTACAATGAAAATAATTAAGAAAATATTGCTGGTACTGTTAGTCGCATTGATAGTAATCCAGTTTATTCATCCAAAGAAAAATAAATCGGAAGGATCGCAGCCCAATTTCATTGGCAACTCATTCGCAATACCTGATGATGTTAAAACAATTATGGCAAAAGCCTGTAATGATTGTCATAGCAATAATTCAGCTTACCCATGGTATGCAAACTTACAACCAGTACATTGGTGGCTAGACAAGCATATCAGAAATGGAAAAAGTGAGTTAAACTTCGACGAGTACACTCACAAATCTCTCCGCTACCAATATCACAAAATGGAAGAAACCGTAGAAATTGTTAAAGATGGTAAGATGCCAATTAAAGAATATAAATGGACACATGGAGATGCGAGGCTAACAGAAGATGAAAAAAACAAAGTCATTAACTGGGCAACTGCTGTTATGGATACAATGAAAGCAAAATATCCTATTGATAGTCTGGTGAAAAAAAAATAACTCTACTTTTAAAGTCAGCATTTAAACTTGCGTACAAATAAAAAGAAAATAACTGCAATTGTTTTTATCCTGCTCGGGTTTTCACCTTTGCTGGTTGCTCTTTTTATCTCCCTAAAGAAAGAACAGATTCGACATAGAATGAAGGCTCAGTTTGAAATAAAAGGTCTTCAAACAGTCATACAGCAAGAAAGTGAAGTTATCTGGATGGATAAACATGAGATTTGGGTTAACAACAGCATGTTTGATATCAAAAGCAAAAAACTGAAAAATGGAATTTATATTTTTACTGGACTTTATGATAAGGACGAAACAAATCTTAAAGAAATAGAGAAAAATACTACAGGAGAAAATAAAGAACAAAATAACTTTCTCTCACAACTTTTTAAGAACTTACCAATTTTCTGCAACCTCTCTGTAGAGCAGTACCAAATTAAAAAAAATTACAATCTATTTAATTCATTCATATCCAAAGACATCCAAAAGCCTTATAAAAGAATAGTTATTCCCCCTCCGCAGGTTTATTGTTAGTCCTTACTATAAACTTAATTATCAAAAATAAACTTACTATTTATGAGTAATAAATATGTGCTTGCACTTGCAGGTATGTTAAGTATTGCATTATGTGGGTATTCTCAAGATGATACCACTTTTAAAAAAACATTGGGAGAGGTTGTGATCTCCGTAAACAAATGGGAACAAAAGTTAAATGAAGTCCCTAATAAAATTGTCAAAATAAACAAATTTGATATTCTTAGAAACAATCCGCAAACAGCAGCAGATTTACTAAGTCAGACCGGTGCGGTGTTTGTTCAAAAAAGTCAACTTGGGGGTGGCAGCCCGATGATTCGTGGGTTTGCAACTAACAGAGTTTTATTGGTGATAGATGGTGTAAGAATGAACAACGCCATTTACAGAAGCGGTAATCTTCAAAATGTAATCAGTATAGATGCATTGAGTACAGAAACTGCTGAAGTTATATTTGGACCGGGTTCACTTATCTACGGTAGTGATGCCATTGGTGGAGTCATGGATTTTCATACACTGGATGCCCGTTTTTCAAAAGACAAGAAAATGCTTGTGAAAGGAAGTGTGCTGGGAAGATACTCTTCGGCTAATAAAGAAAACACCGTACATGCAGATATTAATCTGGGTTGGAAAAAATGGTCAGTACTTAGTTCTTTTTCCTTCAGCAAATTCGATGATTTAAAAATGGGAAAAAATGGCGGGCAAGATAGTTATCTGCGACCTGAATATGTTGAAAGCGTAAATAACACTGATAACATTGTTCAAAATAGTGACCCTCGTATTCAACGATTTAGCGGATATGACCAAACAAACTTCTTACAAAAAATTCGTTTCAAACCAAATGAAAACTGGGACATGCAATACAGTTTTACTTATGCAAAAACTGGTGATGCTCCACGGTATGACAGGCTTATTCAATATAGAAACGGAGCACTTCGTTTTGCGAAATGGTATTACGGTCCTATGAAATGGAATATGCATAACCTGCAAATACTGCATAGCAAAAAAACAAGTATTTATGATGATGCCAGATTAACAGTAGCCTATCAGAATTATGAGGAAAGCCGTATTGACAGAACAAGAGCGAACAACAATCGCAACAGGCAAGTGGAATTAGTAGATGCCATCAGCGCAAACTGGGATGCAACAAAAGCTGTTGGTAAAGGCGAAATATTCTATGGGCTTGAATATGTACATAACAAAGTTGGTTCGTTTGGCGAAAGAACCAATATTAGTACAAACGTTGTTACACCAATCGTAAGCCGCTATCCGGATGGAAGTACTTGGAGCACTACAGGGGTGTATGGAAGTTATAAAGTAAACCTTCATCCAAAAGTTACTCTTACCACTGGTTTACGTTACAGTTATAATACGTTAAATGCAACTTTCGATACCACATTCTTCAAATTTCCTTACAAGGATGCAGAAATAAAAGACGGGGCAGTAACTGGCAATGCAGGCTTGGTTTTTCGTCCGGCAGAAGGGTGGCAACTAAACGGAAATATTTCTACTGGCTATCGTATGCCAAATGTGGACGACATTGGAAAGCTATTTGAAAGTGTTCCAGGAAATGTTACAGTACCCAATCCTGATTTAACACCTGAATATGCATGGAACTTTGAATTGGGTATTATAAAAAACATTCCAAATAAATTCCGTATAGAATTAAATGGCTTCTATACTATTTTGGAAAATGCAATAGTCCGACGCTTTTCTACATTTAATGGAAAGGATAGTATTTTATTCAATGGAGTATTGAGCCAGGTTGAAGCGTTGCAAAATATCGGGAAGGCAACTGTTTCTGGTTTCCAGGTAAGTTCAGAGTTTTTCTTTACAAAAGCATTGTCTTTACAAACACATGCTAATTGGATAACTGGAAAAGAAACTGATGACTCAAAAAACGAACAAGTTCCGCTTCGCCATGCACCACCTTTTTATGGCAGTACAGCATTGCGTTACAGAATAGATAAATTATTTATTGAGGCATCAGCACAGTATAATAGCAAAATAGAAAACAAAGACCTTGCTCCTTCCGAACAATCTAAAAAAGATATTTATGCAAAGGATGCCAATGGTTTGCCTTACTCACCGGGTTGGTACACTCTTGGGCTTAAAGCTTCCTATCAAATAGTAAAAAATTTGCAAATAACTACTGGTTGGGAAAACATAACCAATCAACGGTACAGACCTTATTCTTCTGGAATTGTGGCCGCGGGTTCAAATTTTATTTTGTCCCTAAGAGCTTCTCTTTAAGTAAAAAATGGCCTGTTTGAAAGCAGGCCATTTTTTTATTGTTCCTAATACCCGAATCTGTGAATTATAAAAGGTCATGATAGAAGCAGTGTCTTAAGCTTGTAAAACTTAGAATTTTAATGCTTATATGCAGCATTCATTAAGAAAATTTGTCTAAATTACAGGCAACCCAAGTAAGTTATGACCGAGGAAGCCCTTTTAAAAGGATGTTTGAACAGCGATGCTGTTGCCCAGCGGGAGTTGTACAATAAGTACAGCCCTAAAATGCTGGCTGTCTGCTATCGTTTTGCTCATAACCGGGAAGATGCTGAAGATATGCTTCAGGAAGGTTTCATCAAGGTGTTTTTACAAATGCACAGTTTTGAAAGCCGTGGTTCTTTTGAAGGATGGATCAGGAGAATTGTCGTTCATACTTGTATTAATATTCTGAAAAAGAATAAAAAGTTTAATGAAAGTGTAGACATTATTCATGCAACGGGAGTACAAGTAAGAGAAGAAAGTATTCCTGCCATTATTCAGGCAAAACAAGTTGTTGAATGTATCAGAATGCTGCCTATTGGTTATAGAACAGTGCTTAATCTTTACGCAATTGAAGGTTATAGTCACCGGGAAATAGC
>JBDSUW010000083.1:0-3869 GCA_039927535.1 Chitinophagaceae bacterium | reverse complement strand
TTGACCAGTTTGTAATGAATGGTGGGAAGTTATTATGTTTTATCGACAACTTATATGCTGAAATGGACAGTTTTGCATATAAGCCTGAGATAATAGCTTATGATAGAAACTTAAACTTAACTGATTTGTTTTTTAAATATGGTTTAAGAATAAACACTGATTTGGTAATGGATTTACGTTGTGATCTAAACTATATTCAGGTTGGAGGAACCGCTGCACAACCTCAAAATGAGTTTTTACCTTGGAATTACTTTCCACTAGTTGCAAGTCCAGAAAAAGCAAGTAAGCTTTTGACTCCTGGTTATATTGGGTTAAAATTCGCTAATTCGATAGATACAATAAATGTAGAGAATGTAACTAAAACTCCTTTGCTTGTTACATCACCCAATTCTAGAACTATCGGAACTCCTGCACTTATAAGTTTAAATGAAAATAAGACTGTTCCTGAGGACAGCAAATTTAAAAAAGACGCTATTCCCGTTGCTATGCTCTTAGAAGGTAGGTTTAGTTCTTTATACAGAAACCGAGTTTCACAATCTCAATTGCGTAGCTTCGATTCTATTGGGATATCATTTAAAAAAGAATCTAGTGATAATAAGATCATCGTTGTTGCGGATGGCGATATGGTTTTAAATGATTTTATTCCCCAATTTGATTCATCTGGTGCTGTTAATCCAAATTTGCCTCCAAGACCTCTTGAAATGGGTTATAATAAGAATACATTTTACGAATATTTATTTCAGGGAGAACTTTCAAAATATTTTAAGGCAGTTGCAAACAGGGATTTTTATCTTAACTGTATTGAATATTTAGTTAGTAATCCTGATATTAACCAAGCAAGAAATAAAGATATAGTGCTTCGTTTGTTGGATGGTCCTAAAGTTAGGCAGCAAAAAACAACCTGGCAATTTATCAATATTGCACTCCCCGTTTTATTAGTTTTATTGTTTGGCTGGGTGTACCAGCAAGTAAGAAAACGTAAATATGCTGCATAGCCATTAAAGACAACTTCTCCATTACAGCTATCTTTGCAATTCGTATAAATTCAAATAATGACTACCGACCAGATTACATATTTAGTTTTTGGTATTGTACTTACTGTTGCATTGATCTTTGATCTTGGGCTAATGAGTAAGAAAGGTCAGAAGGTTACCATCCGGCAGGCTTTATACCAAACATTTTTTTGGGTAGGACTTGCACTGGCATTTTTCATCTTTATGTGGATTGAGAAAGGGCAGGGATTGGCATTGGAATATCTCAGTGCTTACCTGATGGAGTGGAGCCTGAGTATTGATAATATATTTGTTTTCATCCTCATTTTTTCGGCTTTTGGTGTAAAAGAAAAAAACTATGGCCGTGTGCTGCTTGCAGGAATTTTAATGGCCATTGTTTTCAGGATCATCTTTATTACAGTTGGCGTTGCACTGGTAGAGCAGTTTCATTGGATACTTTACATCTTTGGTGTTTTCCTTGTTTATACTGGTTATAAAATGTTTGTGGCCAAAGGGGATGAAGAATTTAAACCCGAAGAAAGCAAAGTATATAAAATACTCAAAAAAATCCTTCCTTTAGTAGCACACGATGGTGATGGGAAGTACACAATCAGAATTGATGGAAAAAAGTTTTATACAAGTCTTTTTGTGGTTGTAATCATGCTGGCTGCAATTGACCTGGTGTTTGCATTGGATTCTATTCCGGCTGTAATGGGTATTTCCAGAGATAAGCTGGTGATTTATACATCGAATATTTTTGCAGTATTAGGTTTGCGTTCATTATTTTTTCTGCTACGTGGAGCAGTGAGCAAATTTGATTTTCTGCAACAGGGAATAGCGATTGTGCTGGTATTTATCGGTATAAAAATGCTTTGTGAAAAATGGATAAATCAATTGGTAGATAAGCAAATTCAGGTAATTATTTCACTGGGAATAATAATGGTTTGCATTACAGGTTCTATTTTTTATTCATTATTTATAGATAAAAAGAATGCCAGGATAAAGGCAGCAGAGACGGAAGACCTACCAGATGACATTGATGTAAACTTTTAATATATACAATTCAAAATATTGCCTCCATAATTAAGGCCCGCCCGGATGACCCCCGCCAGAATGAATTTTTCGGGCTGGCGTTCGGACGGGGAGAAGGGATCCTAATAAACGATGTAGAAATAGAGCATCTTTTGTTTGATAGCCGTAAAATATACTCTCCTCAGTCTTCCCTTTTTTTTGCGATGGTTGGAATCCGGCGGAACGGACATCAGTTTATTTCTGAGGTATATAAAAAAGGGGTGAGGTCTTTTGTTGTTAGTCAGAAAATTGATACCAACAAGTTTCCCGAAGCAAATTTTATTAAAGTTGATGATAGCCTGCAAGCTCTGCAAACATTAGCAATTGAGCATAGAAAAAGATTCACCATACCTGTTATAGGCATTACTGGAAGCAATGGGAAGACAATTGTAAAGGAATGGCTTTATCAATTATTACATCAGGATTATAATATTGTAAAAAGTCCAAAGAGTTTTAATTCGCAGATTGGTGTTCCGTTGAGTGTGTGGCAGATGCATGAGCAACATACTTTGGCAATATTTGAAGCAGGAATCTCTAAGCCGGGAGAAATGGATACGCTGGAAAAAATTATTCAACCAACGATTGGTGTGCTAACAAATATTGGCGAAGCGCATAGTGAAGGGTTTAATTCTACAACTCAAAAAGAAAAAGAAAAAAGATTGTTGTTTCGTAATGCTGCCATTCCAGAATTAGTGGTTGTTAATAACGTAAATAAGGAACAAACATCAACGACAATAGCTGCTATTTATAAAGCGTTAGGCATTGCTATCTCTATCCCTTTTAATGATGATGCTTCAATACAGAATGCAATTACTTGTTGGCAGGTGCTGTTACATTTGGGATATGAAAATAAAGTGATAGCAGAAAGGATGAAACTGTTGACTCCTGTCAATATGCGTTTGGAGTTAAAGAAAGGAATAAATCATTGTTCGATAGTTAATGATAGTTATAGTGCTGATATCAGCTCTTTGGAAATTGCTTTAAACTTTCTGGATCAGCAAAGTACTGGTGAAAATAAAATCGTTATTCTCTCGGACTTTTTGCAAAGCTCGATGCCAGATAAGTTGCTGTATGCACAGATTTTTAAAAGTCTCCAAAATCATGGAATAATAAGACTAGTTGGAATTGGAAAAAATATTTCTGCTTTTTTTCAAGCTGGAAATATGAATGCAGATATACAAATTCAACTTTTCCCTTCCACGGCTGATTTTTTAGACCAGTTCCTTTCTTCTCAGTTTAAGGAAGAAGTCATACTGATAAAGGGAGCCAGGGTTTTTGCTTTCGAACAAATAGTTCAGTTACTGGAGCAGAAAGCACATCAAACAGCACTGGAAATTAATCTCAACGCAATTGTTCATAATCTAAAAGAGTATCAGCAATGTTTGAAGCCCGAAACAAAAATCATGGCAATGGTGAAAGCCTTTGCGTATGGAAGTGGTGGCGCAGAAATTGCGGGCATTTTACAATATCATAATGTAGATTACCTGGGAGTTGCTTATGCGGATGAAGGCGTTGAATTAAGAAAAGCTGGTATCATTTTGCCAATAATGGTAATGAATCCCGAAGAATATGCATTTGAAACAATCGTTGAACATAATCTGCAGCCTGAATTGTATTCATTTGAATTATTGCATTCGTTTAATAATTTTTTGCAACAAGAAGGCATCAGGCATTATCCAGTTCATCTTGAAATTGAAACCGGAATGAACAGGCTTGGTTTTTCTGTTGATGATATTGAAAATCTTTCGGAAATATTAAATGAAGCAAGTTCTTTAAAAGTTCAAACTGTATTTACTCACTTTGCCG
>JBDSUW010000082.1:0-3192 GCA_039927535.1 Chitinophagaceae bacterium | reverse complement strand
CCTCTTCTATTAAAGTGGCAGAAGCGGCAAAAATTATAGAGAACACACAAAGAGATCTGAACATTGCATTGATGAATGAACTGTCCATCATTTTCAATATGATGAACATTAATACTTTTGAAGTATTTGAAGCTGCAGGTACTAAATGGAATTTTTTAAAATTTCAGCCCGGCCTTGTCGGAGGACATTGTATAGGAGTAGATCCGTATTACCTTACTTATAAAGCAAGTGAATTAGGATATGACGCTGAGGTAATTTTAGCTGGACGTAATATCAATGATAATATGGCAAAGTATGTTGCCAAAACTGTGGTACAGCATATTATCAAGAATTCAGGGGATGTAAAATTGGCAAAGGTGTTAGTGAAAGGAGCAACTTTTAAAGAAAATGTAAGCGACATTCGTAATTCAAAAGTGGCTGATGTGGTTAAAGCTTTGAAGTCGTATTATGTAAATGTTGATGTGGAAGATCCGCATGCAGATTCAGAGGAGCTTCAACATGAATACGGTTTTGGGTTAACAAAAACTATTGATACAGATTATGATGTGGTAATTATTACTGTGCCACATGCTGAGTATCAAAAGCTGGATGATTCGTATTATGCAGGTATTACCAAAGAGCATGGAATGGTGGCAGACCTGAAAGGTATGTATCGTAACAAAATTACTAACCGAACTTACTGGAGTTTATAATATGCCATTTTTAAAAACAGAATTCCCGGGATTGCTGATCTTTGAACCGAATGTGTTTGAAGACAGTCGTGGCTATTTTTTTGAAGCTTATAATGAAAAACAATTTCAGCAGGAAGGAATTGATATTCGTTGGGTGCAGGACAATCAGTCATCATCATCATATGGTGTAATAAGAGGGCTTCATTATCAACTGCCACCATATGATCAAACAAAATTGGTAAGAGTATTAAGAGGTAAAATTCTGGATGTTGTAGTAGATATAAGAAAAGGCTCCCCAACATTTGGAAAAAGTTTTTCAAAAGTCCTTTCTGCAAAAAACAAACGGCAATTATTTATTCCAAAAGGCTTTGCTCATGGATTTTCTGTTTTGAGTGAAAAAACAGAAGTATTATACAAATGCGATGGCTTTTACAATAAGGAAAGCGAAGGTGGCATTATTTATAATGATCCGGCATTGGAAATTGATTGGCGCATCCCTGTTGAGGAAGCAATAGTTTCTGATAAAGATAAAGTTTTGACAACACTGGCAGAATGAAGAAATAGTTTCGTATTTTAAGGAATGAGTTATAGCCCAACAATACTTGTTACAGGTGCAAACGGACAGTTAGGTAATGAGTTTAAAAAACTTTCGTCAGGCTATTCACAATATACATTTACATTTCTTACCAGGGATGAATTTCCGTTAGATGATGCTGAAAGAATAAAGTATTATTTAAAATCAAATCACTTTGACTTTCTGATAAATTGTGCTGCCTATACAGCCGTTGATAATGCAGAATCCGAAAAAGAGTTAGCTTATCAGATTAATGCAACTTCAGTGGGATTGTTAGCGACAATCTGCCGGGACAATAACACCAAGTTCCTTCATTTTTCTACAGATTATGTTTTTGATGGCAATGCCACAATACCATACAAAGTGGATGATGCTACAAATCCACAAACTGTTTATGGTGCTTCCAAACTGCAAGGAGAGAGGCTGGCTCTGGAGGAAAATTCAGATACAATTATTATTCGTACATCCTGGTTATATTCATCATTCGGTAAGAATTTTGTAAAAACCATGTTGCGGTTGTTTCAGGAAAAAGAAGAAATTTCTGTTGTGAACGATCAGTTCGGTTCGCCAACCTATGCTAAAGATCTGGCAGAAGTAACAATGAAAATCATTACGTCTGGCCAATGGTATGAAGGGATATTTCATTTTAGTAATGAAGGTGTAATTAGCTGGTTCGATTTTGCCAATGCTATAAAGAAAATAACGGGCAGCAATTGTACAATAAATCCGATTCCAACATCAGCCTATCCAATGCCTGCTAAGCGACCTGCCTATTCCGTTTTAAATAAAAGCAAAATTCAGCAGCTGTATGGAATTCAATTCAGTGATTGGAAAGAAAGTTTAGTTGATTGCCTGAAAAAAATAAAAAATCCTGAATAATTTCAGTTCTCTATTTTCTTATGATTATGATATATCAAACAACCTGGCAAAATGATTCTCAAGATGTGAACGCATACCATTTCTAAACTTTTCAGGTGTGCCATTCTCTAATATGACAATAAGGTCTTTATGTGAAGTAAAAGTTTTAAGCATGGCTTGCTTTTTTAATAAACCGCTATTGTGTACATAATCAAAAACAGGTAACAACAGTTTCTGAAATTTTTTCATTGTTTCATTCCCTGTAATTTCATACAATTTTCCATGAAAAGCTATCTCATGTTCTACATTAAACAAATGATATTGAGTGACAGGGGGTTCATTCTCAACTATCAGTTTTAATTCTTCAATATCCTCTTTTTTAATTTGATGATAAAGCAGATCAGCCATTCCTATTTCCAAAACCAGTCGAATTTCAAATACTTCTTTTAAAGTATCAGGTGCTAGTATATGAGGGTTCATGCTCTTACTCAAATTGCCAAATAAATCAGGGCTTGTTATTACCGACCCCCTCTTCTTTTTTGACTCTATTAACCCCATCATCCTTAGTCTCATTAATGCTTCTCGAATTACAGTTCTGCTGACACCAAGTCTTTCAGCTAATTCTAATTCTTTAGGGATAGAGTCGCCAACTTTCAACTTTTGTTGTTGAAGTAGCTGAACAAGGTTGGATTCTACTTTATCGACCAGAGAACTGTTATCGATAGTGTTAAAATTGTTTTTGTTAGATAAGGGCATATATCATGTATTACATAATGTAACAAACCTAAGTTATTTTTTAAAAAAGAAACAGATTAACATTTAAAATATTGATAATCAAATTTATATGATTTGTTAATAACTTTTTTTGGGATGCATAAGCAAATAATCATATTTTTATTATGTCATACATAATACGTAATTTAAATAACTGCATTATGAAACTCTCTTTTAAAAAATTTGTACTGATGTCTTCCATTCTACTTATCAGTACGTTGGTTTTTGGTCAAACCAAAACGGTTACGGGAAAAATTATTTCTCAAGAGGATGGAAAACCTTTGCAAGGTGTAAGCGTAGTTATTAAAGGAACAG
>JBDSUW010000081.1:0-13730 GCA_039927535.1 Chitinophagaceae bacterium | reverse complement strand
CACCTCTTCCCATACCGAACAGAGAAGTTAAGCCCCTCATGGCCGATGGTACTGCACAACAATGCGGGAGAGTAGGTAACTGCCATATTTATTAAAAGCCTTTCAGATTATTCTGAGAGGCTTTTTTGTTTTTGATTATGTATCGTGCTGAAATAAGTTGACACAAAAGTTAACTTATTATGAATACAGAAAATGAAAACAGGGATTACAGTTTAGCTTTTAATTTACAGACAGTAGATGAAATAGAAAAAGGCTATTTGACTTATAAGCAAAGTCAAAAGAAGTATGGCATTCAGGACAGAAGTAGTTTTGATTTGGTTACGTAAACATAGTACTTTGGTTTAGACAAGCAAAACTTCCATGAAAAAGAAAGCTCCTCCCAAAAAGTATATATCGCAATTAGAAAAGAAGATTAAACTGCTGGAAGCAGAAAAAGATATCTTATACCGGGCAATTGATATTGCAGATATGTTTAATACCGGGATAAGAAAAAAGTACTTACACCTGACGCAAGCAGCATCCGACAAACAGGGGAAAGAAAACAACCCTTCGGAAGAATAGCAACCACATTAGGTTATAGCCGCCCGTATGTTTATAAGCAACCTAAAGATGACGCTAAACAATTAGAGCGGCAAGAGGCTATAAAACAATTGGTGGACAGGGAAAAGAAGCAGTTACCAAAAATTGGTACCTGTAATATTAAATATCTTATTCAAGAAAATTTGTAAAGCCAGAAATTGAAATACGTCAGAGATAAATTTTTTTTATTGATGCGGTAGTATAGTTTACAAATCAAAACAGGCACAGGCATATACAAACAACTATGAGTAAGCATTGGTTAAGAAAATGACCAAATATCATTGAACAAAAAAAGTAGTGAAGCATCCTGATGAAGTTTGGCTAACCGATATTACTTACATAAAAACTACCCAAGGTAATTGTTATCTAATCATGATCATAGACGCATACAGTAGAAAGATTATGGGCTATGCAGTAGATGATTCAATGGAAACTGAAAGTATGATTAAAGCATTAAAAATGGCTAAAGAAAAAAAGAAGGTACACTCAAGTTCCCACCATACATCATTGTGACAAAGGATTGCAATATTGTAGCAAAGAATATGATTTTTTAACCAGCAGAAATAATATCAAACTTAATATGACAGAAAACGAAGACCCTTATGAAAATGCTTTAAATGAAAGAATGAACCGGCAAACAAAGAAGAATTTTAAATGGATAAGGTGGTTAAAAGTAAAGAACAAGTAATGTAATTAGTACAAGTAAGCATATTTTTATAAAATAACAAGAGACCGCATCTGGCTTTACAACAGAAAACCCAGAACAGGTCTATCAAACAAAAATCCCGACTACCTGAGGCAACCGGGACTTTTATAAAAACTGTCAACTTATTTTAGAACTATTCATATTCAATAATTTATTTTATTATTTAAATTTCAGGTTCATCGAAACAATATCCGACTTCAATCCATTAGTTCTTGTGTAATGACCGTATCGTAACTCAAGCATATTTAATTGCTGTATTCCAAATACACCTTTAGGCGGAGTAAGTTTGATACCAGCCCCATAAAAATTGCTATTGAATGCAGATAAATCATAGTTGCTCGTATAATACTGTTCGGCGGATGTATGTGTTTTATACGATGCAAAATAATCAACAGCAGTTTGCTTATAGTATCTATAAAATGGGATAATAGAAAAAAACGGAGTAACCTTGACTGGTGTTTCCAATTCTAACGTATGTGCCGTTAACCCCCAATCGTCATTATAAAAGCGATAAAATGATCTTAGTATTACTTTGTCTCCAATAAAATAATTGGCACGGAACCCTAATGGAATCTTCATTCTTGTGTTAGGCAGGTTTTCTTTATGTACTGAATTGTCATTAAAATAAACTCTATAGAAAGGAAGACTCAACAATCCTTTTTGTGAAATCAAATCTGCTATAAACATTAACTGCAACCGCTGATTGATAATTTGCGAATAGGATAAAGAACCGCTATATGAATTCCTAGCTGTAGTGCTATAATGTTCATCATTCTGTCCCCCAGCTCTAAGTTCAGTAGGATAAATAAGGCTTACTTTATCAATATATGCCTGAGCTTTTGCTGTAAACTCACCGTTTCTATTATTTGTTTTTTTAGAAAAATTAATATTTGCACCAAAAGATTGGTAATCAAATTCTGTAGAAGTAGAAAGCCCCGCACCGATACTTGTACCGTTCTTTTCATTCTCCATAGACCAGGAAACAGATGGAAAAATTCTTGTATCAGCATGAGATGCGGATGAATTTGCTTTCAAATCCACCTGATCAGACGAAGCGGAAGTATAATGGTCAAGGCCAACTTCAAGTTCAAAACTGTGCTTTCTGTTTTTTCTGTCCCACTTAATAAACTTTACATCTATTGTGTTGGAAATGTCATTCAATTTTTGAGAACCTTTACCTCCGGTAACTGCTGCATTGCTACCATCTTGTTTATAATAACTCGAAACGAGGTTTGCTTCTTCAAATGTCAATTTTCTGCTTTTGTATGTAGCGGAATCTTTTTGTGGTGTTTGAGCATAACCAGAAAAGAAAGTCAGAACTATGCCAACAACTCCTAAACATATTTTTTTCATTATCTAAAATTGAATGTAAGAAATTAATTACAACCGCAGCCTCCACCGGTTTTGCCACCATTAGCACCAGAAGCACCTTCTCTGTAAGATTGAAAACTGGATTCTGTTTTCTGAATCTTGCGGGAGCTTAATGTCATTTCACCATCATTCAATTTATTTTTTTGATATTCTTTTACTGTGGTACAGGAAGAAAGTATGGCAACAACGCTGACTGCAACACCTGCCAAGATGTTTATTTCCGGTTTGGGTTTTACTAATTTCATCAGTGAAGATTTATGTTTTTAGATGTGTAGATTTTATCGTTGTCATCAACAACTATACATTCAATTCCTTTCAACTGATTTACCAGAGCCAACCCCACTTTTATTCCCATAATCATTACTGGAGTAGCTATAGCATCAGCAAGTTCAGCATTAGGGCTAATAATAGTTACACTTTTTATACCTGATACCGGCAGTCCGGTTTTGGGATCAATTGTATGTGAATACCGATTGCCATTTATTGTTATAAATTTTTCATAGTTGCCGGATGTTGCGATAGCAGCATTCGAAATTGATAAATAAGAGAAAGAAGACCTGGCTGCATTAGGATCGGCAATACCAATCGTCCATTCTTTTCCATCAGGTTGTAAGCCCCAAGCACATAAATCACCCGAAGCATTTACAATTCCACTTTCGACACCGTTCTGTTGCAAAATCATTTTAGCCTTTTCCGCTGCATATCCTTTTCCTATTCCTCCAAAGCCAATCCGCATCCCCTTTTCTTTCAGATAAACAGAACATTTCCTCTCGTTCAGAATAATATTTCTGTAATTAATTAAATGAACAGATTTTTTTGCAATAACCGAATCAGGTAATTCAGTCATATTCTTATCAAAGTTCCAGAGCCTTTTATCAATTGACCCATAAGAAATATCAAAAGCTCCTTGCGTTATTTCAGATATTCTAATAGACCGATTAATAATATCAAACATTTCCTTATCAACTTTTACAGCCTTAATACCAGCATTCCTATTAATAAGATTTGTTTGACTGTCCTCACTGAAGGTTGTCAATAGCTTTTCAATACGGCTAATTTCATCTACAGCTTTATCTATTTTTTGAAATGCATCCACACCATTTTCGGAGACAACTGTGATCTCAAAGCGGTTGCCCATCAGTTTAATCACCTTGCGGTAAGCGGTCTTAGTTGTTAAACAAGTTTCAGTTTCTAATATCAATTGAGGAGTTTATTTGGCTTATAAACTGTTCAGGTGAAAGTCCTGGATAACCTTCCCAAGACTTAATTATTTTTCCGTTTGCATTTAAAAGTAAAGTGTAAGGGAAGGCGCCTTGTGAGTTGTATTTATCAGCAAGTTTATCGTTCTTCTTCTGCTGCTCTTTAGATAGTTGATTCTTTTTTAAGCGGGGGAAATCGGCATTTATCAGAACCAGTTTATTGCCGGCAAAGTTTATAAAGGACTCGGTTTCAAAAATACCTTTTCTAAGCCTGATGCAAGGCCCACACCAATCCGAGCCGGAAAAATTGAGGAGAATAAATTTATGCTCTACTTCTGCTTTTTTCTGAGCCTGTTCAAAATCATTTTCCCAACCCATATTTATCAGAGAAAAAAGGATTAAGAAATAAAGTGAAAAGGTCCGCATTTACAATGTTTAATATGAGTGTAACGTTCTAAATTATAAAATAGTGTGACTTATCTCACATTAACAAATCATTATCCGTCGTTGCTGCAACAATCTATATCTACTCCAACCCAAACATTCCTTTATTCAGTTGTTGTAAAATCTGATTTTTAAATTCGGCTGGCACCAACAATGAAATATTGTGTGGACTACCTCCATAAGAAACCATACGAATTGGAATATTTAAAATTGAACCAAATAGTTTTTTTACCATTAGCTCCGTTTGGGCAATTTCATTTCCTACTACCGAAATGATTGTTTGATTTTTATCTATCTCCACTGTACCAAACGATTCAAGTTCCTTTATTATTTCTTTCAGGTTATGATCGGTGTCAATGGTAATCGAAACAGCTACCTCAGAAGTGGTAACCATATCAATCGGTGTTCTGTACTTTTCAAACACTTCAAAAATCTTTCTAAGAAAACCATAAGCCAGTAGCATTCTGCTACTTTTAATTCGTATAGCAATAATATTATCCTTAGCTGCAACAGCTTTAACCCCCACTCCAGCCGCTTTTTCTGCAATAGTCGTTCCTTTGGCTTCCGGTTGCATAGTGTTCAACAACTTCACGGGAATTTTATACTGCTGTGCCGGCCAGATAGATGCCGGATGTAAGATCTTGGCTCCGAAATACGCAAGCTCGGCAGCTTCGTCAAAGCTCATTTGCTCCACAGGAACTGTTTTGTTTACAATTCTTGGATCATTATTATGCATGCCATCAATATCTGTCCATATCTCACAAACAGATGCATTGATAGCTGCTGCAATCAACGAAGCAGTATAATCACTTCCTCCTCTTTTCAGGTTATCTACTTCACCTCTTGGGTTCCGACAGATATAGCCTTGTGTAACAAATAATTTCTTGTCTTTGTGCTGATTTAAAATCTGAGAAAGTTTGACTTTGATACTTCCAATCTGCGGCTCGTCGTAATGATCAATCGTCATGAACTCTAATGCTGGTAAAAACAAATGATCTATTCCCAATTCTTCGAGGTAAACAGAAAATATTTTTGTAGACAGCAGCTCGCCTTGTGCAAGAATATCTTTGCTTAAAGCTTCACTAAAAGAAATCTTAAGAATAATGTTCAGAAATTCGAAATGTTCAGCAATAATTGCTTTAGCTTTTTCAGCCGAGGCTGGTTGTTTTACTAACTCACTTATATAATCCTGATAGTGTTTTTCCAGCTTATCAATGGTTTGCTTTGCAGTACTTCTGTCTCCATTGGCAATGTGATTGCCAATTTCTAACAAAGTATTCGTGGTGCCAGCTAATGCAGACAATACAACTATTACTGGTTCCGTTTCTTTAGAAACCAGCGAAACGATCTGCTGCATACGTTCCGGCTTACCCACACTGGTGCCGCCAAACTTCATTATTTTCATGATGTTCCCCTCTTCAATAACTTTTATGGATTATAAATCAGCAACCAAATTACCTTTCGGCTGGCCGGGAGACAAAGATAAGATTCAATTATGAAGTTTTCTTTTTCTATAGATTCGAAAGTTGAAATTTATCAGCCAGTTTATTCAAATCTTCTACGACAACGTCCAGCAGTGGAAAACCATTGCCCATTCTTTCTTTTTCAAATTCCCTTTCTGGATCACCCGGCACCAACACTTTTTCTTCTCCAGCTACAGTCTTTGCATTTCTGAATCCTTGTATCCAATGATCCATACTTTTTTTAAAATCTTCCGCAGGCCGAAAAGCATCAATACGCATTGCTCCTAAAAAATGTCCAATTCCTTTGCCCGGTTGCTGCGAAGGCATCGGCACATAAGCTGGAAAAGGGGGAACCCAAGGTGCATAATTAGCACCACTTAATAAAGCTGAAAAAATATCAACCACAGCTCCCAATGCATAACCTTTATGCGAACCATGGTCTCTATCGCCACCTAATGGCAATAATGCACCGCCGGTTTTTAATGCATGCGGATCGTTTGATGGATTACCATCTTTGTCCTGCACCCAACCATTTGGGGTTTGTAAATTTTTGCGTTGTAATATTTCTAATTTGCCATTGGCTGCAGTTGTAGTAGCAAGATCCGCTACAAAAGCAGGTTCACTGCCTGCAGGTGCTGCCACACAAATCGGATTAGTACCAAGCATTTTATCAATAGAAAAAGTTGGAGCTACTAATGGACTTGCATTCGTCATAGCAATGCCGATCATATCATTCTCCAACGCCATCATAGCATGATGTGCTGCAATTCCAAAATGATTGCTGTTTTGGACACTTACCCAACCTGTTCCCACTATTTTTGCTTTTTCAATAGCAATGTTCATAGCAAAAGGTGCTACTACTAAACCCAATCCGCTATCACCATCTACCACAGCTGTGGATGGTGTTTCATGTATTACTTTAATATCAGGTGTTGCATTTACTCGTTTGGCTTCCCACAAACGTACATAGCCGCTCAATCTTGCCACACCATGAGAATCTATACCCCGCAGATCAGCCGATAGTAATGCTTTTGTTGCCGTGTCTGCATGTTCGGTACTGCAACCGATTTTCAGTAAAACACTTTTTGTAAAATCAGCTAATTGTTGGTAGGAGAAAAATTGTTCTGTCATGCGCAAAGAAACAAAAAAAGCAATTCAATATAACAACCGCACTAATGTATACCACATTCTTCGATGCATAATCTAAATGTGCTTATCCTTTTAATCCGTGCCAATCTGTGGTCTCGTATTCAAAAGTTACTTAAGTAGCTTCCCAATAGTCTAAAAATAAAAATGCCTTGGCAAAACCAAGGCACTATTTAATCGTTGAAGACTTCTTAGAATGGCAGATCATCTACCGGCTCTGATATCTCATTCGGCGTTGTAACATTACTGTTGACTGACATTGCAGAAGAAGCATTGGATGGCTGTTGAAATGAACTACCTCCGGTGTTTCTGTCATTTTTGCTTCCCAGCAATTGTACTTCTCTCACTCTGAGTGATAATGAAGATCCAGGAGTACCATCATTTCTTTGGAATGATCTTGCTTCTGGCTGACCTTCCACATACACCTGTATTCCTTTTTGAAGATAAGGTGCTACGGCAGTTCTGTCTGTCCAGTAGGCACAATCAACCCAGGTCGTTTTTTCCTGTAAAACTCCCTGGCTGTCTTTGTACTTTTCGGAATGGGCAACAGTAAAGTTGATTACATTTTTACCATTAACGGTGTTTACTACACAGTCTTTTCCCAGATGTCCGATAACTTGCATTTTAATCATAGTGCTCAATTTTAAATGTGACGTAATTATTATTTTGGATGAGCAAGTTAACAATATTTGAAATACAAAAACTAAACCAGTTAGTAATTATGTAAAATGTGAATAAGTCATTGTCAACTTAATCTTCTGCTCTTCCACTCGCCGCATCAATTATTCTTCCAAAGAAAATTGCATTCATGAACAATTTAGTTCCGCCGAGCCAAAATGCCCGGAAGTTTGGATTGTCTGCAATATTGATTACTCTTCCACTACCTACTGTATTAACGATAACTGCTGCCGAGTTTTTTAGTGTAGCATAATTCTGCTGACTGATCCAACCACTTTGCAATGGTTTTGAGCCATAGACGAAAGGAACTGCATAAGGATTTTTTCCTTTTTCCATGAAAACTGAATTGGCTTTAAATAAGCTAACCGTTTTTTGATGATAACCATAAGCCAATGGATGACTAAGATCCACATCAGCACCAAAAATTGCTCCGTTCATTTGCTGTGCACCGTTTACCTGATCCAGATCAGCATAACTAACTTTTCCGGAGCTATCAATAGCAGATTTTGTTTTCTTAAAACTTACCAGGCTGATGCCTGCCTGCGCTGCCCATTGCACAGCTTCTTCCGTTAGTATTAATATTCCTCCGCCTTGCACCCACTCTTTTAATTTTTCTTTATCTATTTCAGTATAGCGGCCACCAACCATAATGATGGTATTATACTTTTTCAAATCAGTTCTATTTAGCGTTGATAGTTCTAAATGAGTAGCAGGAATATTAAATCGTTGATCTAATAAATGCCATACTTCCCCTGCATCTGTAGCATTTGTACCTGTGCCGACAACCATTGCAATTTTCGGCATCGCCACCACCGAAAAATTTCTGCTTCCCAAATCACTTCCACTAACCGCATTGCCAGTAGAAACGCCAACAATTGAAATACTATTTTCTTCTGCAATTTTTTTAAGCAACGTAAATAATTGTTCGCTGCTTATAGATTGTAATTTTACAGGAATCATTATTGTGCCATAATCGAATGATTGATTATTATTTCCAACTGGAATAGAAAATTTTGTATTAGCTACTTTCAATAATATGCCTGCCTGTTGCAATGCATACAATGCTTTTGGTGCATTAAAATCACTCCAATCAAATAAATAGGCATACTCACTTTTTGCAGGTGCATTACCCAGAGGAAAAACTGCTTTGCTAATTTTATTACTCAACAGAATACCGCCCATATCTGAAGCATTTAGTTCCGTATAAGATAAGCCGAAGGCAAGCGGCATTGTCCAGGCTGTTATATCATAAAACAAACTGTCTTTGTAGTCCAATGTTTTATTAAAGATTCCTTTAATTAATCTTTCCTGTGGTTGATTCATGGGAACTACATAAGTATTTTCCGGAGAGAATTTATTTCCATCAACCGTAATATTTTTTGTTAGATCATATACTTCAATCTGATGGCGTAGCAACATTTCTGTAAAAATGGCGGCCTTGTTTTTATCATTTTTACCACCATATACATAACCTTTTACAGGTGAAGCTGCTGCATCTTTCAGTGCAGACTGATAAAACTCCCGTTGCCAATCTAAAAACTCTTTACGCAACACTTTAGCACCTTCCAATGTAGAGAGCTCCGTTACAAATTGATTTTTTATAGTGGCGGGAAAACTCAGTAATCCATTATCTGTCTGCTGTAAATGACCTCTTGAAGAAGCCTGTTCAAACAAAATACCAATGGCACCATTCACATCAGGATAGGTAGAACCCTTTCCATAATAAAAATCATCATAGCTTTCTTTGGTAAAATATAAAGTACCAATGCGGTCTAAAAACTGCGCATGAAATTTTCCAAGTTTGGCCGTCAATTCCTGATTTTTTTCAGGTGTTAATGGATTAACTCTTGATGGCACACCCGGTTGAAAAAAGAAAGTAGAATTACTTCCCTGCTCATGATGATCGGTAAGAATATTTGGCTTCCACTTATGAAACCAGGCTAATCTGTTTTGACTTTCTCTATGCACCGCCGGCAACCAATCTCTGTTCAGATCAAACCAATAATGATTAAATCTTCCGCCGGGCCATACTTCATTAAATTCTCTTGAATTTGGATCACTCACCAGGTTTTTGCTTTTATGTTGATTTGCCCATGTAGAAAATCGCTGTAATCCATCAGGATTAAATGAAGGATCAAAAAGAATCACCACATTATCCAGCAATTCGTCAATTTGTTTTCCCTGTGCTGCCGCTAAATAATAGGCACCTAATAATGATGCGTTCGCACCACTCGGTTCATTACCATGAATTGAATGTCCTATCCATACTACAATCGGCATGTTATCAGTATTAACTGAAGCTGATTGAGATGGATCCGTCAATTTTACATGCTGCTGTCTTATTTCTTCAAGCCTTGCTTGGTTTTTTGGCGAAGTGATAATCAACAGAACTTGTGGACGATCTTCATAAGTAAAGCCCATCGTTTCCAACTTGATTCTCTCAGGCGCAGCCGCAGCCACCGCTTTCATATAATTCACCAGCCTGTCATGAGTTACATGCCATTCACCCACTTCATGATAAATAATATCTTTGGGGGTAGGAATTTTTGAATTATACGTTACATCCTCAGGCAGGTAATATTTTAAATCCTGTGAAAATGATAGAATAGCAACAAAGAACAGGCTTGGAAGTAACAGCAATTTCTTCATACAACAATAGTTATGTTTAAAAATGGAAATTAAGGAATAATGCTTAACGATACGGAAAGAAATGGATGACAAACAACAGCCGATTTCGTTGTATATTTGCAGCTTTGTCCGCCGGAGTTTCAATGCAGGGGGATTGCAAATTTTTGAATGATATGAGCAAAAAAGGTAAAGTGTTGGTGGCTATGAGCGGCGGTATTGACAGTACTGTAGTTGCCCTTATGCTCCATAATGAAGGGTATGAAGTGGTGGGCATCACCATGAAAACATGGGATTATTCCGCAAGTGGAGGAAGCAAAAAAGAAACGGGCTGTTGCAATGTAGATAGTTTTAATGATGCAAGACAAGCTGCTGTTGAACATGGCTTTCCACATTATATTCTGGATATAAGAGAAGAGTTTGGCAGTTTTGTTATTGACAATTTTGTAGATGAATATTTAGCTGGAAGAACACCAAATCCTTGTGTACTTTGCAATACACATATCAAATGGCGGGCATTATTAAAGAAAGCTGATGCACTTGGATGCGAATTTATTGCAACAGGACATTATGCAAAAATTCGTCAGCTTGATAATGCCGGCCCGAATGGCGGAGCCGGACGGGGACGTTTTGTTATCAGCAAAGCAATTGATGAAACAAAAGATCAGAGTTATGTTTTGTGGGGGTTGCAACAGGATCTTTTGAGCAGAACATTGCTGCCATTAGCTCCTTATCGCAAAACAGAAATAAGACAAATGGCTTTGGACTTAGGCTATCCTGAACTGGCGAAGAAAAGTGAGAGCTATGAGATTTGTTTTGTGCCTGATAATGATTATCGTGGATTTTTAAAAAGAAGAGTAGATGGTCTTGAAGAAAAAGTTGCTGGTGGCAATTTTGTAGATAAAAATGGAATTATACTTGGACAACACAAAGGATATCCTTTCTATACAATCGGACAACGTAAAGGATTAGATATTGCTTTTGGCAAGCCAGTATTTGTAACAAAGATCGATCCTGATAATAATACAGTTGAGTTGGGAGATGAACAGGATCTGGAACAAAACGATATGCAGGTGGGGAAATTAAACCTTATCAAATACGACAGCATCACTCCCGGTATGGAAGCCGTAACCAAGATCCGGTATAAAGACAAAGGCAGCTTGTCAAATATTTATCCGGACACTTCGACTCCGCTCAGCATGAAAGTCAAGTTTTACGAAAATGTAAAAGGCATTGCTCCTGGCCAAAGTGCCGTTTTTTATGAAGGTGATGATGTGATTGGCGGCGGGATTATTCAAAGAGGCGAACTCGTTTAAAATCAGGCAATAAAGCCAAAAAATATACGTTTTTAAGCGGGGTTGCTATGTTTCCCCGCTTTTTGTTTGTAATTTTATTTATGAAACGAAGCATAGAAAGCGAAGTTTTAAGCAGCATAGTATCTATAAAATCGGTCTGCAACTAAACAACAATTGTATCCGTAAATACAGAAAAACCACTTATGAGACTTCAGTCTATATTCCGCCTCAGCCTTTTTGCCTTCGTGGCTATTACTTTTTATTCATGCGATCAAAAAGATGACTTTACAATTGAAACTGCCGATGCTTATATGCCACTTGCGGTTGGCAAGTACATAACTTACAGGGTTGACTCCATGGTGTTCGTAAATTTTGGAAAGAATACTGAAATACGTAGCTACCAGATCAAACACAGAGTTGATGCTATTATTACAGATGCAGAAGGAAGACCTGCTTATCGTATTTATCGTTCACTAAGAGATGTTGCCGGACTTCAGCTCTGGCAAGAAACCGGAAGTTATACTATCACTGCGCTTTCCGATCAAATAGAAGTATCAGAAAATAATCTACGTTTTATTAAACTACATGCACCCATTAGGGCTGGCTTTACATGGAAAGGAAATAAATATTTTCCTGACAATCCATATAATAATGCAGGATATAATTTCAGCAATGATGACAACATAGAAGATTGGGATTATACCTATGACGGCGGGTTAAGTTCCTTTAGCTACAGTGGAATTAATTATACAGATGTGCAAACAGTAGAACAAATAGATGAATCATTTAATGTTCCCATTACCAGTCCTACTTCTTATGCTGCCAAATCAAGAGCAGTGGAGAGATACTCAAAAAACATTGGGTTAATTTACAGACAATATGAGCTTTGGGAATATCAGCCCAACACTGGTAACCCTGCCGGTCCTTATAAAACAGGTTTTGGCATTACCATGTGGATGATTGACCATAACTAATCTCTGGCCAATTTCGTAAATTTGAAAAAGTCAGTAAGATTTGTGTTTTCATGAAAAAAAATCTATTCTTTCTATCATTAGTTATTGGATTGTGTAATTTTTCTCAGGCACAGTTTACCCGTTACCAGGTCAAATTAAAAAACAAAGGCGGTACACCTCACACATTAGCAAACCCAACTACTTATTTATCGCAGAGAGCCATTGACCGAAGAACCAGATATGGCATTGCCATTGATAGTACAGATTTGCCAGTTAACCCATCATACCTTACACAAATAGCCAATACACCTAACGTTACCATTCTAAATATTTCAAAATGGCAAAACGCAATTTCAATACAGGTAAGCGATCAATCTGCCATTACAACTATTAATGCATTTCCATTTGTACAAGTGGTTAGCGGCATTGCCTCAAGAGCCGGTGAAAACGGAAGAAATGAATTGCGAAATAAATTCGAAGAAGAAGAAAAAATAACTCCAATATTTTTTGGTCAACGAACTGAACAAGTAACTGCTGATTATTTTAATTACGGCACTAACTCTTTCAATGAGATGCATCTGCACAATGGAGAATTTCTGCACAATATTGGCTTGAGAGGACAAGGCATGCAAATCGGAATGCTTGATAATGGTTACACCAACTATACTGTCTTGAATGCATTTGATAGTGTAAGACTTCAAAACCAAATATTAGGCACCTGGGATTTTGTAAACAGGGAAGCGAATGTAATAAATGACGGAAGCCATGGCATGAGTTGCTTTTCAACGATTGCAGCAAATATACCGGGACAATTTATTGGTAAGGCACCAAAAGCTTCCTTCTGGCTTTATAAAACAGAAGATGATACCGGTGAGTATCCAATCGAAGAATTCAATTGGGTATGCGGCGTTGAAAGAGCCGATAGTTCAGGTGCTGATGTAGTTTCTTCTTCTGTTGGGTATTATGATTTTGATAATGCAGCATTTAATTACACTTATGCTGATATGAATGGCAATACAACAATTGCTGCTAAAGGTGCAGATCTGGCTGCTAAAAAAGGATTACTTGTTTTTAATTCTATTGGAAATTCTGGTAATAGTTCTTCGAAATATTTAATAACCCCTTCGGATGCTGATAGTATAGTAGCAGTTGGTGCAGTTAATTCATCTGGAGTTGTTGGTAGTTTTTCCAGTTACGGGCCATCAAGTGATGGACAAATAAAACCAGACATGGCTTCAGTTGGAGTATCTGCTATGATACAAACTTCCAGT
>JBDSUW010000080.1:0-14936 GCA_039927535.1 Chitinophagaceae bacterium | reverse complement strand
TTATAAGGAAGAGATCAATTTCTCACCGATTTCGTTAACTACAGCAATTCCTGAAAACATATCTAGAGAGGATTTGGTTCTAGATTTTGCAGGACTGGAAAATGAAGATCATATCCGGCTTTTACTTACTGACACCTCTTTTAATAATGATGGCATTAACAGAATTCAAACAATTCTGAATAATCAAATGATTTTATCTAAAAAGGACCTCAAAGTTCTTGCCGATGGACCTATTCTTCTCGAATTTATCCGGGAGTTTGAAAGACCCCTAAAAAATGCTGGTGTAGCTGGCGGAAGGGTACGTATAAATTATACACTTCGTCGTTCCTTCAATTTGCAGAACTAGCTAGAGAAAGAGTGAATTACATAGCTACAAATGTGAATAAAAGCTACTGCCTTTATTTTAAAATCCATATGGAATTTTAGCTTCAACACCGTACTTTTGCCCGCCCGAATGTACCATTCGGTACGGGCGGGCGGCTAAAATATAAAATTTAATGGCAGGACAATTAAAAGAGGTTCGTAACCGCATCAAATCAGTTCAAAGTACACAACAGATTACAAAAGCCATGAAAATGGTAAGTGCTGCAAAATTGCGCCGTGCACAGGATGCAATTGTGCAAATGCGTCCATATGCACAGAAGTTGCAGGAAATGCTAAGCAACATTGTGAGCAATAGTGAAGGCGATACAAGTATGAAGTTGGCTACCGAACGTCCTATTGAAAAAGTTTTAATAATAGTTATTACAAGTGACCGTGGATTGGCTGGTGCTTTTAATGCTAATACAATCAAACTGACCAAAGCAACTATTGCTTCAACATATTCAAGTCAATATCAAAAAGGTAATGTTGCTATCTGGAGCATTGGTAAAAAAGGTTATGAGCATTTCAGTAAGAATAATTACAAAACAGACGCTACTTATAAAGACATATTTTTGAACCTGACATTTGAGAATGTACAGCAGGCTTCGAAAGCCGCAATGAAAGCATTTGAAGAAAAGCAATTTGATGTAGTTGAAATTGTTTATAGCCAGTTTAAAAACGCAGCAACACAGCGTTTTGAAGTAGAACGTTTCCTTCCAATACCTAAAGTGGAAAACCTGCCTGCCGGCAAGCAGGAAAAGAAGGTGAACTGGAATGCCGATTTTATTTACGATCCTTCTAAGGAATTATTGATTGAAGAATTGATGCCAAAAATCCTTAATACTCAATTATACAAAGCGGTTCTTGATTCCAATGCATCTGAACATGGGGCAAGAATGACTGCGATGGATAAAGCCAGCGAAAATGCCAACGAATTGCTCCGTTCTTTGAAAATATCATATAACAGAGCAAGACAGGCTGCCATTACAACCGAATTAACAGAGATTGTAAGTGGTGCTGCTGCTTTGGAAGGCTAGGGTCAACTAAGTCAAACAAGTCAAAAAAGTCAAATTTGTCAAATGGCGAAAGGTTTAAAGTTAGAAGACCTTGAAGTATATAAAGTGGCAATGGAAATTGGTGAAATTGTTTGGAAAGTTGTGGATAGATGGGAGTATTTTTCCAAAAAAACTTTGGGTGCTCAATATGTAGATGCTGCTGATTCAATTGCTTTGAATATTAGCGAAGGATACGGACGGTTCCATTTTAAAGAAAACAAGAATTTTTGTTACTATAGCCGTGGTTCTGCAAAAGAAACCTTAACAGTTAGTGTTAAAGCAAAAATATGAGGATTGATTACAGAAGAAGAATTTCTTCTTCTTTCGCAAAAATTTGACACTTATTTTCGTTTGATGTTTGGATATATAAATTCTATAGGAACTTCCGGAGATTGAGATAAACTTGTGAATAACCTCATTTTTACCTTTTATATTCTGTAGTTACCTTGCCTCTTTATTTTTGACTAATTTGACAATTTTGACCTTATGACTCTTCCAGACCTGATACCACATATTGAAGCATTGATCTTTGCCAGTGATAAACCTTTGCCAACATTGGAAGTAATTGAATTGGTGAATAATGCACTGGGTTTTATGGATGATAAGGTTACACTGGATCAGGTAGAGGCAGCTCTTGAAGGAATAACTGAAAAATACAGCGCTGATTTTTACCCGTTTGAAGTAGTGCAAAGCGGTGGCGGCTGGCAGTTTTTAACCCGGAAAGAGTTTCATAAAACAGTTGCTCAGTTGAATGGTGAAAAATTCATGAAACGCCTTTCTTCGGCGGCATTAGAAACGTTGTCAATCATTGCTTACAAGCAGCCGGTTACCAAAGGAGAAATTGAAGCTATTCGTGGAGTTAGTTCAGATTATGCTGTTCATAAATTATTAGAAAAGGAATTAGTCATCATCAGCGGCAGAAATGAAAATGCACCGGGGCAGCCATTATTGTATTCAACTTCTAAAAATTTCATGGATTACTTTGGCATCAATTCTTCAGAAGAATTGCCTAAAATAAAAGAAGTATTGGCTGATCAGATAATAGAGCCGACTGTAATAAAAGACATTTCACAACCTGAGGAAGATAATAATGAGGAAAACGATGAGGCAGAAGCTCTGGCAGTAAGCGACGGTGGCGAGTTAATTATTAATAATAATGAAGGCCAAAGAGGGGAGAGCTGATTCAGAAAATATATTTTGCACTGAGCCACAGTTTATCTGCGGCTCTTTTATTTTCGGGATAGAACTAACACTTCTTAGCCTTTTGCTGTAGTATATTCGCAATTATGCCGGAAAAAAATACCAATGAGCAATTGATAGCAGCAGCAAATGAGTTTGACACTCCTTTGTATGTTTATCATGCGGAAAAAATAAAAGAACAATATCAAAAGCTAACTTCTGCTTTTGCAGAACTGGATACAACATTTTTTTATGCTAGCAAGGCATTGACGAATATTAATATTCTCCGTTACATAAAAGAAATTGGATGCAATGTTGATTGTAGTTCTATTAACGAAGTAAAGCTGGCATTACAGGCAGGATTTCCATCAGAAAGAGTTTTATACACTTCAAATGGAATTGATTTTTCTGAAATTGAAGAAGCAGTTGCTGCTGGAGTGCATATTAATATTGACAGCCTTTCTAACCTTGAAAAATTTGGAAAAAAATTCGGCAACACTTATCCTGTAGGCATCAGAATACGGCCCAACATAATGGCTGGTGGAAATATTAAAATTTCTACCGGGCATGAAGGAAGCAAGTTTGGAATTCCTGTTAATCATTTAGAAAAAATAGAGGAGGTAGTTAAGTCTACAAATCTTTTTATCCGCACACTGCATATTCATACAGGAAGCGATATTAAAGATCCGGATGTGTTTGTAAAGGGAATTGAAGTATTGTTCCACTTAATTCCTCATTTTCCAGAACTGGAAATAATTGATTTGGGGGGTGGCTTTAAAGTGCCTTATCATCATGATGAGAAAGAAACCGATGTAAATCTGCTGGCACAAAAATTAAAAAAATGTTTTGAAAGTCATCCTGTAGCGGGTAATAAAAAATTTAAGCTTTGGTTTGAACCCGGAAAATTTTTGGTAAGTGCCTGTGGATTCTTAGTTTCCAAAGTAACAGTTCTTAAAGATAACGATGCGACTGTTTTTGCAGCTGTCAATACTGGATTGAATCATCTGATACGGCCAATGATGTATGATGCGTATCATCACATCGAAAATATTTCAAATCCTGCAGGAGAAAAGAAAGTATACACTGTTACAGGTAATATTTGTGAAACAGATACATTCGGAACAGATAGAGAATTAAGTGAGGTTCGTGAAGGCGATCTCCTTGCTTTTCATAATGCCGGCGCATATGGCTTCGAAATGTCTTCTAATTATAATGCAAGATTTAAACCTGCAGAAGTATTGATAAGAGATGGTAAGGCTCAGCTTATTCGCAAAAGAGACCAGATGGAAGATTTGATAAAAAATCAAATTATTTAATTTTGCAAAAAAGGAAGAGGTTGTCTCTAAATTTTTACATCGTCATTACGAGGAGGGACTAACCGAAGTAATCCGGTTTATTTTGCTTTTAAAACAATTTTTGTAGTTGTTTTAGAAGTTACCGGTAAATCTCCGAAAGACGTTTCAGTAGAGCCAGTTGATTCAGTAGTAAAGCTTTTTTCCTGAACAATATTTGTGGCCCTGTCAAGAATAATTTTCCCTGTAGATTTATTTTTTAGTTTAGTTGTGGTTGGGTTGCCCATCATTTCAGCTTTTGCAACTGAGCTTGAATTTTCTATAAAATCAATAACAATTGTCGTGTCGTTGATTTCAGCAATTTTATATTCTGTTTCTATGTTACCACCATTTTCTATGGCAGTGGTATTCCATGTGCTGCCAACAGCTGAAATAGTATCGGGCAATACATTAAAGAAACTACCTTTTCCTTTTTTCGGCGGTTGCACCAAATCCATTACACCTTTAAGCATATTGGTGATTATTGCCATTCTGCTATCACCTTCAGCTAATGTTATTTTTTCAGGGAATGCCATCATTACATTTCCCAAAGGGTCAATTATCATATCATATTTTTTCTCCATCATATCTTTTACCGGCTTGCCAAAAGGCCCTTTTAAATCTTTTTCGTTTTCTGAATCAAATTTTTGTTTTTGCCCCATGCCATCAAAGGCAAAATTGATTCGTTGTATTTCATGACGAAGTGTAGTATTGTCATCTGTTGCATTGGTAGCTGTGTAAGAATGATTAGCTGAGGCGTTAACAGTAAAATCAATCGCCTGCCCCATTGCTTGTTGCGAAATGGTACTATTGGTTTTCATTTCTATTTCGAAAATCTGGCCTTGCCCAAATTTTAATTTTCCGGAAACTGTTTGCGCAAATGTAAAAGTAGAGGCTATTAAAAATGATAAGAATAATACTGTCTTTTTCTTCATACAAAAATGATTGAAAGCCGTTTTAAAGGACGATAGAGTAATAAATGTGTCTAATCAGCAAATTTGACGATTCTACTTCATAATCGTTGCAGAATTATATAAATAATTGTGTTTTCATACCACTTATCCACAACTAAATTCATCTGAACTTCCTATTTTTAAGTACATTTCAAAAAAGGAGTATTATATTAAGAAAGACGAACGATCCTAAAATCCTTCGACAATTATGTATTTTGAAATAAGTAAAAAAAGAGTAGATTGGAAAGCAGCAATTCATAAACAATAATATTTACACATGAAAAGTATTGTCTTTATAATTGGATTTCTTCTTGCAACAATGTTTTGTTTTTCGCAGGACATGAAAGCTTTTAACCTGTATAAACCGGAGGATAATGCGAAGGAACAAATTTCGAATGCTGTAAAAGCGGGCAAGAAATCCGGCAAACATGTATTAATTCAAATTGGCGGCAACTGGTGTGTGTGGTGTGCAAGGTTCAATAATTTTGTTACAACGGATAAATCAATCGATTCATTAGTGAATAGTAATTATGTTGTTTATCATTTAAACTACAGCAAAGAGAACTATAACAAAGATATTTTGAAAAAGTATAAGTTCCCACAACGTTTTGGGTTTCCGGTTTTTCTTGTTTTAAATGAAGAAGGCGATTTGATTCATACGCAAAATTCTGAGTACCTGGAATCGGGAAAAGGATATGACAAGGGGAAGGTAGTTGCATTTTTTAATAACTGGAGCAAAAAAGCTTTAGACTCCTCACAATACAAAGAACAATAAATGAATCTAAACACCCCTTCATTCATAAAACTTTTAAAACATCCGTTTAAGTTCAAGTTGTTCTTGTTCGCAAAACTACCCGCTGCTTATATAGCAGGCGTAAGGGTGAGAGAAATAAGCGAAAAAAAATGTGTGGCATCAGTTCCTTATAAATGGCTTTCACAAAATCCTTTCAGGTCCACCTATTTTGCTTGTTTAAGTATGGCAGCAGAATTAAGTACAGGTGCATTAGCTATGGCTCATTTATATAAGATTAATCCGCCTGTATCTATGCTGGTGATAAAAGTTGATTCAGAATATTTTAAGAAAGCAACAAGCAGAACTTATTTTACTTGTGAAGATGGAGAACTGTTTGAAAAAGCAATCGCTGATACTATTGCAATGGGGGAGCCAACAACAGTAACAGCAAAATCTGTTGGCAGAAATATAGAAGGGGATGTAATTGCAGAGTTTAATGTCTCCTGGTCGTTTAAAGCAAGAACAAAAAAGTAAAAAATATAAAAATGAAAATAGCATTTCATGGCGCAGCCAGAACAGTTACAGGATCAAAGCATTTGATTACATTAAAGAATGGGAAAAAGATACTGCTTGATTGCGGTATGTTTCAGGGTATGGGAAAGGCAACAATGCCATTAAACAATGATCTTGGTTTTGATGCTTCAACGGTTGATGTGATGGTACTTTCTCATGCACATATTGACCATAGTGGTTTAATACCAAAACTGGTGAAGGAAGGTTTCCGCGGAAAAATTTATTGTACACCCGGCACAAAAGATCTTACAAGTGTTTTGCTCGAAGATTCGGCACATATTCAGGAGAGTGATGTTCGGTATGTTAACAAAAAAAGGGCAGCAGAGGGGCAGCCTTATGTACAGCCTTTATACACTTCGGATGATGCCAAAAAAGCAACCGAAAGATTAACAGAAATAAAGTACAATGAATGGAAAACGATAGAGCAAGGGGTTGAATTGTTTTTTACAGATGCTGGTCATATTATCGGAAGTGCTTGTGTGCATTTGCGGATTACGGAGAATGGAAAAACAGAAAGTTTAACATTCAGCGGCGATATTGGCCGTTACAGAGATATTATTCTGCGTTCGCCAGATGTTTTTCCACAGGCTGATTATATTATTATGGAATCAACTTATGGAAATAGTTTACATGAAATGCAATTCACCACACCCAATCATTTACTGGAATGGGTGGAAAGAACCTGTGTTGAGAAAAAAGGTAAACTGATCATTCCTGCGTTTAGTGTAGGAAGAACCCAAGAAATTTTATTTGCATTAAATCAACTGGAGTTGGAGAACAGATTACCTAAAGTTGACTATTTTTTGGATAGCCCTTTAAGTATAAAGGCAACAGACATCATAAAGAGCTATCCTAATTATTTTAATAAAACGATTCAGAAAGTATTGGAGAAAGATGAAGATCCATTTAAATTCCCTGGCTTAAAATATATTCAGTCGGTTGATCAAAGTAAGATGCTCAACTTCCGCAATGAACCTTGTGTAATTATTTCTGCCAGTGGAATGGCGGAGGCTGGCAGAGTAAAGCACCATATCAGCAACAATGTAGAGAATAGTCGTAATGCCATTTTAATGACAGGTTATTGTGAACCAAGATCGTTGGGTGCCAGGTTGCAAACAGGTGCAAAGGAAGTAGGCATTTTTGGAGTGGCTCATGAAGTGCATGCAGAAATAGGAGCTATCCGAAGCATGAGTGCTCATGGCGATTATGAAGATATGTCGCAATGGCTGGCCTGTCAAAATCCCAGAGAAGTAAAACGTTTATTCCTTGTACATGGGGAATACGATGTGCAACAAGATTTTAAATCAAGACTTGTTAAAAAAGGTTTTGTAGATGTAGAGATTCCTGAGCTACATTATGAAACAGGTTTAGCATGATTATCATCTGTTAATTTTTATGCTACATTTCACATATCCTTAATAATTCCGGCACAGTTTTTTCCGTTTATAGAGCTGTAAAACCCAACCTCCTTTGCTTCTGAGAGAAATATTTGTATAAAATTTCTTATACAATTAAAAAAAGGAGAAAACATGAAAAATAAATGGAAAATGTGGAGTGGATTTGTTGCTGTCGTCTTTTTGCTTGGAAGTTGTGCTACCTCTACACACATTGAGAAAGACGATACTGTCAATTTTACAGAATATAAAACTTTCGCCTGGCTTGAAAAAAATCCCAATGGAGAAAAAAACAATAATAAACCAGGCAATTTAACGGAGCAACGTATCCGTGAAGCAGTGAACAAAGAATTGGCAAAATCTTCCGGTTGGAAAGAAGTAAAAAGCAGACCGGATGTATTTTTAAGTTATGATGTACTTGTTGAAAGAGGTACATCAGAAAGTACAAGCCCTGTTTATTCAAGGCCTTTTTCAAGAGTCTTTTATAACAGGAGTACAGGTCGTTATTTCAACGTTTTTTATCCTTCTCAATTTGAAGGATATGAAAGGGATGAAAGATCGATCCGTGAAGGAACAGTAACTATTTCAATGATTGATGGAAAAACTGATAAAACTGTTTGGCAGGGTTGGACAACAGATGAAGTGAATAGTAGAAACCTGACAAGTCGTGAAATACAAAGCAGTGTAAGGTCAATCTTTAAAAAATTTGATATAGCTAAAAACTAATTTTTTATAGGACGGTTCCGGACAACGCCTCCCCGAATGGGGAGGTTTTTTTTGATAGAAAATATGTTTAAAACCATTATTTTTGCCGCCCAATCAATGCGGGGGTAGCTCAGCTGGTTAGAGCACAGGATTCATAACCCTGAGGTCGGCAGTTCAAGTCTGCTTCCCCGTACTTAAAAGCTCCTTTTTGGAGCTTTTTTGCTTTTAAAAACTGAAATTTGAAGATGCCTTCAATCAGATTAGCGAAACCAGCAGATTCTAAATCAATTCTGGATATCTATGCACCCTATATCCAAAATACCTCACTTACTTTTGAAATTGAAGTGCCTTCGATACAGAGTTTTGCAAAAAGGATTGAAACTTATATGCATAACTGGCCTTGGCTAGTTTGTGAAGTGAATGGTGTTGTAACAGGCTATGCTTATGCATCCAGGTACAGAGAAAGAACAGCTTATCAATGGAGTGTGGAATGCTCCGTTTATATACATGATGATTTTCAAAAAGCCGGAATCGGAAATGCTTTATATATGGCTTTGTTTGAAATATTAAAAAGGCAAAGTTATAATAATGTGTATGCGGTAATCAATTTACCGAATGATAAAAGTGTTGTCTTTCATGAGAAATGCGGCTTCAAATATTTCGCCACCTTTGAAAAAGTAGGATACAAACTCGGCCAATGGAAAAATGTTGGCTGGTGGCGATTAATTGTAAATGATTTTATAGATGACCCGCCTGCGCCAATCCCTTTTTCAGCATTAGATAAAGATTTTCTTCCAGACCTTTTTGAACAAATTGAAAACCCAAGATGATTCGAAACCATTGTTAATTAATTAGCCTTTTCTGCCGGTTTGATATTGCTATCAAATTTCTTAATGACGACTTCTAATTTTTGTAATAATCCTTTTGTGTCAATATCTAATTGTGGTCTGTCGCAAGCTATAAGTTTTTCTTTATCATTTTTTTTCGACCAAAAAATATAATCGTAAAAATAGTTCCAGACCTTTTTTATTAATGCATCGTCTATATAAACCTTAAGATGATTGTTTTTTTCATCTTGTTTGAGATAGTCGCAATATAAATTGATGAAGTCTGCAATGTTTTCAGTAGTATCGATGTCTAAATTTTTTCTGTCAATATTTTGGCTTACAGAAATAAGATCATAAGTACAATATTCTAAGACTTGTAAGTCCTTAAAATTGTCTAACCAAGGATTAAGGTTGTCAAATGCAGATAGGTTAAGTGTTTCGCTTAATATTATTTTCTTAAAATCAGTCAAAGATTGAGTAGCAAAAATTTCCCCGCTTTTGTAAGTCATTAAACGGTCAGTGCTATTCTCATCAGTGTCAGTATAAAAAACCATGAACAAAGGATTGTCAAAAGTTGTTGAACAATATTTGATTATCCAAGTGGAGTATTTTATGCTTATGTCAGTAAATGTTGCTATTTGATTGGGAGTCTTCATAAGCTATCTGTCACTAATAATGAGCGGCTATAAAGATTATTTAACAGCATCAGCCGTTTTCTTTTCAAACGAAACTTTTCCGGGATAAACCAAAAGTGCTTCTTCTAAACAATCCATTGCCGCCCCTAATGCATCAAGGTTTAAAACATAAGCCAGGCGAACTTCATTCTTTCCTAACCCTTCTGTTCCGTAAAAACCTGTGGCCGGTGCCAGCATCACCGTCTGGTTATTAAATGAAAATTCTTCCAAAAGCCATTGACAAAATTTATCGCTGTCATCTATTGGCAGTTTTGCAATGGCATAAAATGCACCACCTGGATTTGGGCAATACACACCCGGCATGGCATTCAATCGGTTTACCATTAAATTTCTGCGACTTAAATATTCAGCTTTTGGAGCATCAAAATAACTTTCTGGTAAATCAACAGCAGCTTCTCCCATTATTTGAGCCAAACCCGGAGGGCTTAACCTTGCCTGAGCAAATTTCATAGCGGTGTCATAAACTGCTTTGTTTTTTGTAACGAAAGCTCCCATCCTTGCGCCGCATGCACTGTATCTTTTTGAGATGGTATCCATCAGCACCACATGCTGTTCTATTCCATCAAGATGCATGGCACTTACATACTCGCCATCATAACAAAACTCACGGTAGGCTTCGTCACTAAAGAGATATAAATTATGTTTGATACAAAGTAATTTCAATGCCTCCATTTCTTCCCTGCTGTATAAATAACCTGTTGGATTATTAGGGTTGCAGATAACAATTGCTTTTGTTTTTGGAGTAATTACTTTTTCAAAATCAGCAATGGGAGGTAATGCAAAACCAGTTTCTATGCGGGATGTAATAGGAACAACAGTAATGCCTGCTGCACAGGCAAAGCCATTATAATTTGCATAAAAAGGTTCCGGAATAATTACTTCATCCTCCGGATTTAAACAAGCAAAAAAGCCGAATTGAATAGCTTCGCTACCACCAGTGGTAATTATAATTTGTTCGGGAGTAACTGTTATACCTACTTTTATATAATACTCAACTAGTTTACGACGATAACTTTCATTACCGGCACTATGGCTATATTCTAATGTTGTAATTTTTGCCGTACGGACTGCGTTCAAAATTTCTGGTGGTGTTTCAATATCCGGCTGACCAATATTCAGGTGATAGACTGTAATTCCTTTTTTCTTAGCCGTTTCTGCAAAAGGAACTAATTTTCTAATTGGGGAAGCGGGCATTTCTTTGCCACGGTTGGAAATTGTAAGCATATCGCAAAGTTAAGGAACACCCAGTATAGAATATTATTTGAAAGACAGCGTCTCTTTCATTAATTGTTTAGTTTTCTTCCATGGGGCTAAGCAATGCTTGTTCCAACGGAACAATATTTCCTTCACATATTAGTCCAGATTGTTTTTTGCATTCATATTCTAATTCACAGTCTACTTGTCTCATGTCTTTTAGAAAGTTATTAACCGGAAGCATCATTTTTTGCAAATGAATTTCTGCTATTAAATAAAGGGAAGTCAATTCTTCTTTTACAAAAGAAGTTCCATCTTTGAAAAACTGCTGGGCATTCGAACTCTGTACAGACAAAAAAGAATGCAGAGTTTGAGGGTCTTCATGAGCATTTTCACGATTGAAACTTAATGCGGTATTTTCCATATGCAAATCTTTACAGAATTAACTTAAATATTCATGCCAGATTTTTAAAAATATATATTTTGAATAAAAACCAATGTTTTTTGTACAGATTGTGGAAAAATAAGCTTTTGATTAATAATGAGCTGCTTAATTAGTGGGAAAATATTAAAAATTTTCTTTAAATGGAATGATGGTTTTTGGAAATTGTAGAAAATAATCATCACAAAAAAGAAGTTGTACCAAAAGCAAAATGAAAGCCTTAATAATCGGATAAATGAAATTTGTCTCACCCAGATAACTGAATAAAAAAGAGGCTGACTCAACATTTGAGACAACCTCTTATAATATAGTGAAATTAATTTTTAGTTTTTCGTCTTTGCTTTTTCGCCTTTTTCTTTCTGGAAAGCATCATAAGCTTCCACAGTTAATACTTCACCTGATATCTTAACTGATTTTGTTTCTTCAATTCCAGCAATTTTTACAAAAACATCTTTTTGAAAAGGTGCTACTGCAGCAGCATTGTAGGAAACTTTTAATTTTGCAGTTGCTCCCGGCATAATGGGGTCTACAATTTTATCAGGGGTTGTACAACCACAACTTGCCCATGAATTCTCTACTACAACAGGCTTGTCACTAATGTTAGTAATCTCAAATATGTAAACAGCGGGTACATTGTTTTTGATTTTTCCAAAATCATGTGCTTCAACATTAAATTTAATTACATCATTAACTTTTTGTTGAGCGAAAACTCCAAGTGTAAAAACAAGGGCAACTGCGGATAAGATAATTTTCTTCATGTTTGATAAAATTTAAAAGGATTGTTTTTTTAAGAAATCAATGGAGGCGTTAGCAGGGGCAGAACCTTCAGGTGCTTTCCACACTATACCTTTAATTTTGATTTGTTTTGTTTGATTAGTATTATAAGTGACAGTAATAAATTTTTCGAATGGCCCTTCAGCTGCAGCATTATAACCTACTTTTATTTTTGCGGTGGCGCCGGGTGCAATGGGTTCCTGGCTCCACTCCGGAGTTGTGCAGCCACAAGTAGCCGTTACATTATCAAGCTTTAATGGGGTTTTTCCAATGTTTACTATGTCAAAATTGTAATAAACCGGCTTGCCCTGTGGAATTTTAGAAAAATCATGCTCAGTTTCTTTCAGCCTCAGAAAATCTTCCGTACCAACCTGTGCTGGTGTAACTGGTGTATGATCATGACCTTCATGTCCCGTTTGGGCAGAAACGCAAAACGCCAATACGAAGCAAAAAATTGATAGGGCTATTTTTTTCATTTAAATCTTTTAGGAGTTCAAAATTACAAAACAGATGCCATATAACATAGAGGGGTTGCAGTCATTTAAGGTATTTTTTTAAACAGGCCTTTAGGGTATACAAAATTCTTATTTTTGCGGCATGGAGAATACCCAATCAGCTACAATTACTGATGAAGCAATACTCTCTTTTGACAGGTTTCGGTCAGAAGTACTAAAAGACTATGAAATTGCTTGTATAAGCCGAGAAATCAGCTTGTTAGGCCGAAAGGAGGTGTTGAGCGGAAAGGCCAAATTTGGCATTTTTGGCGATGGAAAGGAAGTTGCTCAAATAGCAATGGCCAAATTTTTTCAAAATGGCGATTTCAGAAGCGGATATTACAGGGATCAGACTTTTATGCTGGCAGCAGATTTGGCAAATGCAGAACAAATTTTTGCACAATTATATGCAGATCCTGATCTGAGCCGGGAACCTTTCAGCGGCGGACGTCAGATGAATTGCCATTTTGCTACTCCTTTTGTGAATGAAAATGGTGAATGGCTTGATCTTGCTGACCTGAAAAACATCTCAAGTGATATTGCACCAACTGCTGGCCAAATGCCCCGGGCTTTGGGATTGGCATTTGCCTCCAGGTCTTTTAGAAATATAGAACAGCTTCAAGCTTTTAAATCACTATCAAACAATGGTGAAGAAGTTTGTTTTGCAACAATTGGTGATGCTTCTACCAGCGAAGGTCATTTTTGGGAAACTATAAATGCTGCTGGTGTTTTACAAGTGCCTTTGGCTGTTTTTGTTTGGGATGACGGATATGGTATTTCAGTTCCAAAAGAATATCAGACTACTAAAGCTTCTGTATCCGATGCTTTGAGTGGGATGGAGAAAAAAGCAGATACAAATGGCATTAATATTTACAAAGTAAAAGGTTGGGATTACGCCGGCCTGTGTGAGACGTTTGAAGAAGGAATCAGATTGGCAAGAGAGAATCACACACCTGTTTTATTCCATGTAGAAGAAATTACACAACCTCAAGGGCATTCTACTTCCGGAAGTCATGAGCGGTATAAATCTTCTGAACGACTGGATTGGGAAAGAGAATGGGACGGTATACGTAAAATGAAAGAGTGGATCATAGCAAATACATTGGCTGAAGAAAATGAATTGGACGAAATAGCGGACAAAGCAAAACTGCATGTAAAAGAAAGTAAAGCAAGTGCCTGGACGAATTTTCTTAATCCAATAAAGGAGCAGGTTACAAGATCCGTTGATTTGATAAACACCATGTCGAATGGTTTACCTCAACATTCTGCAGCATTACAAAAACTAACTAAAGAGCTTTCAACAAACAGGGAACCACTACGAAGAGATGTTATAAAAACATTGAGTGAAGCATTATCGATGGCAGATAATGCAGATGTTGCATTCTGGACTAAAGATTATCTGAATGACCTTCAAAAAGAAAATGCAACGCTTTATAGTTCGAAATTATATAATGATGGAGCCAAAAGTGCTTTAAAAGTAGATATTGTAAATGCGGAGTATGATAACGAAGCTCCAATAAAAAATGGCTTTGAAATTCTGAATAGTTTTTTTGATCAGTTATTTACTGCAAATCCAAAGGTTATTGCATTTGGGGAAGATCTTGGTTACATAGGTGATGTAAACCAGGGATTCAGTGGCTTGCAGGAAAAGCATGGCGACCAACGAATTTTTGATACTGGAATAAGAGAGTTAACAATAATGGGCCAGGCAATAGGTTTGGCATTAAGAGGCCTTCGACCAATTGCGGAGATACAGTATCTCGATTATTTGCTGTATGGCTTACAGCCTTTAAGTGATGATGTTGCTACTTTACATTACAGAACCGCAGGTCAGCAAAGTTGCCCGGTTATTATACGTACAAGAGGTCATCGCCTCGAAGGAATATGGCATAGTGGTTCTCCAATGGGAATGGTAATCAATGCACTTCGCGGAATGTATATTTGTGTGCCAAGAAATATGACACAGGCTGTTGGTATGTATAACACATTATTGAGAAGTAATGATCCGGGATTGGTTGTAGAATGTTTAAATGGTTATCGTTTAAAAGAGAAATTGCCAACTAATTTATTGGAGTTCACCGTTCCGTTTGGTGTTCCGGAAGTTATAAAAGAAGGGACAGATGTAACCATTGTTTCTTATGGTTCTACATTGCGTATTATTCAGGATGCAGTTGCCAGCTTAGAAACAAAAGGGATAAGTTGCGAAATTGTAGATGTGCAAACT
>JBDSUW010000079.1:0-4378 GCA_039927535.1 Chitinophagaceae bacterium | reverse complement strand
AAAATGCGACAGCACAGAAATTTTGGTATGGCCAATCCCGAAGGATATAGAAAAGCATTAAGATTGATGAAGCTGGCCGAAAAATTTAATAAACCAGTTATTACATTAATAGATACACCCGGAGCATTTCCAGGTTTAGAAGCAGAAGAAAGGGGACAAGGCGAAGCCATTGCCAGAAACATATATGAAATGATAAGGCTGAAAGTGCCTGTGATTTGTGTAATCATTGGTGAAGGAGCCAGCGGCGGTGCATTAGGAATAGGAGTGGGCGACAGAGTGTATATGATGGAGAATACATGGTACACCGTTATCTCACCCGAAAGTTGTTCATCTATTTTGTGGCGCACCTGGGATAAAAAAGAAATAGCAGCCGAGCAATTAAAGCTTACTGCCGATAAAATGCTTGGCTTTGGATTAATAGATGGCATTATTCCCGAACCAATTGGGGGTGCACATTGGGATTATGATGAATCGGCAAGAATCTTAAAAGCTCATCTTATTAAAGTGTTGAAAGAGCTGAAGCCAATACCTGCAGAGCAAAGAGTAAGTGATAGAATAGAAAAGTTTGGGAAGATGGGTTTCTGGGAAGAAGTGTAGAACCCCTGTCCCCTAAAGCCCGCCCGGATGACCGGTTCGGACGGGGGGAACTTAGGTTTAGAAATTCTTTTATTTTTTTAGTATTCATTAATGGAAATGAGGCTAAAATTATTTACCCGGCTTCAGTTTTTCATGGAATCACCTGTTGCACAGTTTATCCTGAGGAACGAAGGACACTCTTGTATTACTTATCGTTAATCAGCAATATTCAATATAAAATCTTTAAATATTAAATACTCAATGTCACTTCGGAAAAAATTTACTGGTACAGGCATCGCAATTGTAACTCCATTTCATGCAGTTGCCCGCCTGAATGGCGAAGACGGGCAGGGTAAAATTGATTGGGAGAATTTCGCTAACCTTATCGAGTTCTGGATAAAAGGAAAAGTGGAATACCTTGTTGCATTGGGCACAACGGGTGAAAGTGCTACCATTCATGGAGAAGAAAAACAGGAAGTATTTTCATTTGTACAAAAAACTGTTGCCGGAAGAGTGCCGTTAGTTGCGGGCATTGGAGGAGGTGATACAAATGAAGTGTTGGGTTGGTTTAAGCAATTTGATTTGACTGGTTATGATGCAATTCTTTCAGTAAGCCCTGCATATAACAAACCCAATCAGGAAGGAATTTTTCAGCATTATAAAGTATTGGATGCAGCAACGCCATTGCCAATTATCATGTACAATGTTCCGGGCCGAACCGGGCAAAATGTTTCTGGCGAAACAACAGTAAGAATTGCAGCAGCATGTAAAAATATTTTTGCCACTAAAGAAGCTTGTGGCAATTTTGATCAGATCAATTATATCATTAAAAATAAACCGGCGGATTTTATGGTCATCAGTGGCGATGATCCGATTACGTTGCCAATGATTGCCTGCGGTGCAGAAGGTTTGATCTCTGTTGTTGCAAATGCTTATCCCGAAGATTATTCTAATATGGTGCGGCTTTGCCTTGCGGGAAATTTTGATGAAGCAAAATCCATTCACTATAAATACACCGATATTATTGCATCCATGTTTGCAGAAGGTAGCCCAAGTGGCGTAAAAGCTTATGTAAGTGAAATGGGTCTTTGTAAGAATACATTCCGATTGCCGGTGTGGCCGGTGAGTTCGGCGCATCTTGCAAAGATTAAGGAATTGATGAAAGGGAGTTAAATAAGGAAGCAATTATTTTTTATCCCAGAAAGGTTCCAGCCAGGTATTAAATACTCGTAAAATAACTACAATGTTATTTGCTTCATCAATAGTGAAATGAATAGTAAAAGGAAAAGTATCAACAGGCTTTACTCTTATGTTATCATACCTGATTGGAGAAGCAGTGGGAACATTGCTGATTTTTGACAAATAGGCATCAATAGTATCAGTAAATTCAAAACCCAGACCGGTAGACTTTGAATTGTAATATTCAAAACCTTCATCAATATCAGCAATTGCATCAGGAGAAAATAAAATAATAAAAGACATCAGCTTCGCATATATTTTTGCTTCACTGTATCCCAGGGCTGTAAAAGAGCCGGGTTTTCTTTTATTTGTAAAAGAGTTTTGCGGACAGCTTCTTTTTGCCATTCAGGAATATCAGGGTCATTGCTGTCAATTAATTCGATAGCCTGCTCTTTTCTTAAATGTTCAATAAGTGAAGCAGCATATTCTTTTTTAACCCGGATATGGTATTCTTCAGACATAAACGATTTATTTGCTTACTAAAGCTACTATTTTTTTCGGAAAATTTCCAATTCAAATAGTATATGAGTATTAAGTAAGTTTTAATAGTGTGACAATTTCTACACCTCAAAACAAACCCCTTCCAATGCCAGTTCTGTATTCGGAAATACTTCTCTTGCTTCGGCTTCAAATTCTTCCAGTGTATTATACTTGCTGCTGAAATGTCCGATGAGTAATTTTTTTACACCGCCTTTTAAGGCTAATGCAGCCGCTTGTTTTGTTGTAGAATGAAAACGATCTTCGGCTCTTTGGCGCAAATTATCTAGGTAAGTGGTTTCATGATAGATCATATCTGCATCTTGAATATGCGGAAGCAATGATTCATCATATTTTGTATCCGCACAGAACACATATTTTTTCCCCGGTTCTGCAACTTCAGTTACTAATTCGTTTTTAATTAATGTACCATCTTTCTTTGTATAATCTTCGCCGTTCTTTAAGGGGTCATAAAAATTAGGCGGTATTTCAAATTCTTTGGCTTTTTCAAGATTTAATTTTCTTGGCTGCTTCTTTTGTTCAAACGAAAAACCATAGCACTCTATCCGGTGATTGGTACGAAAACATTTGACCCTCAATTTTTCATTGTCAAGTAAAGTTGTTGCTTCGCTGATATGATGGATGTGTAAATCGTAACACAGTTTTGTATCAGCCACTTTTAATTGTAAGTCTATTATTTCTTTTAAAGGCGATGGACCAAACACATGTAATTCCTGTTGATGGCTCAAAAGACCAAATGAATTTAATAATCCTATCAAACCGAAATAATGATCGCCATGCAAATGTGAAATAAAAATATGAGAGATCTTGCTGCGGCGGATTTTGTAATTGATTAACTGAATTTGTGTGCCTTCGCCACAATCTACAAGATAATTGCTTCCGTCAAGTGTTACTACCTGGCTGGTTGGATGCCGGTTAAATGCCGGAACAGCGGAATTATTGCCAAGTATGGTAACAGCAAACATGATACGGTTGTGTTTTTTGGTGTGTTATTGTTGTTTGACAGACAAAAATATAAGCAATTTTGTTGCATCATTATTGCTAACTAGTTTTCGGTATTGTCTCAATTTGAAAATAATTTTTATTTGAACCACATAGAGCACATAAGAAATAACCTCATAGTTTAAGCTAAGCTATGTGAAAATCCCCGCCTGTATGACCCAGTCGGGCAGGTATGTTCCTAATGTGTCTATGTGGTTCAAAAGTCATTTTTAGATTGCAATTTTCAAACTGATACACTAACTAGTTTTCATCTTCACTGAAAAATTCTCTTTCAATTTCTTCCATCTGTATAATATCCCAAGCTTCGCTTTCAGTTGGCGTCACATTCATTATTTCTAATAATTCATTTTTGTCCAGAAATTCTTCAACAGGTTTTTGTAGTTCACATATTACAAAAGATGCATTGTTCTCATAGTATTTTTGCTGAATATGTACCAGTTTTTCAGCCGCAGCCATATCAATCGAATTGGTATCTTTTAATATTAGAACAAGGTTCTTAACTTGCCTGTCCGGTAGGCTGGCGTCATTTTGCAGGTACGAAAGCAAGCATTCCTCCATTTTGTCTGTCATAGTAGCAGATAGCGATGGTTCAACAACCGTGATGACATGAAATTTCTCTTTGGTATCGCATTTGACATTCATAGTGATAATTATTTGTTTGCCGACCTTGCTCTGCAGAAGCCTGCCTATCGGCAACTGGCTATCCAAAGGCGAGTAGGCAAGTTAGATTGTTATTAAATCCTGTTTAATCCGAAAGCTGCTAAATTGGCTAGCCATTAGCAACTAAAATTATCAACATTCCGTTTATAACTACAGGAAAACAGGTACCAAATTTATTCGTTAATATTGTATCACAACTAATTATCTAAAATGGATAATAATTTTTCAGCACAAGTAAAAGAAATAATATCCTTTAGTAGAGAGGAAGCATTAAGACTTGGTAACGATTTTATCGGCACCGAGCATTTGTTGCTTGGCCTTATTCGGGAAGGTGATAATACAGCTGTTCGCATCCTCAAAAGTTTTAATATCGATCTGTACGAACTTCGAAAGGAAATCGAAT
>JBDSUW010000078.1:0-7954 GCA_039927535.1 Chitinophagaceae bacterium | reverse complement strand
TATGCTGTGTGTGATACCAGAATTGTGCAAACAGATGCAGCGGCCCTACGGTGGCTATTACTATCGGAGGCACACCAACTAAGGCTGCTGGAATAAGCAAAAACGTAAATGGATTTACAAACATAGTGATGCTCTGCCGCAATGCACAAGCAAGGTTAAACTCTTCGCTGCTATGATGGATGATGTGCAGGTTCCATAATATATTAATATGATGGCTCCAGCGGTGAACCCAATAGCCTGCAAAGTCTATTGCAATGAATGCTATTAAATAGGTAAGCCATGTAGGGGTGATATGGATGACGGCAATCTTCTGCACCAGCCAGCTATAGGCAATGATGGCAATAGATAATCCGAGTACATCTTTGGTAACATTGGTAACGCCACTGCTGAGGCTGGAAACCATATCCATATTGCGTACAGTGTCTTTCTGTTTTCGCCATCCCCACCATTTTTCAAATAAAACGAGAATGAGGAAGGCTGGCATAGCTATGAGCAGTATCTTTCCGTAGGTTTCCATTGGCAAGTAATAAGCAACAAATTTAGTAAAATTTAGTTTGTTAAACTCTTGGAGGGTTCGAGTTGAACTCTTGGAGGGTTCGGGTTGAACTCTTGGTGAACTCTTGTAGGGTTTAGAACCCTCCAAGAGTTGCTGAACAGGAATGAAAAAAAATATGATACCTGGAAGTACATACCATCTTTATAACCATGCAAACGGACGAGAAAACCTCTTTGCAGAAACAAAGAACTAATATTTCTTTCTGGAAAAGCTTTCCTTTCATGTGTTGCCTGTAGCGCAGGTATATGCTTATTGCCTTATGCCTAATCACTTTCATATGCTAATAAAGATTAGAGACCAGAAAGAACTGGTTGAATATTTTTCTATAAAGAATGAGGCTTTATATGGACAAGCATTGCCAGCAACATTTGACGAACAACTACTTGTTAAAAAGATAAGTAAAGCCTTCTCAAACCTTTTGAACAGCTACACCCAGGCGTTTAATAAGATGTATGCAAGAATGGGTAGTTTGTTTATGCAGAATATGAAGAGAGTGGAAGTTATTGGAGATGAAAGCTTTTGTAAGGTTGTACACTATATTCATTCAAACCCTGTTCATCACCGGTTTGTAAAAGAGATGAAACAGTGGGAGTATAGCTCATATAAGATAATTTTGAGCAAGTCTCCAACAAAGCTTGAAAGAGATTATGTGGTAAAAATGTTTGGAGGATTAGATTCGTTTGTTAAGTATCATGAAAAGCCAAGTGAATAAACTATTGAATAAGCAAACTCTTGGAGGGTTCCTAAACCCTATAAGAGTTTAGATAAGAAAAACTATGAAGCACATATTTAATTGCATAGATGCACATACCTGCGGCAATCCAGTACGATTAGTAAAGAAAGGCGGACCTTTATTGCAGGGAAAGAATATGAGTGAAAAGCGACAGCATTTTCTGAAAGAATATGACTGGATAAGAACAGGGCTGATGTTTGAACCCAGAGGCCATGATATGATGAGTGGAAGTATTCTGTATCCGCCGCATGATCAGGAGAATGATATTTCAGTTCTGTTTATAGAAACAAGCGGCTGCCTGCCAATGTGCGGACATGGAACCATTGGAACAATTACAATTGCGATAGAAGAAGGATTGATACAACCAAAGAAAGCAGGGTTTGTAAGAATGGAAACTCCGGCGGGATTGGTGAAGGTGGAGTACAGGACAGTCGGGAGCTGGGAGTCAGGAGCCATGAATCAGGAGTCGGGAGTGGAGTCCTTTAAAGTGGAGAGTGTGAGGTTGACGAATGTGCCTTCTTTTTTACATTCAACTGATTTGGTGGTGGATTGCCCGGAGTTGGGAGAGTTGGTGGTTGATGTTTCTTACGGCGGTAATTTTTATGCCATCGTTGATATGCAAAAAAACTTTAAAGGACTTGAACATTTTACCGCAGATAAATTAATTGCTTTGGCAAGAGAACTGCGCAAGAATATTAATGCAAAGTATTCATTCGTTCACCCCGAAGACGAAACGATAAAAGGATGTTCGCATATATTATGGACTGGTGGGGTAATGCCTGCCCGTCCAGGTAAGGAGGGGGATAAAACTTCAACAGCAAGGAATGCTGTATTCTATGGAGAGAAAGCCATTGACCGTTCGCCATGCGGCACGGGTACCTCAGCAAGAATGGCACAATGGTATGCCAAAGGGAAATTGAAAAAAGGAGATGAGTTTGTGCATGAAAGCATAATCGGCAGTAAATTCGTGGGCCGGATTGAAGAAGAATTGGAAGTGAATGGAAAACCGGCAATCCGTCCTTCAATAGAGGGTTGGGCAAAGATTTATGGATACAATACGATTTGGATTGATATGGAAGATGACCCGTATGCTGAGGGGTTTCAGGTGATATAGTAGTGAGTGGTGAATAGTGAATGGGAAGATTCTTTAGTGATTAAATATTTTGATTGTTTGAAAACGTTTATACAATATATAGTTGTCTGCTTTATTTTTCTGATTACAGGTTGTAGTTCAAATGGAAAATCAGAAACTACGAACGAACAGAAAGGTTTACCTGATCAGTTTTTAGTTGTGCTTGGTACGGCACAGGATGCAGGTTACCCGCAGATAGGGTGTACTAAAGAATGTTGTACGGCGTATTGGGAAGGAAAGGAAGCAAAGAAGCATGTAACAAGCCTGGCATTGGTTGACAGAAAGACAAACCAATACTGGTTGTTTGAAGCAACTCCTGATATTACTTCGCAAGTACACACACTGCAAAGCTTTCTTACAAAAGAAGATTATTCGTCGGATGGAGTTTTTATTACTCATGCACATATCGGACATTATACTGGCTTAATGGAATTTGGCAGAGAAGCAATGGGAGCAAAAGAAATTCCTGTGTATTCAATGCCAAGGTTGGATTCATTTATCAGAACCAACGGGCCTTGGAGTCAGTTGGTGAGTCTGAATAATATTTCTTTACAAACATTGAAAGCAGATAGTTCCGTTGCTATTAGTTCATCATTTAAAGTAACGCCATTAAAAGTTCCGCACCGGGATGAGTTTTCTGAAACGGTTGGGTTTGTAATTGAATCTGCAAAAAAGAAAATCCTTTTTATTCCTGATATTGATAAGTGGAAAAAATGGGATCGGAATATTGTTGAAGCAATAAACAAAGTGGATATTGCATTACTTGACGGCACTTTTTATAAAAATGGAGAACTACCCGGGAGAGATATGAGCGAAGTGCCACATCCATTTGTGGAAGAAAGCATGAATAAGTTTTCATCTTTGCCTAATTCAACCAAATCAAAAATAGTATTCATTCATTTTAATCATACGAATCCGTTGCTTAAGAAAGAATCAGCAGAGAAAAAAGAAGTGAAAGCAAAAGGCTTTGGAGTGGCGGAGGAAGGAATGGTGATTAATATGTAAATTTTAATTTATAAACAAAATATGTTGGAACAAGAATTGGCTAATCAAAGTTCTCCTTCTAGAACTAAAGGCAAAGTAACAATCGTAGGGGGCGGCATTATTGGTTTAAGCTCGGCATTCTATTTACAAAGATCAGGTTGGGACGTAACGGTTCTCGACAAAAGTGATTTTAAAGATAGTTGCGGCTATGGCAGCGCCGGTTATATCTGTCCAAGTCATTTTATTCCGATGGCTACACCGGGCATTGTAAAGAAAGGATTGAAGTGGATGTGGAATTCAAAAAGTCCATTTTATGTGCAGCCTCGTCTCGATTGGGATCTTATCAGCTGGGGATTGAAATTTATGCGGAGTGCCAAAAAAGAAAATGTTGAGGCGGCCGCAATTCCTCTAAGAGATATTGCGATACTTAGTAAGGGTGAATATGAATCATGGCAAAAATTACCGGGGTTTGATTTTGCGTATGAACAAAAAGGGCTATTGGAAATTTTTCAGACCGAAGAATATGCAAGTCATGCTAAACATGTATTTGAAAAAGCCCATGAATTAGGATTAACTGATACTAAATTGATTGGAAAAGAAGAACTACAATCCTTGGAACCACAAACAACAGTGAACGGAATGGGTGCAGTTCTTTATAATTGTGATGCACATTGCTATCCCAATAAATTAATGAAAAGTCTGATTGCTTATCTGAAGGAAAAAGGAGTGAAGCTTATTGCAAACGAGGAAGTGATACAATTTGAAAAGCGAAATGGGAAAGTAACAAAAATAATGACAAATAACAATGAATATGAGCCGGACGAAATTGTATTGGCAACCGGTTCATGGGGCATGGCAACTGCAAAATTGCTCGATTTGAAAATTCCTTTGATACCGGGAAGAGGCTATTCTGTTACCTATGAAGATTCGCTCTATAAATTAAATTATCCTGCAGTGCTGATGGAAGGCCGAACCGCAGTAACACCCATGGATGGCAATAAGATCCGTTTTGGAGGAACGATGGAGATTACTTCACATAAAACACCTATCAGGATGAACCGTGTGCAGGGAATATTGGATGCAGTAAAAAGCTTCTACCCGGAATATGATGTTCCATTGCCGCCAAAAGAAAAAGTATGGTATGGTTATCGTCCTTGCTCGGCAGATGGATTGCCATTTATCGGTCGTTCATCCAAACAATCAAACGTTACAATTGCAACAGGACATTCTATGTTGGGATTAAGCTTGGGTGCAGGTACAGGTAAATTAGTAGATGAATTAGTGAATAATAAACCAACAAGTATGGATTTAAAGCCATTTACTGTTGAGCGGTTTCGTTAAAAATTTATAATCGGTTGGCAGTATCGTTTTCATCTTCTTATTTTTACAACCTGCTGCAATGCGGCATATATTAATATGAATTGTAAATCTACACGAATACCTTATCGGCAAACAGGAGTTTTCTCAAAGCTTGTATTGGATTATATAGATCAGGCTAATGCAATCAAACCTTTTATGGCGAATCCGCCATCGTTGCAAGGTATTCAGCAAGCAATAGAAGTGAGAAAAGAATTTGCAACGAACAGGTCGGTATTGGTGCAGGAACTGAAGAAGCAGTATGATGGAATTAGTACCAGTGACCGGGTGAAAAAAAATATTGATTCGCTTTTATCAGACAATACATTCACCATTACATCAGCGCATCAGAATAATATTTTCACCGGACCTTTATATTTTATCTACAAAATACTTCACAGTATTAAACTGGCAGATAGTTTAAAGACATCGTTGCCTGAATATAATTTTGTCCCTGTTTTTTATATTGGTTCCGAAGATGCTGATCTCGATGAGTTAAATAATATCAACCTTGGTGGCCAGAAATTGGTTTGGAATACTAAACAAACAGGTGCTGTTGGGAGAATGAAAGTTGACAAAGAATTATTGAAGTTGGTTACAGCAATGGAAGGTCAGTTGTCTGTTCTTCCACATGGGAACGATATTATAGCATTAATAAAGGAGTCTTACAAAGAAGGCGCAACTATTGAGCAGGCAACTTTTCTTTTTGTAAATGCATTATTTGCTGAATTTGGATTAGTTGTTTTGAAACCTGATAATGCTGCGTTGAAAAAAGAATTGACGGCTGTATTTGAAGAAGACCTGTTGAATCAAATTGCTTCGGGTATTGTAGGAAATTCAATTGATTCTCTATCAGATGCAGGGTATAAAGTACAAGCCAATCCAAGAGAGATCAATTTGTTTTATCTGAAAGATGATCTGCGGGAAAGAATAATACAACAAGGCACAAGGTACAAGGTACACGGAACAGACCTTGCCTTTTCTGAAGATGAGTTGAAAATAGAGCTTGAGCAACATTCAAAAAGGTTTAGTCCGAATGTAATTCTTCGTGGATTGTACCAGGAAACAGTATTGCCAAATATTGCATTTATCGGCGGCGGCGGCGAAATGGCTTACTGGCTGCAGTTAAAATCTTTATTCGAACAGTATAAAGTGCCTTTTCCAGTTTTGGTGTTGCGCAATTCTTTTTTACTGGTAGAAGAAAAATGGAAAGCACAAATAAGTAAACTACACTTCACAACTGAAGATTTCTTTCTGCCTGAGCAGGAATTGGTCAATCAACTTGTTCGAAAGGAAAGTAAGAATGACACAAAACTGAATGGCTCTTTATCGGCAATCGAAGAATTATATGAATCGGTTAAGAAACAAGCGAAAGCAGTTGATACAACTTTAGAGCAACATGTAGATGCATTGAAAACAAAAACAGTATTTCGTTTGCAAGAGTTAGAAAAGAAAATGCTTCGGGCAGAAAAAAGGAAATTCACAGATCAGCAAGGACAAATACAAAAAGTAAAAGAAGAATTATTTCCTGGTAACGGATTGCAGGAGCGGCATGAAAATATTTCTTACTACTATGCAAAATATGGTGTAGCAATTCTTCAATTATTATATAGCGAATCCTTAAGTCTTGAACAGGAATTTGTAATACTTACAGAAAAATAATTCAATATTTCTTCGATCGCTTACTAGTAAATGTGATGGCGATTCTTATTTTACCTGCAAATATTTTGTAAGCAGAAAATGATGAATTTCGATTAATCTGCTAAACAAGTTTAATAATTTTATCTTTTTCTAAGATATAAATTAAATGAAAATGTATTTTTCTTCAATGATGAAAGAGCAAGAGAATAGGCACTGCTTCCACTTGAATCTTTGATATCAGAAAAGCCTGCTGTATATTTTAATTCAGGCGACAAAGCCAATCCTGAATTTCCTAGCCCAATATCAACACCAATTCCACCATTACCGCTAAACAATGATTTTTTTATTAGTAAGATATCTGAAGTAGAGCCATTGTTACCAACCCTATAACTAAATGATGGACCAAGCATAATATATGGTGCAATATTTTTTGAAGAGAATCTAATAATAAGAGGCAATTCAATATTTGCAGATGTGTTTTTAATTCCAATCGTTTCAACTATGTCAGGTTGGCCTGTTATGCCTCTTCTAATAAAATCAATGTCATTGCTTTCGAAACTCACTGTTGCGGATGGCCGTATGAAAATATTTCCTCCGATATTAATTTGCGTAATAATGCCTAGATCAAATACAGAAGATGTATTTGATCTTACATCAACATAACCTGAGTTGCCATTCCCAGAATAAGTTGGATTAGATTGATTAAGGCCACCGCCAATGGTGCCGCCAAAACTAACTTTCCTGAAAGGTGAATTCTTTTTTACATTTTTATTGTCAGGGTTTTTGTTGGCTGAATTTTGTACTAATGCCAATGTATTTAATGCGCATCTCCAGTTGGGTGCAGTTCTTACAGCTTTATCAGCATAATATAAAGCACTGTCTTTATTGTTATTTTCAAGGTGCAATAAAGCAAGTTTATTTTGTATGTACGCTCCGTTCGGATCTATTGAAAGAGCCGAATAAGCACTTTGAAAAGAAAGGGCGGAAGACACATTGTTTCCACTTGCTTTCAATAAGAATAATCTTCCTCTTAAAGAATTCGCAAAATCTGCATCATCTTCTCTCACATAATTGATTGCTTTTTCGAGTCGTGTTGCTGCTTCTGTATTTTCTTGTTTTTGTTTTGCAGATAAGTCATTACTACAACTTAAATAACGATCAACCTTTGCCTGTGCAAAATCAATATACTTAACTGTTAAGCTTGACTTCGCATCTAGTGTATAGGGGTTGCCCGGATATTTATTATTCAATTGCTGATAAAATTCTTCTGCAGATTTGTTACCAATGATATTATTGTTTTTAATTGCCCGGTTAAATTGATTATAAGTTTCTACCAGCAATGTATCTGCAAAATAATACCTGCTTTTAGATTTTATTATCCCATTGAATGAGTTACCACCGCCATTTTGTGTTCTTTTTGTTTGCAGCCATTTTTGCAAATAAGCCGGATCTACATTACTAATTACTTTATCGCTGTTTTCATTGCAGCAGAAATAAGGGTCCTGACTTCTTTTAAATCGTTCCATTGCGACAGAAGGAACATTCTTATCAA
>JBDSUW010000077.1:0-5057 GCA_039927535.1 Chitinophagaceae bacterium | reverse complement strand
ACTGGCTTTCCAGTTGCTACCACCTGTGCAGGGGTTTTTTGTGTCAATCATTTCTAATGACCAACCACCATCTTTTTTCAGTTCATTCTGATACCAGCTTATATCATACGCCAATGCATGAATAATTTTTCCGGAACCATCACTAAGCGATAATCTTTCTCCATTGTTATCCAACGAAGGAAAACTGGTAACTGTAATAGTTGGGCCAAATACTGACATAGCTGCAATAGCACTACCTGTGCAAACAATAACATAACTATTTGGTTGCAAAGTAAAATTCGGCATCGGGCCGCTTGTACCTGTGGCATCACTTATTCTCCATCCTTGCAGATTGATAGGAAATATTGTAGTATTTTTTAATTCTATCCATTCGTTATCTGGCAAACCAACTACAGGTGTTGGGTCAGCAACCAATTCATCAATTACAATATCATAGCGTTGAGCTGTATAAAAACTAAATGTTCCTGTTCCATTTACAATGGCATTGCCTGATAAATCCTGTACACCGTTTATCGTAATAATATTTGATATCCCATTTGGAAAACTATTTGTAAAAGTCAGGTGTACTAATGCATTGTTCGTTACATCTCTTACAGCAGTAGCAGGATTGCCGATTCCATTATTAATTGTGTAATTACTCAATGTTTGACTTGTTGCCAGACTTACCGGTTCATTAAATAAAACATCAAGGGAATTTGAAGAAAGAGCCGTCAAAGATTGGATAGCCGGCGGTGTAACATCTGGCACATAAGTTTTTACTTCAAAATCATCAAAGAAATGCCGTTGAAAAAAACTGGCAGTACTTTGTCTTACCCATATTCCAAAAAAGGCCGATGTTGTAAATGTTGCGTCAACCACAGAGCCTTCGCTGGAGTAAGTATTTCCAGTTCCAGTAAGGTCTCTTAATAATGCCCATTGATTCGAAGCATCCCGAATCACTTTTATCTTCATCGTGTTGCTGCTAGTATTTAATGTGCCATCCAAACCATCAATAATTACTGTGCTGGTACCATTTGCATTTTTTCTGTACAATGAAATGTCGTCACTGGTATTACCTACCCTTACAAAATAACCTGTTACAGCAGATTGAGTAATATCGCTTGCAGACGCAGTAAGATAAAAATCGATATAGTTTGTTGAAGAAGGATTGAAAGTGATCTGGCACCAAAATTCCCATTGAGCAGTAGTAGCTAAAGTACTTGCAGTAGAGAGATAAAAATTACTGCTTGCTACGGTATTATTGCTTTGTAATTGGAATGAAGGATTTAGTATCCAGTCAGCCGTGTTGCCAGACCAGACAGGATTAGTCGAAAAATTGCCATCCGAAAAATTATCACTAAACTGTGCGTTGATTGGCCTGCTATGAATGAAAAGCCCCAGAAAAAATAATAATAGTATCTTTTTTATCATACGCAAATCGAATTGTTCGGTATAAAATTTCTTATAGTTAAAGTACGACTATTTCGATGGAATAAGAACAGTTGTTTGTAAAAGGAGTTTGGCAGCAAATTTTTTTGTAATTATCTTCGGCCAGCAATGATGACAATTAAACATACAAAACGCAGCAAGAAACATTCCTGAGGGAGGTTTGCAACGTTATGTGTGTTATAACATAAAAAAGTTCAGCAGGCCTTCCTTAACCGGAAGGCTTTTTTGTATGATGGCTATCCTATGTTGCCATGAAAACGGAACGATGAATTGTGCGACGCAACAGAAGATGCCATGAAAAACAAAAGCTGGTAAACAAATAATAATTAATAAAAGAAAAATGAAAGTCGCAGTGGTAGGTGCTACAGGATTGGTAGGCACTAAAATGTTACAGGTTTTAGCAGAAAGAAATTTCCCGGTTACGGAATTGATTCCAGTTGCATCAGAAAGATCGGTTGGTATGGAAGTAACATTTAAAGAGAAAAAATATAAAGTTGTAAGTATGGCTGATGCTATTGCTGCGAAACCAGCAGTTGCTATATTTTCTGCCGGAGGCAATACTTCACTTGAATGGGCACCAAAATTTGCAGAGGCTGGCATTAAAGTAATTGATAACAGCAGTGCCTGGAGAATGGACCCATCGAAAAAATTAGTAGTGCCGGAAGTAAATGCTGAAGTAATAACTAAAGATGACTTTATAATAGCTAATCCCAATTGCTCTACCATACAAATGGTGGTAGCACTACAGCCGCTGCATAAAAAATATAAAATAAAAAGAGTGGTCGTAAGCACTTACCAGAGTGTGACTGGTACAGGCAAAAAAGCGGTTGATCAATTATTCAATGAAAGAAAAGAAGTGAAAGGCGAAATGGCTTATAAGTATCCGATAGATCTGAATGTAATTCCACAGATAGATGTGTTTCTTGATAATGGGTATACAAAAGAAGAAATGAAAATGGTGAAGGAGACTTGTAAGATAATGCAAGATGACTCCATAAAAGTAACTGCTACAACTGTTCGCATACCTGTTGTTGGCGGTCATAGCGAAAGTTTGAATGTGGAATTTGAAAATGAATTTGTCCTGAGCGAAGTGAAGGACCTCTTAGCTACTGCTCCCGGCATTATTGTACAGAATGACGATGCTGCCCAACTTTACCCAATGCCATTATGGGCACATGAAAAAGACGAAGTGTTTGTAGGAAGACTTCGCCGTGATGAAACTCAGCCAAAAACATTAAACATGTGGGTGGTTTCTGATAATTTACGAAAAGGAGCTGCTACCAATGCTGTTCAAATTGCAGAATATATGATGGAAAAGAATTTATTATAACTAATAATCGGGTGATTCAAAAATGCATCACCCGATTATTTAATATCTCCATGAAGTAACATCAGCGTTAGCTGGCTTTCTTGTCTTTACTTCTTCTGCCCATTTGGTAATAAACATCTGATTATAACGTAAACGACTTATATAATTAGGCTGTGAGTGATCGCCATTCCAGCAATGTTCTGCTCTGTCTCCATAATCAACCTCACAATTACATGCCGGATTTTCCAAATTCTTGATTACATCTTCCGCACTATAAACAGCATTATTCAAATAATAATTATCCATATCACCAACATAAATATGAATTTTTCCACTTAGTTTATTTCCAATTTTGGACCAGTCTCTTTTGATAATATGTGCCAGATCAAAATTTTCCTTCCAGTACTCAGCTACCTTTTTATTGATCTCGCCAGTATATTTATCAAAAATTCTTTCAGGATATCCATCTTTTCCAACAGGAGAATAAACTGCTTCCCATATATCAAACTGCCCGCCACTTCTGCTTTTTGTACCTAAAGCAAGTTCCCTTTGATTCATATCTTTTACCATTGCACTTACATGCCCTAAATAATCTCTATGACCTGGCCTTAAGGTTTTTTTAAAATCCCCTTCTTGGTAATAAGCATTTTTATCTTTATAAATATTTATAGTTGTATAATGATTGAAGTCTATCGGATCAGGACAAGCAGCATAACAACCATTATATTCATCCGGGTATAAAACCTGTGCTGCCAAAACTTCCCAACCTCCGGTACTTCCGCCATACATGAATCTTGCCCATCCTTCGCCAATACCTCTGAATCGTTTTTCAATTTCAGGAATTAGTTCATAAGTAATAGCGTCGCCATAGGGTCCGAGGTTTGCAGAATTTACAGCATAAGAATCGTCATAATAAGGATTGGCATGTTGAATTTCAATTGCAATTACTCTTGGAAAATCAGGCCCTGTCCATTTTTTATAAAAGTCAAAAGCTTCTTGTTGTACAATTTTATTATACCCAATCAGATTAAATCGACTAACCGTATCTGGTTTTAAATTTTCATCGGGAGGAGTTGTTCTCCATCCACCGAAATTATCTGGAAAATGTCCATGAAAAATAGCCAGCGGATATTTAACATCAGGGTGTGTTTCCCATCCTTCTGGCAATAAAATATGTGCGCCTAAATACATTGGCCTTCCCCAGAATTCAGATAAAAGTTTGCTTTGAATTTTAATATGCTTTACATATTTATCATCTTTGGGCTCTTCGATTGGCGGAATTTTCTTACTTAATGATACTTGAATTGGTTGTTTACTTGCTGGATTAAAATTTCTCTTTAAAGGAACAGAATATAAATTTCCCGGTGCAAGATTCCACTGTTGCCCTTCTCCTCTATCCATCGGCAACTTTACTATATGGCCATCTTTCCTCTTAAAGGTTTCGTATAAATGAAATAGCACCTGAACAGAATACTCGCCGGCTGTTATACCAGTTAATTTTTCCGTAGGATACCCAAACGCTGTGGCATCAATTATTTTGCTGGTGCCCGGCTTCCAGTTGGCTACATCAATTCCAAAAACTTGTTGTGAGTTAGGGTTATCAGAAATTTGAAACCGGGGTTCCGCACTATAATTTTTAGAGAGTAAAACAAGTAGTCTGCCATCAAGCGGTTTTTCGCTGAGTGAGTCGGGCAGGTACACTGTAAAGCTTTGCGAAATAGCCGCAACACTAGTTACTGTCATAAGCAAGAAGGCAAAAAATAATTTCATATTGTCTTTTTGAAATAAGAAAATTAATCAGGAAATGGCTTTATTTATAAATTCAATCATTGTTTGCAGAGCTTCAAAAGCTCCAACCGTTTTCTTTACCAGGGTTTTTGAAGTTAAGTCAGCATCGCTAACCTTTATCATTGCTATATAACTTTTCAACTTCAGGAATTCTGCCGCAGGATTTTCAGGATCGTACCCTTTTGGCACACGGACTAGTTTATATTCCGGATTATTGGAAAGTTCGCCATAGATTGCTTTAAACTTTTTGGCACCAATTATTTTTTTGAAATCAGCAAAGTTGTAATCAATCTCCTGTCTTACTTTTTTTAATTCGGGAGGCATTGGCATCCAGATGCCGCCACCGGTAAATACTCCGCCAGGTTCTAAATGAAAATAATAACCAGCTGAGTTTTCGGCTTTTCTGCCACCCTTATTAATACTCGCTCCCATATTGGTTTTGTAGGGAGATTTATCTTTTGCAAAACGAACATCTCTGTTGATGCGGAATAAACAGTCTTTTGCTAACAGGCTTTTTATGGAAGCATCTTTT
>JBDSUW010000076.1:0-23944 GCA_039927535.1 Chitinophagaceae bacterium | reverse complement strand
CATAGCTTCCGCCATCAATGCTGAAAGTCATTCCTGCAGTAGAAGAAGTTATAGTTACACATCCTGTAGCAACAGTACAAGTCGGATCAACCTTACCCAGAGTTGGTGCACCCGGTGTTGGTGGCTGTGCATTTATTCTAACACATGCTTGTGCAGAAATACATCCTGTTAGTGCCAGACTCTGAGCTCTAACACAATGCTCACCCGGGGCCAGACCTTGATAACCACCAGCAGGATATGCTGCAAAGTCAGCACCATCAAGACTGAAAGTTTGATTTAAAGTAGGTGAAGTTACTGTTATCGTTCCTGTAGATAATATACAGGTTGGCTGCACTACGTCTAATATTGGGGTTGGGGTTTTGTCCACCGCTGTTGTTTTAGAAGCCTCGGCAGTGGCTCTTCCTCCAGAACTTACAACAATACTTGCATTTGTTGTGGTAGAAAAACTAACCTCGTAATTACCAGGAAGTGTTCCCGGGTTTATTACATAGGTTGCCATTGTAGGACCGTTTTGGACAAATGATACTATAGTAGCATTTGTACCAAAATTTGTAAGCACTGGACTATAGTCCCCAGTTACATCGGCATAGCAACTGGTTAATATATAAGTTTGATTTGGTGCTCCTACGCACACTGCCTGAGGACCCGTAACATCCGCACAATTATTAAACTGTGCAGATACCTGATTGGCAGCTCCCGAAAATAAAAGCAGCATTAATATTTTAAAGCTGCTTGCAAAATTTGGGCGATTTTTTTTTGTCCGTGGACATGAGGTAATTGTAGAGGTGTTCATACAACAATAATTTTTGATGTTTGAATAAAAAACAAATAATTAATCAAATCAATGCTACGTAAGATTAGCCAAACCAGGATTTTTTCAGGGGGGGGCGGAGTACGGTTTAACAGGAATAGAGGAGTAGAAAATATATGATTTTGCAGAGGATTGAATAACAAGTTAGTATATAAAACATTATTTCCAAATTTATTTTAGTGTTTTTACTTCGTAAATCAACGATGATATCTAAAATAGTTTAATCTAACAGTTAGTTACACCTTCAAAACCAATTATTTAATTGTATTAAAAATGTGGACAACTTTTTTTATAAAATGAGGTCGTATTTTCAAAGCATAAATTTAATGCATCCCAGAAAGGTCATGGTAATGCTTACTTTATCTCTTCAAAAAATTTCATGTTTATGGCAAAATGTTACATTATGATTTTAGGTGATGCGGAACGATTTATTATTCTTCCTTTTTAATGCAATAGTTAAAATAAAAAAGTTGGAGACTGCTGATATTTCGACGCTTTTTGCATTCAACTTGATACTTTTTTTATAAATTAGCTCACTTTTATGCCAGCATCAGAAACCAAACATACACATGCGGAAAAACATTCCTTCTTATCTGGTGGAGGTGAAATGGGTAAGCTTACCCGAGCAAAGGACTGGAGCAAAACATCTCTGGGTAATCCTGATAGCTGGCCACAAAGTTTACGAACTACCTTAAGTATTATACTTAACTCTCGTTTTCCGATGTTTTTGTGGTGGGGCCCAGAATTAATTTGTTTTTATAATGATGCATACCGTCCCAGTTTGGGAAACAATGGAAAACATCCGCATATTTTAGGACAGCCAGCAAAGGAAGCATGGAGTGAAATTTGGGATATTATAAACCCTTTAATCAACCAAGTCCTTACAAAAGGGGAAGCTACCTGGAGTGAAGACCAACTAATCCCTATTTACAGAAACGGGAAAATTGAAGACGTTTACTGGACATTTAGTTATAGTGCAGTTAATGATGAAAGCGGAGTGCCAGCCGGTGTATTTGTAACCTGTGTGGAAACAACTGAAAGTATAAATAATAAAAAAAATCTTGAAGAGAATGAAAGAAGTCTTCGGTTAATGATTCTACAAGCTCCAGTAGCTATCAGTATATTAAGAGGTGAGAATTATTTGGTGGAAATTACAAACAAAAGAGCATTGGAATTATGGGGAAGAACAGAAGAAGAAGTGAAAGACAAGCCGATTTTAGAAGCTATGCCTGAATTGTTGAATCAGGGGATAAAAGATTTTCTCGATGATGTATATAAAACTGGTAATCGTTTTTCCGCCACAGAATTGCCGGTAGAAATGGTTAGAAAAGGGAAAATGGAAACAAAGTACATCAACTTTTCCTATGAAGCATTGTATGACAGTGACGGTAATATTAATGGAATAATGGCGATAGGTTTTGAAGTAACGGAACAAGTATTATCAAGGCAAAAAGTAGAAGAAAGCGAACACAATATCCGCACTTTAGTAGAAAATGCACCATTCCCCATTGGAGTGTACACCGGCCGGGAAATGCGTATAACATTGGCCAACGAATCCATATTAGATGCATGGGGTAAAGGAAATGATGTGATTGGAAAACTCTACAGAGACATACTGCCTGAATTCGAAAACCAGGAAATTTTCCGGCAACTGGATGAAGTATACAATACAGGAATACCTTTCCATGCAAAAAATCAACGGGTGGATATAGTAGTTGATGAAAAGCTTCAACCTTATTATTTCAATTATAGCTTTACACCGCTTTTTGATATGAAGGGAAAAATTTACGGGGTGATGAATACGGCTGCTGAGGTAACTGATATAAATGTGGCGAATAACCGTCTTGAAGAAAGTGAAAAACGATTTCGGAATTCTGTAATACAAGCTCCTTTGGGTATTGCTATTTTCAGGACACCAGATTATATTGCTGAATTAGCTAATGAAACATATCTACAGCTTGTTGATAAATCAGAAGATGAATTTATTGGAATTCCGCTTTTTCAAAGCCTGCCCGAAGTAACAGATGTTGTTAAACCTTTGTTTGAGGATGTAATTTCATCGGGTAAGGCATTTCATTCTTCGGAGCTTCCAGCTTTTCTTAATCGTTTTGGCGGAAAAGATCTGGCTTATTTCAATTTAGTTTACCATCCGTTAAAGGAAGACAATAATACCATATCGGGTATTATGGTAGTGGCAACAGAAGTAACACAATCTGTAAAAGCGAAACAATCGCTGGAAGAAAGAGAAAAGCATTTTAGGAATATGGTAATGCAATCTCCTATTGCGATGACGATATTGAGGGGAAAGGATCATGTGATTGAAATGGCTAACAGTATTATGATGAAAACTTTATGGAAGAAAGATGAAGAAGAAGTAATTGGCAAAAAAATGCTGGATGTTTTCCCGGAATTGAAAGACCAAAAGTATCCCGAGCTTTTAAAAAAAGTATATGAAGGAGGAGAAGTACATCGTGAAAGTGAATCGCTGACTTTAATACAACATGTAAATAGCTTAACAAGATTTTATTTTGATTTAGAATATGCACCTTTGTATGATACAGAGGGATTGATCTCCGGTATAATGGCAACAGTAAATAATGTTACCGATAAAGTGGAAGCCAGAAGAAAAGTAGAAGAGGCAGAAGAAAGAGTGAGGTTGGCAACAGAAGCCGCCGAATTATCAACTTGGGATCTCGATCTTCAAAGCAAGATCATCATTCATTCTCCCAGGCTTGCTGAAATATTTGGTCATGAAAAATCAGAAAAATTATCGCATTTGCAAATGCGGAGCCAGATTCATCCGGAGGATAAAGAGCGGATTGTTGAAAAAGCATTTGAAATTGCAATGAAAACCGGCGTATATTTTTATGAGGCACGGGTAGTAAAACCCGATGAAAGTATTTGCTGGATAAGAACACAAGGAAAAGTGTTTTATGATGAAAAAAAGCTGGCTCTTAAAATGATTGGTACGTTGAGGGACATTACCGAAGAAAAAATCTATCGGCAGGAGTTGGAAGAAAGAGAACAAAAATTCAGGGTGCTTGCTGATTTTATGCCTCAATTTGTATGGACGGGTGATGCTGATGGAAATTTAAATTATTTTAACCAGGCAGTGTATGATTATTCAGGCCTTACCCCTGAACAGATGAAAAATGAAGGCTGGATACAAATTGTTCATCCGGAGGAACGAGAACAGAATATAAAAGCCTGGATGGATGCCATTACCCATGGAAAAGATTTTATTTTTGAGCACCGTTTTAAAAGAGCCGATGGCATTTATCGCTGGCAGCTAAGCAGAGCAATTCCGCTAAGGGATGCAAATGGGATTATTCAAATGTGGGTGGGAACCAGTACAGATATTCATAATATAAAAGAACAGGATGAGCAGAAAGATTATTTTATAAGCATGGCGAGTCATGAGCTCAAAACCCCTGTAACGTCAATAAAAGGGTATGTTCAGATTTTAAAAACCATGTATGCCGACAAGGAAGATAGTTTTCTTATTAATTCTTTAAATATTGTAGACAAACAAATTGTAACACTTACGAACCTGATCTCAGATTTGCTGGATGTTTCAAAAATTAAAACAGGAAGGCTTGCTTTTAATGAAGAAAATTTTGAATTATCTGTATTAATAAATGATATAACGGAGGAAATAAGCAATATCAATCCGGGGCATAAAATTGAAATAGCAGCAACAAAAAAAATAATTATCAAGGCAGATCGGGATAGAATAGGGCAGGTGCTGATAAACTTTCTTACAAATGCCATCAAATATTCACCACAATCAAAGACCGTAAAAATTAAAACTATGGTAAAAGATAACGAGGTGATTGTGTCGGTAGAAGACAACGGAATAGGTATAAATAAAAAAGATCAGGAAAGGATATTTGAACGTTTTTACAGGGTGGAAGGGAAAAATGAAAATACCTTTCCGGGTTTTGGCATCGGTCTGTTTATCTCTGCAGAAACCATTCAACGGCATAATGGTACTATCAGTGTTGAAAGTATGCCAGGAGTGGGTTCTGTTTTTTCTTTCGCACTTCCCATCCATTAATATTTTATATTTAACATAGTATGCCGGCTACACCATCACATATTTTGATTATTGATGATAATGAGGATATCCTGTATATGATAAAAGCCATGCTTGAAATGCATGGTTATAAGGTTTCCGTTAAACAGAATATAATTGAATTGGAATTAGGATTAACTGAATTATGTCCTGATGCAATAATAATGGATATGTTGTTGTCAGGTGCTGATGGCCTGGAGGTTTGCAGAATGCTCAAAGCAAATGAAAAGTTTTCTCATATACCTTTAATAATGATCTCAGCACATCCCAGTGCAAAAAAAGAATGCAAGGAAGCGGGTGCTAATTACTTTGTTGAAAAACCATTCGATATGAATGATCTGGTTGCAATCGTTAAAACTGCATTAAAATAAGGTGATTGTTTTTTAAAGCCCGGTCCAATCTGCAACCTCGAATGAGGTGATGGTATAAAACATATGGCAGAAAAGGGATTTATTTATTGGTTTTTTGTAAGGTATAAAACACCCTGCCCTGAAATCTTAATTGCAAGGGATGTTTCAGATAGTACTAAAATTTCTGCATGATCATTGCCTAAATTTATTAAGTTGCCAGCAACAGAATATCCGCCTCTCTTGATTACAATTTCGCCGGTTTCAGATTTTTTTGAGATTATTAATTCTTCGTTAACAAAGGTTAAAGAAACCCCTTGTAAATTTTGTATGGCTTTTACAGCCTGTGGTGTATTTTTTTCAACCTCAAATTTTTCAACAATCCATTTTGCTTTTAATTTATCATTATTTGTTTGTGCATATGCATAAGTTGAGGCGAAGATTAAAACTATTAGAATTGTGTGCCGCAGATAATCAGAAGCTCTCATATAAATTGTTTTAAATGGCTTACACTTCTAAAAATAGCAATGTTTTATTGTCTATGAGATATAAAATATGTTAAATTAAGGGGGATGATTAGATTTCTTAGACGAGTCTTCCCTCCCGGGTTGTCAACAGTAAACGTTCCCAGGCGATGTCTCAGCCAGCAGTAGTAAATAACAAAAAATATTTTGTGGCTGGACTTGCCGTAATAAATTTCAACTCACTTTCCCCAACAATATCTATCCCCGGGGGCTGGCACTTATAAACGGTCTGCTATACCCCGGCTTTGCCTATAAGCACTTGTCCTTTCATAAAGCAGAGGGTTTTGTAGCATTACATTCAACTTATGAATTTATGATTTAAGACCTACTATGCAAAATTAAAGTGATGTTGCAAATTGCTAATAGTAATGAAGACCGGTATCAAATCTTTCTAGTATTATTTAACGTTCTTGTCTTTCCGACGCAGGAGGAATCCCAACCTCATAATTCTTTCACATAAAATTAATCGTTGAGAAGCCTTCCCGAAAATATCTGGACAGGCTGTTCCTCGGCATGACAAATACAAACCAAGTTTCTTGAATAAAGAATCCTCCATTGCTCAATAGCTCATAACTCCCCTTACTGCAACTGTCTTTTATATAACTGTATCGCATTTTCAAATCCAAGATACAATGCATCGCAGATAAGAGCATGGCCAATGCTTACTTCATCTATCCACGGTATTTGTTGTTTCAGGTATTGCAGATTTTGCCGGTCAAGATCATGCCCGGCATTGATGCCAAGCCCTAATTCTTTTGCTCTGGTAGCAGCTTGTACATAAGGAGCAACTGCCTCTTGCTTATTGCCAATTGCATATTGTTTTGCATAGCTTTCTGTATATAATTCAATTCTGTCTGTTCCTGTTGCGGCAGCACCTTCTACCATTGCCAGATCGGGATCTACAAAAATAGAGACTCGGATGCCAGCATCTTTAAATACTTTAATTGTTTGTTGCAAGTAATCTTTGTTAGTAATTGTGTCCCAGCCATGATCGCTGGTTAGTTGTCCCAATGTGTCGGGTACTAATGTTACCTGATGTGGTTTTGTTTCCAGCACCAGATCTATAAACTTTTGCTCTCTGCAATTGCCTTCTATATTAAACTCAGTAGTTATTATTTTCTTTATCTGCCGCACATCTTCGTAGCGAATATGCCGTTCGTCAGGCCGTGGATGAACGGTTACTCCGTCGGCACCAAACTGTTGAGCATCTATTGCTACTTTTACCACATCGGGATTGTCGCCACCTCTTGCATTGCGCAGTGTTGCAAACTTGTTGATGTTAACGGAAAGTTTTGTCATAGCACAAAAATACATTTCTTATAATTCTTTCCATGTGTGATCGGCAAGCAATTGCACTGCCGAAACAAATTTTTTGAAAGGGCCGCTGTAGCCCCATTCTTTTGGAGAAACTAAGGACAACATAAAGCTGTCATCGTTCTTTTCGTAGAGATAATATGTTTGCCCGATATTAGGTTTAAAGGAAAGCCTGGCCTGATAGATCATCATCGACAATTCTTTTCTTTTCTGTATCTCATGTGCCTGCAAGGCTAACAGCTCTATTTGTTTTCGTATCTGATCGAGCTGCATATTAGTTTGCTCTTCCATTGCCGTTAGTGCCTTATGTTTGATAACACCTTCTTCGGTAGCTTTTATTACTGCACCTGATACAGAAGCAGAGTAGGGCAGCACACTTAATTGTTTATGATAAAATTCTGCATTGGTGTAAGCTGTGCCATCTTCTTTATTGCCCTGTTGTGTAATTCTTAAGTAGCCATTGGGCATTATTTCATGCACTATGTGCAACGCCACTTCTCCCTTTTTATAGAAATGTATTTCGAAGCTGATACCATCGGGAAAAAGTGCCTGCACCTTATCTGCCAGTTCATGATTCTCAAAATCGTTTAATGCTCCATCAGCATTTATTGTATAGCTGCTGGCAAAGGCGGTATTTTCCAGCGATACCCAATTGTGATGAATGATGAGTTGTTTCGCATCTTTTACTGCCTCTATTTTATAGATACCGCTTTTTGGTCTTTCGCCCAATTCGTAAGTTCCTTTTTCGGGAAAGAGTTGCCATGAAGCAAGAAAGTTATATGCCTGAACCATATTGTTGATTGATTGTACCGAAGCAAAGGTTTTGTTTTCCTGTGATATAACAAAGTATTGATGGGTTTGTTTGTCAATTCATTTAACATATTTAAACCTGACATTCTATTACCTTTAATTAAAATTTATATAGAATGAAACAAATATTTTTTTCACTAACGTTGCTGCTGGCCTTTAGTACTACAAAAGCTCAGGAGCCTGTGCATTCGGCTAAAGAGATTTTGAGTGAAGCATATGCATTGGCAGCAAAGGAGAACAAAAAAGTATTTGTGATGTTTCATGCATCCTGGTGCGGCTGGTGTCATAAAATGGATAAAAGCATGAACGACGAAAGCTGTAAGCAGTATTTTGATGACAATTTTGTTATCCGCCATTTGGTCGTTAATGAATCGCCAGATAAAAAAAATCTTGAAAATCCCGGAGCAGAAGAATTAAAAACACTGTATCATGGTGAAGGGCAGGGGATACCATTCTGGCTCATCTTTGATAAAGACGGTAAGTTGCTCGCCGATTCTAAAATAAGAAAGAATGGAGAAGGCCCCGAAGCCGGAGAAAATAGTGGCTGTCCCGCCAGCGAAAACGAAGTTGACTTTTTTATCAGCATATTGAAAAAAACAACCTCGCTTAATAAAGAGGAACTTGAGTCAATAGAAAAGCGGTTCAGGAAAAATGAAATGTAAATAGACTTATTGCCATTTAGGCAGCTCGTCTTCTACAGCCTGTTGAATATTCTTTTTGTTTTGTTCAATCCATGCGGGCAGGTTGGATGGAGTAAACTCCCAGCCAGTTTCCTGTTTTTTCATGTCGAAAAATATTCTGTCTCCCCGTTCATTACATACATTTACTGAAAATGTATCTTCTTCGGTATTTCTGATCTTTCGGAAATTGAACTCTCTTAATCTGCCGTCAAGTTTTATCAATAAGGAAAATTGCACTGCTCTGTTGTAATGAATATGCATATCACACTATTTAAATTGAGCTGTTTTACTGCAAGAACTGTGCTATGAGTAAGATTGTAATGAATTAAAGTTATTCACAAATTGATTTAAGTCACTAATAGAAATCAGGTGACTTTATTATGGTAATCAGGGTTTGAAATATATTGTCTTGATGGTATATAATACGAATTGCAACTATGTGGGTTGTTTAACAATCTTGAACGGGATTAAACCTAATTAATAATTATTTTAGCGATATAATCAGACTTATGAAAAAAATACTGGGGCTTCTTTTTTTATTGCCTTTTATTGGAACGGCTCAGGATTGCAAATTAATCCGTGAGACCGACCCCTTTACAAAAGAAAAAAAGATTTCAACAGGATTTATTTCTGTAAATGGTGGTTCACTTACCATTGATGCTGACAAAAAGGAAGTTTTAGTTCTGTTTTCTATAAGCGGTGCTGGCAAATGTTTTGATAACAACTCCACTGCAATTATCATTTTTGACGGATTAAAATCAAAAACATCGGCACGGAATGGCGGTACCATGAACTGCGAAGGATTGTTTCAGTTTGTTTTTAGAAATACGACTTCAACTACCACCTTATTACAAAGGTTAATGACCTATAAAATTGCTTCCATTGTTTTTACGGATAGTAACAAAAAAGAATCTACACTTACGGTGGCACCAGCCGAGCAGGATGCGATAATGAAAATGGCCACTTGCCTAATTAATGAATCGAAGAGCATTTTATAATCACTCTAAAAACTATCAAATAGACTCCGGTTCAAGGCTGGAGTGACGATAAGTTTTGGGTATTGAATCTTCCGTTTTACAAATCTTGGGCAGTAATTTTACTTTAATAAGTATCCAACTTACCGGCCTTCAGCCGTTATCTCTCTTTAACGAGTAGCCGTCTTGCCGCCCTTGAGCCGGTATCTCTTCAAGTATATTATCGTTAAATTCTTATTGAAAAAAAGCCCTATAAACTTTCTACTAAACTGATAATGAATACCGTTCCCATTTTAAGCATAAAAAAGCCCAACCAGTTGGCCGGGCTTTCATAAAATATAATTAAGGATTAATACCTGTAATGTTCTGGCTTAAACGGTCCTTCATTAGTAATACCAAGATAAGAAGCCTGCGCAGGAGTAAGCTCATCCAACACAACACCAATCTTAGCTAAATGCAAACGAGCTACTTTCTCATCAAGATGTTTTGGAAGAACATAAACGTTGTTCTCATAGTTGTCGTTATTTGTCCAAAGCTCTATCTGGGCTAAAGTCTGGTTTGCAAAAGAATTACTCATTACAAAGGAAGGGTGTCCAGTGCCACAACCAAGATTTACTAATCTTCCTTCTGCCAAAATGATAATGTCTTTTCCATTAACAGTATAAATATCAACCTGTGGTTTGATAGTATCTTTTGTATCGCCATAGTTTGTATTTAACCAGGCAATATCAATTTCAATATCAAAGTGGCCAATGTTACAAACGATAACTTTATCCTTCATTAATTTAAAATGCTCACCAGTGATAAGATCACGGCAACCAGAAGCTGTAACAACGATATCAGCTTCTTTCACTGCATCAATCATTTTCTTTACTTCAAAACCATCCATTGCTGCCTGTAATGCACAGATAGGATCGATTTCAGTAACAATTACACGGCAACCAGCACCTTTTAATGAAGCAGCAGAACCTTTCCCAACATCACCATAACCACCAACCACGGCAACTTTGCCAGCCATCATTACATCAGTAGCTCTGCGGATAGCATCCACCAACGATTCTTTGCAACCGTATTTGTTGTCAAATTTAGATTTGGTAACAGAGTCGTTTACATTAATAGCAGGCATTGGCAATGTGCCTTTTGCCACTCTTTCATATAAACGGTGAACACCCGTTGTAGTTTCTTCTGAAATTCCTTTTACATGCTGAATTAATTCAGGATAAGTATCCAACACCATGTTCGTTAAATCTCCACCATCATCGAGGATCATATTTAAAGGCTTGTCTTGCGCACCAAAGAACAATGTTTGTTCAATACACCAATCAGCTTCTTCCTGTGTTTGTCCTTTCCAGGCAAAAACACCAATGCCAGCTTCCGCCATAGCAGCAGCAGCATGATCTTGAGTAGAAAATATGTTACAAGAGCTCCATTTTACTTCTGCACCTAAGGCAACCAGTGTTTCAATTAGCACAGCGGTTTGAATGGTCATGTGTAAGCAACCAGCAATTCTTGAACCTTTTAAAGGCTGGGAAGGTCCGTACTCACTTCTTATCGACATTAAACCAGGCATTTCTGCTTCGGCAAGTCTTATTTCTTTACGTCCCCATGCTGCAAGGGAAATATCAGCCACTTTATACGGGAGGCTAAAATCAATTGATTTTGTTGTTGTTGACATTATCTTTCTTTTTATTTTATGGCGGCAAAGGTAAGGTTTAATAATGGATTATCCTCTATGCTAAACCTCTTTACTCCTTGAAATTTTGCACATAAGTAATAACACTATTTATATAATTAATACTGGTGATTCCTAAGGTGCTTTAAACAATAAATAATAAATTTGAGAAAGACAAAACCATACTAATGAAAGCTTACGACACACTTTTAGGAGCAATTAATGGAATGAGAGAAAGAGGTTTACAGTTGATTTCAACCTTCAGCAGAATTTTCTCGTCTGCCATGGCGATAAGTTTGTTGTAAAAGATTTTGAGATTGTAGAGTTTTATCGTTTTGAAGGAGATTCAAACCCGTAAGATGAATCGATCGTATATGGAATTGAATCTGTGAATGTAGTGAACGGTTTACTGGTATGTGGGTATGGTATTTCTGCAGAAGAGGTGAGCGCAGAAATGGGAATAAAATTTAGGGTTTCTGATTTATAAATTTGCCTTATGATTAAAATGGTTAAGAACCTGGTAGTAGCAGCTTTATTTATGATGCCTGTTGTCGTATATGCGCAACAAGACAGTATCTGGTTAAAATGTCCACTGGATGAAGCAATGGTAGTGCCACCTCCTAAAAACATTATGAAGTTTGATGAGCCTGATATGTGTATTGTGCTGATAAGTATTCCTGATACAGTTGTAAAAGCTGTTATTACCGGAAGAGTGTCGAACGTAATACAAAATGATGATGGTAAATGGGATGTTGTATTTTATTACCGTGATTATTATTTCTGGTTTTCAGGTCTTTCAAAACCATTAGTAAGAAGAGGTGATAATGTGAAAACAGGTCAACCGTTGGGACATATACCTGTGGGAGGAAGTTTGGAATTTTTAATGTACAATTTTGAAACACCGATGGACCCGATAAGATATCTTGAATGTAAGAAAGTATTGAAAACGGAATAGAAGAAACTTGTTCTTAATACTCTTTTGATATATGCACATCATACTTTCTTTTCCATTACAAAATCATTCATAAAATAACCATTGCCTATTTCAAAGTCAGCTTCTTGTATTACGCTGAAACCGATCTTCTCGTAAAATGATTTTGCGTTTATATTGTTTCTGTTGACCTGTAATTGCAAAGAAGTGGCGCCTTTATTTTTTATTTGTTGAAGAATATGATTGATTACAAACGTTCCGGTTCCTTTTCCCTGCTGTGTTTTCAAAACATATATTTTATCAAGTTTGTATGTAGCAATATCAATTGATTTGTAAGAAGCAAAACCAATTGGCTCTGTAGTATCCTCAACGATGATAAATTTCGAATCTTCTAACATTTGATCAGATAATGATTTTTTGCTGTACATCATTTCAAGCATATAATCAATTTGCTCTTTTGAAATAATGGATGAATATGTTTGGGGCCACACTTTAAATGTGAGCTCCCTGATAAGTTCTATATCATTAATAGTCGCATTCCTGATGTTAATGTCAGTAAACATTTTACGCCGGTAGTTTAGTTGTCAACAAGTAAAAATGGGTTTTGTTTTGTAAAACCCATGTTGAATATTATTCGTTATTCTTTTTCAACAGCCTTTTAAGAAATCCTTTTTTTTTCTCAGGATCTTCTGTTGACGAACCAATAGGCTTGGTATTTGGATCTTCCTTTTTTATTGCGGATGATTTAATAGTATCTTTCTTTGGAATTTTTTTGTCGTCTTCAGTTGGCAAAGGTTTTGACTCTGGTCCAAGTGTGTCAGGCGAATCATAAAAATAATCCTGCTCATTACCAACACCCTGGTCACTTCCTTCGGCACCTGGATTAGGATCCGTATCACTGATTATTATGTCAGCACTGTTGATTTCATTTTCCAGTTCTACAGGCTTCACAAATTTTGCATCTCTTTCAATTCCCAGTTTTTTGTCGGCTAATACTTTTTTAAAGAAGTACTCTGTAATTGGCCGGGCTATTCTTGAACCATCACCTTGGTTACGCATAAACTGGTATTCGAAACCCACCCAGGAACCTGCCAGTAATTGAGGAGTGTATCCAATAAACCAGGCATCTGCATTATCATCCGTAGTTCCTGTTTTGCCACCCATTTCTGCAGCACCAACACGGCTTCGCATTCCTTTGGCGGTACCTTTGTCAACAGTGCCCTGCATCATTCTTGCCATGGTGTAGGCTGTTACTTCACTTATTGCTTCTTTTCTGTTTACACTGTAATCAAATCGTTTAATAACATTGCCATTCCTGTCTTCGATCCGGCTGATGCTGTAAGGTCTGGTAGAAAAACCTCTGCCGGCGAAAATGGTATAGCCCCAAAGCATTTCATATACAGACAGGTCGCAAGTACCTAAAGCAATAGAAGGGTAGGGCTTTACTTTCGTTGGAATACTGATTCTTGAAAGAAATTCTGAAAATTGCTGGGGGCCAACTTGTTTCATAATATATGCCGTAGCACAGTTTTTAGAAAAAGCCAATGCATTCGCCATCGACATACTGCCGCCACCACATTTTCTACCCGAAGGAACCCAACCACTGCCAGGGAAAAACTGGGCAACATTCTCACATTGTGTTTCTGGCGTAAACCCTCTTTCTTCCATAGCCTGTGTATATAAGAAAGGCTTTATAGTTGATCCTACTTGACGTTTAGTATTCAGGTTCACATGGTCATTCTTATAGGTTTTAAAATCAATACCACCTACCCATGCCCTTACCTCACCGGTAACAGGATCCATTGCCATGAAGCCTGCTTGCTCCATTTGTAAATGATATTTAATAGAATCCATTGGAGTTAGAGTGGTATCTTTTTCTCTTTTACTATTCCATTCAAATACCCTCATTGGCACTTTTATGTCGAAGCTTGCTCTTATTTCTTTATCACTCAAACCGTCTTCTTCCAGATTTTTCCAGCGATCAGATTCCTTAGCTGCTTTTTCCAAAATTTTTTCTCTTCCTTTCCAGATACTGCCATTTTTGAAATCAGATCTTGCATTAATTCCTTTTTGCAGCAGCAGCATATGTTGCGCCATTCCCTCTTCAGCAATTTCCTGCATTTTTACATTGATGGTGGTATAAACTTTCAGTCCATCATTATAGATACTGTACTCGTCTCCATTGGCATTTTTAAGACCCTTTAAAGCTGTCCGTAATTCAGTTTTTAAAATCTCTCTGAAATAAGGAGCATAGCCAGTATTTTCATCCAGCTTTTTATAATTAAGCTTTATTGGTGTGGCTTTATATTTTGAGGCTTCGGCAGGTTTTATTTTTCCGTTTATTTCCATCTGGCCGATTACAATATTTCTTCTGTCTAATGCGGCTTTTGGATTGCGGGTAGGGTTGAAAATACTATTTCCTTTTAGCATTCCAACGAGTAAGGCCGCTTCTTCTACATTCAGGCGGTCAGGTTCTTTTTGGAAAAAAGACCGGGCTGCATTGCGAATACCATAAATATTATTTCCAAAAGGAACTACATTTAAATAGAGAGTGATGATTTCTTCTTTGGTAAAATTCTTCTCAAGCTTAACGGCAATAATCCATTCTTTTAATTTTTCAATTACCCTTGTGGCTCTGTTTTTACTTCCTTGTGCCAACAATGCTTTTGCTAACTGCTGCGTGATGGTACTTCCACCACCTTGAGTACCGAGTGTAAGAATTGCCCTGAATGTAGATTTAAAATCTATACCACTATGTTGATGAAAACGTTCATCCTCGGTAGCAACTAATGCATCAATTACATGTGTTGAGATATCGCTGTATTTCACATTGCTTCGATTGCCTCTTTCTGTATAATATTTGCCCATCAGTGTTCCGTCTTCAGCATATACTTCCGAAGCCTGAAGTATAGATGGATTTTCCAATTCAGTAAGCGAAGGCATTTTGCCAAAAACACTAAAATTGGCCATCAACACCAAAGCAATAAATAAAATAAAACCAACTGCAAAAATGCGCCAGAAAATTCGAACGGGTTTTTTCATCTGTATATTTTTATGACTCATTTCATACTCAGGTTGTGGTTATCGTAAAATGGATGTATAGTTTTTCAATCCCCGAAATTAAGAAAATTCATTGCGGCAGAATAGCCCTTGTGGCTAATATTTTGTAAAAGTATCTGTAAAATATCCAGTTGTTTATCCTTTCTGTTAAGATTATTCAAACTTTCCGGGGAAATGCTGGTTCAGGAAAGCCTTGTAAACATCTATATCCTTATTAAGTTTCAGCACATCAAAATTCCCATTTGTTAATATGGAGAAGAAATATTTCCCACCTCTAAGCCATGGTATTATTTCTGAAGCTGTCTTTGGTTTTGTTTTATCAATATAACTCATCGCATCTTGTGCATTAGTAAATGGTGCGATAAGCAGTAATTTATAGTCAGTGTTGAGTTCAAAGAGGTCGGCAGAATAATTTTTAGCCTGATAGTTAGTACGGTTATATTTAAGAAAAGCATTTTTAGCTTCGTTAGAAAAAACCGGGTCAACTTTGTTTAATAATAAAACGACATAATGAGCTTCGTTAGGAGAGTTTACATAAGATGATGAAACATTTACAGGTGGTTTTACTGCGGCAGTGTCAGGAGCAGGCACATTGTTTACAATTAGTGGTGGTACTGGATTTACCGGTTGCACATTTGAAGTATCTGATTTTGGTTGTGTAATTACTTTATCTGGATCTTTTGGCAACGATATTTTATCATCGGGTAAACGAGTTACCACCATATTTCTTAGTTCTTCCTCTATCTGTGCTCTTCGGCCCAATACATCGAGTAATGTAGCTGCTTTTTCTTTTAATGGCGAGTTGCCAAACTGTGTTATCAGATCGGTCAATACTTTTTTGGCAGCACTATCTTCTCTTTGTTTTGCATAATAAACAGCTTCTATGTAAAGCAATTGCGGTGTCCAGAAATTTTTGTTGTAAATGCTATCTGCTTTCTTCTTTTGTGCAATTGCTTCGGCAAAGTTTCCTTCTATGAATAAGTCATAAATATTTTCATATGTTTTTGTTGCTTCAGGGTTTGGTAGTCCTGAATTTGGATTGATACCTGTCGTCAGTATTTTATTGTAATTGCTGTTAGCATAGTTCTGTGATAATGACTTTTTCAGCGTTGCTGCTTTAGCTGTATCACCATTTTTGTTATAACAGTAAAACAGGTTAAATAATACTTCATCCATCTTTGCAAATGCAGGAAATCTTGTTCTTAATTCTTCCAATGTGGAAGTGCCGGCATTACAATCTTCAATATGCTGGATATAAACTTTTCCAAGTTCAAGCATTGCTTCCTGGATGGAGTCATTAGAAACTTTTATTGCTTCTGGTGTTAATGGAAGCTTATCATATAGCGCATCGAAAGATAACTCAGTTTCTTGCTGCCCATCGGAAGTTCTGTTATTCGGATCTTGCCCTGCGATGTTGTTTGCTATTATATTTCCTGTTGCAGCACTTCTTCGCCAATTGTCCATATTGGCTCTGGTTCCCCATCTGGCTTTAAAGTCTGCTTGTCCTCTTGAACGGGAAGCAGTATTATAAAAATACCATTCACCTTTTGAGCTGGTAGGAAATAAAGAGGGTATTGTAGGAGTGATAAAAGGAGAACCAGTTGATGATGGTTCATCTTTCAATCCCTGCTGTTTGCGAAGCTGCTTCACCAGTTTTTTTACAAAGTCTTTTCGATCATCTTCTGACATAGCGGCAATATATTGCAGGCTATCCTGCCGTTCAATTATCTCCATATTGCTTGCAATAATGCCCAGCGATTTTTTCTTAGCTGTTATTTCCTCCACATTTTTTAGAGTTGGATCATTCAAATGAAGACTGTCGTAAAAATTATAAGCCTGGCGATAATCTTTTTTTGCAAGAGAAAGATCGGCCAGTTGAAGGAAAGCCTTATTTCTTTGTTCTTCTCCATTGTTAGAATATTTTGTGCTTGTTAAAAGCAATGCCATTGCCTCGTTAATATTATTACCTTGCAATTGCATTTGTGCAGCCATATAGTAAATAATGTCACGATAATCTTCATACTTACTTTGCTTAGCCATTCTTATCAGTTTGGCTACATTTTTATCAATAGTTTGCTCCCCGCCATCCTTGTTTACACGAATGGTGGAAAGTCTTGCATAAATATCAAGTATCGGATCAGTGGTATGGCTGCTTACCTTACCATAATATTTTTCTGACTCTTTATAATTTTCTGATAGTTCAAAAAGTTGTGCCGCCAAATATTCCCATCTAGCCTTTTCCTGCAGGGTAGTGGCATTGCTTAATGCATTGGTTAAATACAATGCTGCACTGTCCCACCTGTTTTGTTTGTAAAACCAATAAGCTTGTACTTCTGAAAGATCGTTATGTAATCGTTTTGGAAATACAGGATCATTTTTCAACGCCAGAATTAAACTCGATGCTTCAGCAAACTGATCTTGTGCTAAAAAATTTCTTATCTGCCAGATAAATGCATCATTACGGCTTGGCGGTTCTGAAAATATTTTTTTTGTTAAGCTGTTTTTTTCTTTTGAAGCAATGCTATAAGCTGAGTTGCCATCTCTTGCACTTCCAATCGTCAGATAGTATCCATCTTTTTCTTTTGGAGCAAATGCATAATTGATAAATTGAAACATCAGGTAAGCAGAATCAAATTTTTTTTGGAGGTAGAAAGATGCGCCCCACAATAAATAAAGATTATCTACCCAATCGTTTCGCAAATCATGCAAAGCAATACCGCTGGAGGATTTATAAGTTATTGAATCAAGTTGTATGGAATCTCCGGCAGTTGCATCAAGAGAATAATTATAGAAGGGAAGTAATTCCGAATAATCGTCTTTAAACCCTTCTTTTGCCCTTTCCAATACTTCATTCAGTTTGGTATTGGCATTATAGTAATAGTTGTAATGCGTAACAGTATTTTGAATTAATCGCTTTGGCAGGGTAAATTTTGTGTCTTCCGATTTTTCAGACCGTAAAACCCTTTCTTCGTATTCCTTTGGTTTTGAGATAGTAATAGGTATCCCCAACTGGCTGAAAACAGGTAAACTGATCTGGCAGAGGATAAGGAGGAGAACAACAATAAAAGTATTTCGAGTCAGTCGCATTTTCCGTCGCAATCTAAAGTCTTATTAACTGAATTTCAAACTATTTAGTATAAAAATAGGCCATTTTTTTTAGTTCAATTTGACGGGACTAAATGGGCATTACAAACCGTCATTCCTTACCTTTAAAGCCAAAAATGTGGTTATGGTAAAATTAGAGGCAGGTTCTACCCTCCAAAGGCTTAGAAACCGCTACCGGCTTGTCGTTATGAATGACGACACGTATGAGGAAGTGGTAACTTTTAAATTATCCAGGTTGAGTGTTTACATCATGTTAAGCACAGTTTTTGTGTTGTTGGTGGGTTTAACAGTAGCCCTCATCGTTTTCACACCTTTGAAGTATTATATTCCCGGAACCAGTACCGATTATAAATCTGTAACTGAGTTAAAACAATTAAAATACCAGGTAGATGAAGCCAATAAACAGATCTTACTATTACAACAATTTGATGCAGGATTAAGAAACGGACCATTAAAAGGAGATAACACTGTTGTAATGGATACAACGATGTTGAAATTGCCAAATGCAGAAATTTCCAATGACTAAAATCAATACTTATGTTTACTAAAAACAAAACCGACATGTCAAACACAACTAACAATGGAAGTGGCGCCACCCTTATTGGTGCCGGAACTACCCTCAAAGGCGACATCAAAAGCGACAACGATCTGCGTATTGATGGGACCGTTATCGGAAATATTAATTGCAATGCAAAGGTTATCATCGGCACCAGTGGTGTGGTAGAAGGTGATATTATGGGCAACCAGGCCGACATTGTAGGAAAAATTTCTGGAAACATCCATGCAAAGGAATTGTTGCAGTTAAGAGGCGAATCATCTGTTACCGGAAACATCTATGCCGGTAAATTGCAGATAGAACCAACTGCCACCTTCAATGGACAATGCCATATGGGTGCTAATATAGTAGAGATTAGAAAAAATGAACAACAAGCAGAAGCCATCTCAAAGTAGCAACAAGGAATTCTTAATGAAGTATGCCGGGCTCGGCACACAACTGTTGGTGGCGATAAGCTTATCAGTTTTTGGAGGATTGAAAATTGATAAATGGCTGCATACGTTACCTTTATTTGCCTGTGTCTTACCTTTGCTTGCATTATCAGCAATATTTTATAAACTCTACAGAGAAACTACCAGAAAAAATAATAATGAATAGAAAAGCGATTTTTAATCAGTCAGTCACTTATTGGTGGATTGCTTCTAATTTTTTGTTTCTGTTTCTTGATAGAAGAGGAGTGTTTGCAAATAATGGTATTGATGGCACTGTTGTCATCATAGGTAACTTTATTCTTTTTCTTGTTTCTTTATCTGCCCTCGTTATTACACAGCGTTCTTTTAAATCAGAAAATCCGCAAGCATTTGTAAGAGCCATCTATTCCGGCTTCATCATTAAGTTTTTTGTAGTTGCCATTTCTGCATTTGTCTATATTATGGTAGCTAAAAAAACAGTTAGTAAACCTGCCTTATTGATTTGTGGCGCATTATATATTATTTACACTGTATTGGAAACAAGAAAGCTCATGCAGTTACTGAAGCCTAAGAAGCATGCCTAAGAAAGAAGTGCCTGTCAAATACCTGCAAAATTATTTACCACCCGCCACTGGCGATGCAGTTTTGGCTTATCTGCAGCAGCATAAAGTACATCTTACTATAGCCAAAGAAAGAGCAAGTATACTGGGCGACTATCGTCATCGTACCAATCATGCAAACCATCGAATCAGTGTAAATGGTAATCTTAATAAATATGCTTTCCTTATTACCTTGTTGCATGAGCTGGCGCATCTGCTCACTTTCGAGCAGTATGCTAACAGGGTGCAGTCGCATGGTAAGGAGTGGAAGATGATCTTTGGTCAGATGCTTTCACAGTTTGTAGAACACAAAATTTTTCCGTCCGATTTGGAAAAAGAAATTCTGCTTTCACTCAAAAGCCCTGCTGCCAGCAGCTGTGCCGAAGATGGGTTACTACGGGTGTTGCGAAAGTATGACGAAGGCAGTTCCAACCACCAGTTGGTAGAAGAAGTTGGTTTGAATAAATTGTTCCGCACAAAAGACGGAAAGCTCTTTCGCCGTGGCGAGCAATTAAGAAAGCGATTCAAGTGCGAGGAAGTAAAAACAGGCAAGCTCTATTTATTTAGCCCTGTATATTCTGTGGAAGTAGTTTCTGTCGTTTAAAATTTTTCTTTTTACAATGTTTTCATCATCCATAAGCTGCATCCGGTGTGACCACTGTTACCCATTGGTGCCCTCAAATATTCGAAGTCAAACTTTGCATACGTATTTAATGCTCGTTTTAGTTCTGGCATACTTTCTAAATACATTTTTTTGTAACCAAATTCTTTTGCAAGGGCCAAATTTTTTTCGATAAGTGCTTTACCAAGGCCATTACCTCTTGCCGCAGGAGCCAGGTACATCTTTACCAATTCGCAGGTGTCTTCCGGCAATCCTTCGGTGGGATATATGCCGCCGCCGCCTACTTTAACGCCATCATGTTCTGCAATAAAATAAGCAGCACCATTCTTTTTAAATAATTCGAATAAGGCATCTGTAGTTGGATCAGTAAACACTGTGCCCGGCCTGTTAGCACCAAACTCAGTCAACACATTTCTTATTATTGTAGCAATAACCGCATTGTCTTCAGCTTGTATACGTCGAATTGTAAAACTCATATTGCAAAGATAATTGGGAACATTTTTGAAAAACTCATTCTACGATCATGACATAATAAGGACTTTGTTGCACTTTGTAGAGAGTTCGTCAAACGCAAGATTACTTACGGAAGATAATGCTGAGAAGAAGAAATAAGTTAAGAATGTTTATAATTCTACTGTTTCAGTTATCGAGATGATTTGTGTTTTCCCGTTAAAAATTAATTTTCCTTCAATCATTGTAAACATTTTTTGCAAAGCAATTTGTGTTGCCTGTGCTTGTTCCATATTGTCAAATTCCAGATCAATAATTACAAATTTATCGTCATCTACAGGACGACATATGCGATAAGCCTTTACACCCGATTGTTTTCGGTTGAGGGGATCGCTGTCAAATGCTTTTTTCCATCCATCATAATCTGAAACTTTATGTTCTATGCGTAGCGTAATCATTTATAGTTGATTTAATTGGTTACTTCATTTGCTCTTAATCGCTGCTGATTAAAGTTACAAATTTTTAAGCCATATTCTATATCCTACGCTGTCAGAAATGGGGATGTTTTACATTATTACATGATGGGGATGCTTTGCACTTTAAGGTAGCAAATTAATGGCTCAGGAATTGGGCTGTCGCACCATCAGACGCAAAGAGTAGAACTAACTGCGTAAGAAAGCAGGTATCAGGCAATAGCCTTTTCATTTAACCATTTCAGTACAGAAATTTCACTTTTTGCATCAATGGGAAGTTCATGATCAAGCATGTCTTGTATCAACACTCCTTTTTTAGTATCAAACGTATTTGTTGTTTCAGCAAAATGATTAATGATAAATAGCAACTGGTTTCCATTATGCCTGTTATAAAGACGGCGGGTGGGTTCGCCAATATAAATTAACTGGCTGTCCCATTCATAATTACCGGGATTAAGATGTTCTTTCAAAAATTGCATGGTGGTTCATTTTAAAAGGGAAAAAGGGTCGGACAAACGGATTATTATTGCTTCAGGTCTATATTGATCTTTTTAGTTTTAACCTTTACACCGTTCTTATCTAAAGTAATGGTAGTTCCTTTTTCAGCAGGAGCCTTTTCAATGATAATCGGTGCAGTGGTGGCAGGAACTACAATAACTTCTTTTTTAGAATCAGGCTGACAGGAATATATACTGGCAGATAAAATAAAAGCCAGCATCAGAAAACCAATAAATTTTTTCATAATATTATATTGAGGTAGAATGCTGTATTTTGTTTTGGTTCAAGGTCACCATACAGTCAGTAATAACTGTCAAATACTGTACCCCGAATCCCAAAGGCCTTGTAATAACCGCTTTATACATGCATTGGCAGGATTAATGTGTTGGGAAAAAGGGGTTTTTACCTTTTGGCAGGAAAATATAAAAGTAAGTTTTGTAAGTATAAACACTAACTTACGGAATGCAGGTTATTCTATCTGAATATAAATAAAAGAAAAATGTCAACGATTGATGAGGTAGAGGTTGCCGGCAAGAATATGGCTGCTGTGTTGAACGCTGTGAGGGCAACTGACCGTTTTAATGAAAATAATTTTCCAAAAGTACAAGAGGAGCTGGAAGCAATTTGCAATGCTACATCGCAAGTATCTATCTGGGACAAAACTGATATGCTTATTTCTTATTTAAAAGATCATTTTATAAATAACGATCGAACAAAAATAAATCCGGAACTAACCCGGCTTTTGATGACAGGTTTTTATCAAACATCCCATTTAGAATTATTATTTGCTTCTTTCCGGTATAACCAATCTTTTATTAAAGACCTTGAAAATTATATCTGCCGGTACTTGCAGCAACGGATGGAGATATTTTAGCTTTTTATTTTCAGACGGCCACTTTCACAAGTCCTATTTGTTGTTCATCGCAAGTGTTAGCAGGAAAAAACTTTCTGTCAACGCTTTTACACTATGGGTAATGTTTTCTTTTAATGCTATCATTTGTCCTTTTTCAAGCAAGGATGATTTTTCTTCTGTAGCGAAATTTATTTTTCCTTCTAATACTTGTACACTAATTACACCGTTGGCTTTATGTGGTATTAATTCTGCATTTTGGTGTAGTCCCATAAGCACAATTCTCATCGTTTCTGATTTAAAAATAGTTACAGAATTTCGATCACTCTCTGCCCAGGTTGTTTCAGTCTTTAATTGGTCAATGAATTCATTCAAGTTCATTTCTACTAATTGGGCATTTAAAACCCGGTTTCCTTCTGGTCTTTGCGATGTCGCATCAAGTGATTTATTTTCCATAGAGATATGTGTTTTATTTGTTTGTAATTTTTCTATCAATTTTGAAAATGTTTCGTCCGAAGAAATACCATAACCATTTACTAAGGTTCCCTTTATGTCAAATTTTGTCGAAGAAATAGCATAAAGGATTGACTCGTCTTCAGGATTAGAGGTTCCTTCAAAACGATACACTTTGTCAATTTGAAAATCGGATGGGGAAAGTGAAATATTTTTTTGATGGCATACTAAACAATCTTTTTGAATATTAAAGTCTTGGTGATAACAAACTTGATTAAACCGTTTATTGTTTCTGATAATGTTCCAAAACTTTCTCTCAAATTCGCTTCGCTCATTTTCTAAAGTTAAGCAATTGCTTCTGGTGATAAGTCTAAGGATTTCGGAAAAAAGGAAAGATTACTTCACTTTGTTCGCAATGACAACTAATCGGACAGCCTCGTTTCAAAATAATGAATAGTGAACCGAATGTACAAGTGAATGACAAAACAGGCTATGATAGTAGTACGGTTGCTCACACCATATAAAATTACGGTGAGTGAACCGGGCTAAAACTCCTTCGCAATAGCTTCGGAGTAAAAGAAAAAATCCCGACATATGAGCCGGGATTAAATATCTGAGATTCCTCCTTTGTCGGAATGACAAAAAAGAATTACGCTACAGCTTTCTTCACTAAATCTGCTGCTTCGCTTAATAAGATAGCAGACTGTACTTTCAAGCCGCTTTCATCAAT
>JBDSUW010000075.1:0-15521 GCA_039927535.1 Chitinophagaceae bacterium | reverse complement strand
AGTTTTTATATGGAGAGGCATTGTTTTCAAGCTTTTATTTCTGGGAAGAAGACAAACCAGTCTTTAATTGGAAAGTTGAGTATGATACTATGAATATTGATGGCCTGCTTTGCCAAAAGGCAATTGCAAGGTATAAGGGAAGAGATTGGGAAGCTTGGTTCTGTAGCTCTCTGCCATTTCCAACAGGTCCTTGGAAATTTAATGGATTGCCGGGGTTAATTATTAACATTAGAGATTCAAAAAATCAAGTTTATTATAAATTTACAGGTGTAGTATCCATGGGTGAAAAATTAGTCGCAATACCAAATAAAGCAGTTAAAACCACTCAAAATGAATTTACTAAGGTTAAGACAGCAGCTTTAGAAAACCCTGAATCATTTATGAATAGTTCAGGGGCTTTTAAAGGCACATTAAAATTGTCTGGGATACCAATTAATTCTAAGCCAACAAATATTCCCAACAATAAAATTGAATTGGAATAGAAGTGCATAATAATATTTTGATAGTGAATATTTTTTATATTTAGCACAAGAGCATAGTAATTATATTTTTTGATTTCTTAAAAAATTTGCTTGCTAATATGGATAAACAACCACATGAAAATTGTATTTTTTATTTTTCTTGGGCTTTTAGTCATATGCAATGTACAGGCACAACTTGTTTTGAAAGGGAAAATTGTCGATGAAAAGAATCTGCCTCTTGCATCGGTAAATGTTACTCTATCTCCAATAAATAGCAATATTGTACTCGCTTATTCTATAACAAATAAAAATGGATTATACTCAATTTCATGGCAGGGTAAAGACGATTCTGTGAAGGTTAATGTTTCTTCTTTAGGATTTGCAAAAAAAGAAATTATTATACCAACAGTATCAGCTGCTTATGATTTTATTTTATCACCACAAGCCATTACACTACCTGAAGTAAAAGTAAAAACGCCACCCGTTTGGCAGCGTAAAGACACCATCAATTATAATACTTCCGAATTTAAACAACAACAAGACCGTGTAATTGGCGATATAATAGCAAGGTTGCCCGGCATAGAAGTAAGCCCTAATGGCCAGATAAAATACAATGGCAAACCCATCAACAAATATTATATAGAGGGGTTGGATCTGCTGGAAGATAAATACGGCCTTGCCAATAATAATATTCCTGCCGATGCGGTGGAAAAAGTGCAGGTGCTGGAAAACCATCAGCCCATACGCATATTAGATAGTGTAAGTTTTAGCGACAGGGCGGCTATAAATATTAAACTGAAAAGTAATGCTAAGATGAGGGTAATAGGCAGGGCAAAAATTGGTGTTGGCGCATCTCCGTTCCTTAGTGAAAATGAGGCTACACCGATGCTGTTTAAAAAGAAACTACAGTTTATAAATACCTATAAATATAATAACACAGGATTAGATAATTTGAGAGAGCTGTCATCTCATAATATTTTTGAATATATTAATGCCATTCAAAACGGAACTATAAAAAGAGACTTAGTAAATGTAGTACAGCCTTCTCCACCATCTTTTTCTCCGCAGCGTTATTTATTTAATAATGTTCATGTGGCATCGGTAAATCTGTTAATATCTTTAAAAAAAGATTATCAGTTGCGGATAAATACAAGCTATGTTAACGATTTTCAGGAACAGTTGAGTAATGTAGTTACAAAATTTTACTTGCCTGCAGATACGGTAACAATCAGCGAACAAAATAACTACAACCGCAATCAGAATAAAGTACAAACAGACATTACGCTGATGGCGAATACCCCCAAATTTTACCTGAAAAATAATTTGCAACTGCAAGGCTGGTGGCAATCTGAAAAAAGCAGGGTGCTAAATGTCGGAACAATTTATCAGCAATTGAGTAATCCGTATTATTCTATTGCTAACGATTTTAAATTGTTAAAAACAAAGGCAAAGATTATTGTAGAATTTGGTTCTTATATTGGCTACGTATCATTACCGCAAAACCTTACCATATACCCAGGTCTTTATCAAAGTCAGTTGAATAATAATATACCATATGATGGCTTGTATCAAAAAGCAGGGCTACAAACTTTGTATACTGATAATTACATTTCAATAAGGAAACGAAAATCAAAATTTGGAAGCCAATATAAACTCGGATTCAATATTCAGCAGCAAGAGTTTACTACCAGCTTACAAACAATTCAGAGTAATGTTTATAAATCAATAGCCGATACTTTTCAAAACAACCTGAAATGGAACCGGTATGTTTTGTATGCAAATAATAGCTGGTCGTACGAAACTAATAAAATTCGTTTATCTTTTTCTTTGCCTGTAAATGCTACCAATATTGAATACAGCGATACCGGATTTAAAAGCACAGTAACAAAAAACAGGTTATTCATAAACCCATCACTGTCACTAATGTATCAACTTACTCCCAAATGGAATTTTAATTCGTCAGCATCATTTGCGAATAGCTTTGACGATATTAATGGAATTACCAGCGGTTATATACTTAAAACGTACAGAAACCTTTCAAATAATAATGCACCATTGGCAGAATCGCAAAATATTAGCATATCCACCGGGATTACTTTTAGAAACCCATTAAAAATTGTTTTTTTTAATAGCAGCATTTCTTATTCCCGTAATAAATCAAACCTTCTGTACCGGCAATTATTTAATGGCAGCCTCGAATCGTTAATAGCATTGCTACAGGATAATTATACAAACAGGGTTACAATTTCCGGCCGCTTTAGTAAATATATTATTGACTGGAAGACTTCTTTTGGCTTTAATTATGGCTATACTTTTGGCAGCCAGCAACAGTTACAACAAAATAGCCTGGTTACATTTTCTAATAAAAATTACAATACTGGTATTACCATCAGCTCAAAACTATCCGCAAAATTTACAACCGACTATGCAGCCAATTATTTTACTTATTCTTCGGCTTCGCAATTACAAAAAGTAAAAAACACAATTTCTTCCGCCAATCAAAATTTCTCAATCAATTATTTCCCGACTAATAAATGGGTGATAAGGTTTGTGGCAGAGCATTATTATTTTAATAGCCAGTTAGCTTCTTCCGCCAATTATCTTTTTGGAGATATGAATTTACGGTACAAGCCAAAGAAGTCTAAAATAGATTATGAGCTGGCATTGCAAAATATTTTTAATACAAAATCTTTTACATCGGCTGTATTGCTCAATAATATTGAATCCGTTTCTGCTTATGAACTCAGGCCAAGGCAGGCATTATTCAAAGTGAGTTTTTCTTTTTAACCTTTTTTATAAGCACACAATCCAAAGTTTTCAAGAATGAACACAAGAGGAAATATTCAGGATGCGTTGATAAAAGCGGTGGAAGGCGGTAGGTAAGGATTAAAATTGCACAATCATACTTGACTTATACTATTTTATTTTGGATAAAACTCTTTTATCATTTCTCCTGCTCTTAGCGATTTTACCATAATAAGAGGAAGCTCTGTCGCCATTTTTTTGCCTGCTGGTGTTTTATAAAATTTTACCAGCTTTTTCAATTCGCTATAGGTAAAATGATTTCTGTATATCCAGATCATTGCGTTGTCCAACCATCTTTTTCCGTTTCCTGATTTGAAAAAGGTGGCAACTTTATCTAACTCAGCTTTTGGAACCTCATTTTTTTGCCGGTCTTCTTCAATCTTGAAATCAATGGCCTCGTTGATGTTAAAGCCGCCTCTCAGATTTCTTAGCTCAATTATTTTCCTTGTCGTCTTATCATCCGGAGCTGCTGTTGTGTCTAATTGAAAATCAGTGAGGCTTTTTGTGATTTTGTCGAAAATAGCTGGGGTAGAGTTTTTCTTAACAGTGTCCGTTTGTGCAAACAGATTATTTGCAAGCAAACATAAAATGAGGATGAGCCTTATATATTTTTTCATGCGAATACTTTTAAATATTACTTTTCTTTATTGCAGTCCATTCATCAAAACTCATTTCAAATTTTATTTCTCCTTTGCCATGAGTGCCAATTTCTTTCCAACCTGCTTTTCTGTAAAACATTTCTGCTCTTGTATTGGGCGAAGTGCCGAGCCACACATTATTTTTTGTTTGTGTAAAATACCAGTCAACCATCATGTCGTGTAATCGTTTTCCAATACCTTGCTTTTCAAATGCAGGTAATAAAAACAATGCCCAAATATTATTTTCTTTCAAGTCGGCTATGGCAAAACCTGTAATCTGATAATCAATTTCGCAAACCCAACCTTTGCCTCTTACAAACATGAACTCTTCACAATCCTTATCGGGAACAAGGGCAGGGTCTGACAATGTGTTTTCCGTTACGGAGTTTCTGACGATTTGAATTTGCGGAATATCTTCAATTGTCGCCTCTCTAAAAATCATTTTTTTCTATTTAACTCTTTGAAGATCCAGATCATGGAAGTCAAAACTAAAATCGATGTCAGGCGAAATGCCTTTCATTTTTATACTTTGTGCTTTTCCATTCTCATCTAAACTAAACATGGCAAAGGCGTCGCAATTCATATCCTGGTATTCCCACTTGATGGCAAATGTATTGGCTTTATAGAAATGCATAGCCCCATTTAGTTTTGGCGAACGATAAGATTTAATCCATAACTGATTTTCTTTTTGAAATATTTCAACCTTTCCAAACCAGTTGTCTTCATAAACACCAATGTAATCCTGCGGATTGATCATTGTATTTTTTGCAGCAGTAACAGTCTCCCACACTTTTGTAGTTACAGAATCAGCATTACTTTTATTAGCTGCCATTGCAGTGCTGTATCTATCTATCCATCCGAAATCATCAAGCTCTAAATAGCTGTCAATAATTGTTCGGCTTATTGCACTAAAAGCGGCGCCACCGCCATTTTCTGTATTGGTTAGTACAACAATGCCAAGATTCATGTCAGGTATCATGGTAACAATGGATAACATACCAGGCAAGCCACCAGTATGAGAAACACTTAAATTTCCTTTTATATCAGATAATCCCCAACCAAGACCATAGCCAGCAAAATGTTGATTGTAACGGGGATTGCGACTGGTTCTTTGCAGTGTATGCAACTGCCACATTTCCCGTTGTCTTTCTTCTGCGAACAATTTCTTTTCTCCATTATTTCCATACTTGCCTTTGTTCAATTGAGTGATTATCCATTTCGACATATCATTTACATTAGATACAATGCCACCGGCTGCACCAACCATCTGATCTCCAAACATAGAGATGGTTCTTATTTTTCCGGTTGATGTTGAATGCGGTATTGCCAGGTTGGTCTTGTCTTTCATGCCAGCTAATGATGTAAAGGAATGACTCATTTGCAAAGGCTCCATAATTCTTGTCTGTACAAATTGTTCCCAGCTCATTCCGCTTACTTTGGCTATTATTTCACCGGCTACTATATAAAGCAGGTTGTCGTAATCAAACTGTGTTCTGAAAGCAGATACGGGTTTGAAATGTTGGAAGCTTGTTACAACATCTTTGATTGTAAAATCTGATCCATCGGGAAAGAACATCAAATCTCCTACACCTAAACCCATTCCGCTACGGTGGCAAAGCAGGTCTTCAATTAGAAAATTCTCTGTTACATACTCGTTGTACATTTTAAATTCAGGAATATAGGTTTTCACTTTGTCTTTCCAGGAAAGTTTTCCGTCATCTATTAAAATAGATAATGCAGTAGTGGTAAATGCCTTGCTGTTGGATGCAATCTGAAAATTGGTATGCTCATCAACAGGCTGCTTGGTGGCAATGGATTTTACACCATATCCTTTTTCATGAATTACTTTTCCATCTTTTACAATGGCTACAGCAATACCGGCTACCTCAAACTGCTTCATTGCTTTTTGCACTAAACTATCTACCTGTTTGGAAGAAAGCTGGGCAGCTGCATTGCTGCTTATAAATAAAGTGAAGCTTATTAAAAGAATGAAAGTTGATTTTATTTTTCTCATGATGGTGATGGTTTGAGTGATTCGGTTTAAGAATTGGGTGCGGTTTTGCCGGGTGACAAGTTAAGGAATATATAAGGAGAAGGAAGCCGGGTTTTTATTTTGCTTATGGTTGGTTAAAGGAATGGTTATTTAAATGCATGGTACACTGCGGGACATTGCTGGGAAGAAATTGAAATAAAACCCAATGTTGCCAGCTATTATTTTTTATCAAATTCTAGTGAATTTAAAATTTGTTTTACTTCATCCGCATTCTTTAATGAATCAGATGATGATTTTGTAATGATAGAGATTGAAACTCCGTTTTGTTGCATATCGGTCGGTATTAACATCATCGTAACTCTATAATCTCCTTTGTAGTCGGCCAGATTTAGAAGGTCAAAATTTATTGTACCATTTACTATAAATAATTGCATGTTAGCAATATTTTTATAACCAATAAATTTTGTTTTGTAAGTTTTGTAAGCATTAAAAGCTGAATCAGCTTTGTAAGTCCATTCCTCAATATCTTCTTTTGTTTGTATGTTTTGACTTTTGCCAAATGAAAGCTCTTGTTCTACGTAGCCGCTATCATTAGAGTTTTTAGTTTTAAATACTCATTATTTAAATGAAAAAATAATTTATAATTCGAGGGATATTTAACTCTAAATGATGTTAATGGTAAATTCCATTTTTGGCAAGAGTCATAATTGATTACGGCAATATTTTCAAAACTGTTTGTATTGATTTTCTCAGTCCTACGATTTGAACAAGATAGTGTCAATAGGAAGACTATAAAATATATGAGTTCATTTAAATTACCGATAAGAAATAAATTTATGATATAACCTTTACTGTGCAAAATATAGCCAGCGTTGTTATTTTTTTAAAACAAATATAGACATGCAACAAATTGCTGAATAGAAACCGAACGATGAAAAGTGCGACCAACAGACGATTATCGTAGTACTACAGTTGGGCTAATAAATTTCTAGGCTTATTAATAGCGAACTGTTTGTTGCGAATTATATGGCTGCTGCTGATTTCCTCTATTTCTAATTGTATTGTTTCTTCTTTGCTTTTTCTATACCTAAATCAACGGAGGTATTTGCTTAAACGCTTTACCCTTTCTGCCTATTTCCCAGTTCACCAAAAAGCTCAGCTTTATGTAATGCAGCCCATTCCATTACCAGTCCTAAAACTCTGGGAGGTAAATATCCAACATCCACTGACAGATCCTCAATTACAATTTCAGCCTCAAACTCTCCATAAACAGCATGAAAGTGGGGTGGATTATGATCCCGATAATAAAAATATATAACGATTCCAAGAAAACGGCTAATGGATGGCATTTGCCTTTTGTTTGTATTAACTGTAAGTCATTTCTTTTATCTGAATGTAGCAGTTCAATGTATCAATATCCAGATTGCCTGGCCAAGCAATGGCACCAGATTCTTTTTCAATAAAAACCTTATTGAAATTATCATCTTTGTCCCAAGCAGTAAAAATGCCTTTGCCTGCCATATCAGAAAGATCTACAATGCCTTCAACCCCATCTTCAAATGAAAGATGGATATTATACTTTCCCTTCGAAATTGCAGTAATTACTTTTGGGAATTTCATGTTATGAAATTACTATTTATAATTTACTAAGTACGCCGAATTTTATATACTCTTTCTTTAGTTAGGTTTATCTGGCCCTTGCTGATTGCCGCCTTGTTGCCCACCTCTGTTTCTGTTTGGATTGCCTGCCTGCCGGTCAGGCAGGTTAGGTCTTGGTCTGTTTCTGTTGGGGCGATTTTGATTGTTGCCACCTTGCTGACGCTGTTGATTACCGCCGCCCTGCTGTGGGTTATCGCCTTGCTGTTGTTGCCGTTGCTGTGGTCGCTGGCCTCTCTGTTGATTCTGATTGCGGTCTTGCTGACGTTTTTTATCGGCTGCTTTATCTAAGCTCTTTAAACTTATTTGTCCTACCAGCTCTACAAACTCTGGTTCTTTCTCCACCATTTTAGAAGAAACTACTTCCACTGGTTCAAGATCATCAGGTCGTATGCCTTGTTGGTTTAGTTCTTTTATTTTAATAACTCTTTCAATGGTTAATGGGTACTGCTTGTTGCTGTCGGGCAATGTGTACCACATCAGGTTTTTGAAAATATCTTTTTTAACAAGGAAGGCATTGCTCTTGGTAACCTGTATCACATCGCAGTTGTCAGGAAAATGTTGCAATGCATCTAAGTACGTATCGAGTTCATAATTCAAACAACATTTAAGGCGGCCACACTGTCCGCTTAGTTTTGTTTGATTGATAGAAAGATTTTGATAACGGGCCGCCGCCGTGTTTACCGATTTAAAATCGGTGAGCCAGGTACTACAACAAAGTTCTCTGCCGCAACTACCAATGCCGCCTACTTTACCAGCTTCCTGCCGGGCACCAATCTGGCGCATCTCTACTTTTACTTTAAATTCTGATGCATATACTTTAATAAGTTCCCGAAAGTCAACTCTGCCATCGGCAATATAAAAGAAAGTTGCTTTGCGTCCGTCGGCCTGCATTTCTACCTGGCTTATTTTCATATCCAGTTTCAGTTGCCGGGCTATTGCTCTGCTGCGAATAACTGCTTCCGGTTCTCTTGCTTTGTTCTGTTTCCAGATGTCGATATCACGGTCGGTAGCATGGCGGAGTATTTTTTTCATCTCCGGATTATCTTCTTTTACATTCCGCTTCTTCATTTGCAAACGAACAATCTCACCAGTAAGCGATACTTCACCAACATCAAATCCGCTGATGCCTTCTACAGATATCAGATCACCTTTTTCATAATTATGTAATGCAGGATTGCGAAAGAAATCTTTTCTGGTTCCCTGGCTGAAAGTTACCTCTATCACTTTGCAGGCACTTGCAAAATCACTCATGGGCAAATTGCGCAACCAGTCATGAGTGTTCATACGGTTACATCCGCCGGTACTGCACCCGCCATTGCTCTTACATCCACCCGGTTTGCCATTACTACTGGTACTGCAACTTGTACAACTCATGTTATTAATTAAGGATTAGAAATTAATAATTGAGGAAGACGATTAGCCCAACTGTAGTAACCTGTCTGCCGACAGGCAGATTCTATTGAACTTCCGTTGCGTCGCTCCCGATAGCAATCGGGACTTCTACTTTCTGTCCGCTATTCACCAATTGTGAACAGGAAAGAAAACTGTAACTATATGTAGAAGCGATAATTGACACATTAAAAATTTAATAAACAGTTGGGGCAATCTCTTTTTCTCTTTCACTCATTTTTTCTCTTAGCCCACCTCATTCCACCAAAAATACAATCTTATCCTGAATAATATGGTATAGCTTGATGGTCAATGCATGAAATAGCATTTTACCATGGGCATTGCGTTCTATATAATAGCTGGCACGGTCTATTTCTTCAATAATAGCTTGTTGTTGCTCTATTCCGGTTATTTTATTGATCTTTTCGGCAAAATCCCGTTCTTTTTCGCCCATATTATGTTGATCGCCTTTTATGCGGAGGTGAATGGCTTCTTCCAATAGATGGTTGAAGTAACGCAAAAACTGTTTTTGTTTTTCCCGGCCAAGACGGCTTATCTCTTCCACCCATTTTGTTTGGGCAATGGGCCCGGTTTTTAATATGGCATTCAGCCATTCTCTCAAAAGGCTCTGCCAATCTTCTTCAGAATGTTGCACTAATTGCAAAGCTTCATGATAATTACCATCACTCAATGCTGCTACTTGTTTAGCTATGACTGGTTCAATTTTATTGCGGCTAATAAGTGCTTCTTCAATCTCACTTATTTCCAACGAGGGAATTTTTACTAACTGGCAGCGGCTTACAATAGTTTGCAATACCTGTGCTTCATTTTCTGTTACCAGTATAAATAATGTATTGGGTGGTGGTTCTTCAATCAGTTTTAATAATTTATTGCCTTCGGTGCCGAGCATTTCGGGCATCCACATGATGAGGATTTTGTAAACACTTTCAAAACTCTTCAGGCTCAGCTTGCGGATGATGTCGTTACATTCTTCCGCTGTTATTTTTCCCTGACTGTTTTCTTTTTCTTTTATCTGCTCTATCCAGTCGTAAGAATTGCCATACGGACTAAGCTTTACAAACTCTCTCCAGTCCGTAATAAAATCGGTGGCTACAGGTTTTTCCCCCGGTTTCGTAGTTACAGTAGGATAAGAGAAATGAATATCAGGATGAACTAATTGTTGAGTTTTAATACAGGCAGAACAAATGCCACAACTATCGCTAATTGTTGGAGGTTCGACGTTGGATGTTTCAGGTTCTCCGAAAAGTGATGTGCCCGACACCTGACTCCCAACACCTAACTTTCCTCCATTCACTTTCTCACAAACAATATATTGAGCAAATGCAATAGCAAGCGATAAAGAGCCGCTTCCTTCTTGACCCAAAAAAAGTAAAGCATGGCTAAGGCGGTTATGCTGCACCAGTTCAGCCAACTGCTGCTTTGTTTCTTTTTGTCCTATAATATCGGCGAATTGCATTGAAACGAAAGTAAACTATCTTAAAAATTTATTTAAGCTTCTTTTTAAGAACAGGGTTGTTTTTTAATAATCTCGACTGATGGTGAACTGTAATAATGTTGATATTATTATCCTCTATTTGTTCGTAGATAATTCTATAACGGCTCACCAAGATTTCACGAAATGAAGAGTTGAGTAATTCAGGAACTGGTTTGCCGTATGCTGGATGATTGACCAGAACTAAAGCTTTATCAAAAAATAGTTCTACTATATTTTCGGCAGCCTGAATGGAGTCTTTTGAAATATATTCAGCAATTGAATAAATATCTTTTATGGCAGAAGGAGCCCATATTAATTCAGCCATTTTTTTAATTTTTTTCTTGCCTGTTCTGTTGTCAGTCCTTTTCCTGCTTTGATTTCCGTCTTGCCTTTATTTATTTTATGTAATAAAATAAGCCGATCAATGGCATCATCAACCGGAAACTCTTCTGGCAAATCTTTTAGACTTTTTAGCACTTCCCTTTTTGTAAGCATTTTATTTTTCTTTATTTAAAGTTACAAAAAAATGATGGCTTCTTTTTTATAGAATCTGACAATTCTGTAAAAGTAAAAGCGTTCCGAAAGATTCCGGAACGCTTTTACTTTAAACTATTAATAATGTTAATTCAAATATTTCAATATCTCCTCACTCATTGGCTGTGTCTTCGGACTGAAAGTTGCAATCAACTCTCCTTTCTCATTGATCAGAAATTTTCCAAAGTTCCAAGTTACAGGATCAATAAAACCTTTTGCGGCGGCTTGCTCTTTCAGGTATTTATACAGTTCATGAGTATCATCGCCTTTTACAGAAACTTTATCAGCCATTGGAAATGTTACACCATAGTTCTGTTTGCAAAACTCTTGAATCTCTGTTGCGGTGCCAGGTTCTTGTCCGCCAAAGTTGTTGGCCGGAAAACCAATGATAACCAGTTTGCCTTTGTATTTTTCATACAAAGCCTCAAGGTCTTTATACTGATGTGTATTACCACATTTTGATGCAGTATTTATGATCATTATTTTTTGTCCTTTGTATTTGGAGAAATCAATTTTACTACCATCCAGTCCATCCACATTGAAATCATATATGGAACCGCCTGTTAATGTAGCAGCGATAAATAAGGAGATCATTAATGTTTTCATTTCTTTCTTTTTTGTGAATTGAATAACAAAGCTACGAACTTATTGTTCAGTGGGATTGACTGACTTGTTATTGTTTTTCAAAACAACCTAGGTCAGGCAGGCCCACAGGCCGGGGTTTGCCATCCAGATCGGTTGAAACACCGGCATTTGTTCCTTTATTGATGGCAGGAGAGCCGGTTTGCAACCTAAAACTATAATAGTTCTTAGAGCTATTTAGACTGTCAAATTGCGGAGATTGATTATTGATGATCTGATTACTTGTAATATTTGTTGGTATTGATAGCACTTTCCAAAGGTTATAATCAAAGGTTACATTGAAAGTTCCTGTCCCGTTTTTACCAACTACTACTTCATTGTCTACCAAGCCGCCTTCACCCCAGAAAATACAATTTCGGAATAATGCAGTAAGGCTGGCTGTACTTGTATTGTCAAAGTTGGTTAATGTTAATACCGGATCTTTATGGTCTATATACCTGTTGCCAATAGTGACTACAGTGCAATGTGTAAACTGATAATCGCCACCTTTTACAAGAAATAAATTTTTACCGCAATTACTTACTTGTGTATTTCTTGCTCTAATACTTGAATTGATAGAAATAATCCCTGCATCGTAAGCATTGTCAATTACACATTCGTTCAATATTAATTTTGGATTAGCATTGGGCGATGGATCAATGATGCCAATTCCCTGGAATGCATTTTTGATGTTTGTATACGTCAGTACATTTTCTTTAGAAGTTGCTCTGAAAAATATGCCCGGCCAGCTTGCAGGAAAATTTTTATAAGGTTCATCTAACCGGTCGCCTTGAAAAGAAACTCGGTCAACAGTGTCTTTTAGACCGTTTACAACTAAAGAACCATCAACAACAATCGGCGCATCAGCATGTATATAAATACGGCAACCCTTATTAATAGTGAGTGTTTGGTTTGGATTGACCAAAAGTGAACCCAGAATTACATAGGGCAGATCATTGTTCCAAGTTTCGTTTGTAGCAATCACTCTGTTGCGGAAGAAATGTGCATTTTGTCCCCAGGCTTCTAGTTGCACCAATCTTCTTTTGCCATTATAATTTATTTCGATACTGTCTCTTAATATAAATGGAAGATTGGCTGTGTTAGGGTTTACATTTACCTGAGCAAAAACATAAAGACTGTCGTTTGCATTTATTTCGATATTGGAAAACTGATTGCCGGGAGTGCCATCTACATTCATTTTATAAACAGAAGAAGATCCGCCCAACAATTTCAATGAAGAAATTCTAAGCTTCTGATCATTATCATTAAAGATGGTAAAGCTGCGGTAAGTGGAACCGGTTGTTACAAAAACAGTATCATACTTTAATGTGTCGGCAGAAATAGCAACTCTAGCATCGGGAGAAGTAATAAAAGAATCTTTCCGGCAGGAGTTTAATAATAGCATCAAGGATATGGTAATAAGGCCGGTGATTTTCATTGGTATCAAAAATAATGTAAGAATTGCATAACTTATAATGATATTACGAAAACCTCTTAGACATCTAATATAAATAGTTTGTGTTCTTTGTGTCTTTGTGGGAAAAGTTCTATCGGGAAGCTACACAAAGCGTAGCTATACTGATTTTTACATTTTCGCCTTTCAATAACTCATTGCCGCAAGCTTCTAATGTAGCTCCTGTTGTTACAATATCATCTACCAGCAATAAATGTTTGTTCTTTATTACCTCAGGATTATCCAATACAAATTTCCCTTCCATATTTTTCCAACGTTCTACTCTTCCTTTGCTCGTTTGTGTTTCTGTTTGCTGAGGTCTGATAATAGCATTATCTATTACAGGGATGTTCATTGCTTCTGCCATTCCTCTACATAATAAAGTAGCCTGATTGTATCCTCTTCTTTTTTCTTTAGCAGGAAATAGTGGTAATGGAATCAGGGCATCTGCATTGATGCGGTCAGATTTTTTAATTTGTTCGCCCATTATTCTACCGAGTTGCAGGCCAAGCTCTCTGTTGCTCTTGTATTTGAACTGATGCATTAAATGCTGCATCAAAGATTCTTTAGTAAAGTAGAACTGTGCTGTGCCGCTGGTTAAAGCCAATCTTCCCCAATACATTTTTTCAACCGGATTATCAGGATGTAATTCGAAATTAGTTTCCGGCATGGCATCTATACAACGCATGCATAAAACACTTTCCTTATCCAGAATATCATTGCCGCAGCCGGTGCATACATGTGGAAATAACAAATGAAGTACTGATTCCTTTATTTCTTTTAAGAAAATCATGCAGATTTAAAATAAATGTTTGTAAACTTCTTCAACCCGGCCCATCGTAACAATTTCTATACCTGCCTGCCGGTCAGGCAGGTTGAATTTCTCCTTAGGTAGCCCTTTCTGGTTGTATTTTGAAACAATGATTTTCTCAAATCCAAGTTTCTCAGCTTCGGCAATGCGCTGGTCAATACGGTTAACGGCTCTTATCTCACCACTCAAACCAACTTCTCCGGCAAAACATATTTGCTGAGGAATGGTTACATCTTCATAGGAAGATAGTAAGGCGCATAATACGGCAAGGTCAATAGATGGATCTTCTACTTTTATACCACCGGCAATATTTAAGAAAACATCTTTTACTCCAAAATGAAAGCCACCTCTTTTTTCCAATACTGCTAATAACAATTGTAACCGACGCAAATCGAAACCAGTTACTGTTCTTTGCGGAGTGCCATAAACAGATTGTGTAACCAATGCCTGCACTTCAATTAATAATGGCCGCATGCCTTCAATCGTTGCGGCTATAGCTATTCCGCTAAGTTGTTCTTCTTTTTGTGTAATTAATATTTCGCTTGGGTTAAGTACACCTCTCATTCCTTCGCTTGTCATTTCATAAATGCCTAATTCAGATGTGCTACCAAAGCGGTTTTTCAATGTGCGGAGGATACGATAGGCGTAATGACGATCTCCTTCAAATTGTAAAACCGTATCTACCATATGTTCCAGAATCTTTGGACCTGCTATACTTCCATCTTTAGTAATATGTCCGATGAGAAAAACCGGAGTGTTTGTTTCTTTAGCAAAACGTTGAAACTCGGCAGCACATTCTCTTATTTGTGATACACTTCCGGGAGAAGAATCTATAAAAGGAGTTTGTAATGTTTGAATTGAGTCAACTATTACTAACTGAGGTTTCAACTTTTTTATTTCCTGGAAAATTGTTTGCGTAGAAGTTTCGGTTAGCAAATAAAAATTATCACCTATTCCTGATGACGGGCCTTGTTTCATTCTCTCCGCCCTCATTTTTATTTGCTGCTCACTTTCTTCACCACTTACATATAGAACAGTAATATCTTTCATCCATAATCCATTTTGCAAAAACAAAGTGGATTTCCCAATGCCAGGTTCTCCGGCAACTAAAACTAAACTACCCGGAACAATGCCGCCACCTAATACCCGGTTTAATTCCGGATCGGCTGTCGGCATTCTTTTTTCTTCACTGCTTTTTATTTTGCTTAAAGCAATTGTTTTAGTGATTCTTTTCTCTTCGTTATAATCTTTCCAGGTGTTATTATTTTTTAAATTATCTTTTTGTGATTGTTCCTCAACGAAAGTATTCCATTGACTGCATGAAGGACATTGACCGACCCATTTTACACTTTCATAACCGCATTGCTGACAAAAAAACGATGTCTTTATTTTGCTCATGCGATAAAATTAAATGTTTGGATTTTGAATTAATGAATGTTTGAACAAGGATTAAAAAAAACAGTAGAAAGAACGATATATTTTTTATCATAAAAGATAAAAATGCGCCAAGTTTTTAAGGATAGTTAATTCCTTGTTTTCTAAACGTAAAAAGGACCAATCTTTCGATTGGCCCTTTTACTTACTAACCCATTAAATTCTATTGCTAAGTTACAATTAAGCTTCAGATTTCAAAATAAAATTTGATGGCTGTGCATAACTTAC
>JBDSUW010000074.1:0-5519 GCA_039927535.1 Chitinophagaceae bacterium | reverse complement strand
GGTTACTACATCAGAACTATTAGCGCCTTTCAACATTAAAACGATTCCACCTACCACTTCTTTTTCACCGTTATAAGTCATTGCACCATACCGTGGTGGCGATCCAAACTGCACTTTTGCAACATCTTTTATCAGTACAGGAATACCGATACCCGAATTTTTTACTATAATGTTTTCTATGTCCGCAAAGTTTTTCACCATACCAATACCTCGTATAAAATAAGCATTGGGCTTTCTATCGATGTATGCGCCGCCAGTGTTTTCATTATTATGTTCCAGTGCTTCAAAAATTTCTGTAAGGGTAACATTCATTGCTTTAAGCTGCTCGGGATTAATGCTTACTTCATATTGTTTGGTTATGCCCCCAAAGGCGGTTACTTCAGCAACACCTGCAATTCCCGAGAGTTGCCTCGCTACTATCCAGTCTTGCATAGTACGCAAGTCCATAGCAGAATATTTTTCTTCACTTCCTTTTTTGGGATGAATTACATATTGATATATTTCGCCCAAACCGGTGGTAACTGGGGCCAGTTCCGGTTTTCCCATTCCTGCCGGTATTTCTCTTTCTGCCTGTTTTAGTTTTTCCCCTATTAATTGCCGGGCAAAATAAATATTTACATGTTCTTCAAAAACAATGGTGATTACACTTAACCCGAACCTGGAAAAAGAACGCATCTCTACAATATCCGGCAGGTTGGCCATTGTTTTTTCGATGGGATAGGTTACAAACTGTTCTACTTCCTGTGCCGCCAATGTGGGGGATTGTGTGATAATCTGCACCTGGTTATCTGTTATATCCGGCAGTGCATCAATAGGTAATCTGGTTGCACTCCAAATGCCCCAGATAATAAGTGTCAGTGTCATCAAACCAATGACAAGTTTATTCTTAATACTAAACTGTATTATTTTATTAAGCATAATTTCTTTCTATTTAATTGTATCACTCTGATAATGAAATATTCATTTAGCGAAACCCGCAAATAGAATAACATAATAAGAGGTATTGCAATAATTTTAATTGAGCTGACACTATAGGTTGTTCGCCTTATTGAATTTTTATTTGTCATTCTTACATCGTAAAAAATGAAACAAACAGTACAATCCGCCAGTGGAATTATACTTTTAATTGAATAAGAAAATAATTAAATTATTTTAGGAGGTTGCCAGATAGAAGAAAATTCCTGTGAAAGGAAGGAGTCTGTTTGAAAAGGAAATTTTGGAGTATCAGCGAAAATTTTTGCCAGTTGATTTTTTGTAATAGGCTGAGATACTACTGATGCAGAGCAGCAAGAACAACTGCAAAAAGGAGTACAGGCTTCAGTTGAGTGTTGATGATCCTGGTGATTATTTGTTGCTACAATTGTTTGCAAAGCCTTTTCATTGCACTCCTGAGTGTCGCCACAAGGAAGGCATGACATGTACAATAGTAAGAAACTCAATATGAGGCTGAAAAATTTCATCAGGTGCAAAGATAATGGCTGGGATTGTAAAATTTTAATAATTAAGGATAAAAAATAACACTGTGGTTGCAATTACTTTATAATAATATGTGTCTTTATAAGACAATTACTTTTTGCAATATATCAGTTCATTGTGACATGAACTGGAGTGATAGAGAAATTAAGGCCTAACAAACAAATTTATTTTTTCTCCAAGTCAATTACATTTGATGTCCTAACAAAAAGAAATGGATTTAAAATACTCCCAACATATTGCTAGCACACTTAATCTGGCCCTAAAGCAGATCAACAGCATTTTCGAGTTACATGCAGAAGGCTCAACATTGCCCTTTATTGCCCGTTACAGAAAAGAGGCTACTGGTAATATGGATGAAGTACAGATCGGTAATGTGCTTGACCAGATTAAATATTTTAATGAACTGGAAAAACGAAAAGAAACCGTTAGCAAAACAATTGAAGAAGCAGGTAAGATGACTCCTGAATTAAAAAAGCGGATTGAAGATTGCATCAATGCTACAGAACTTGAAGATATTTATCTGCCTTATAAACCAAAACGGAAAACAAAAGCTTCTATTGCAATCGAAAAAGGCTTAGAGCCTTTAGCAACTTTATTATTTGCGCAACAAGCATTGAATGTAAATGAAGAAGCAGCAAAATATATTACCAATCAGGTAACAGATGCTGCAGAAGCATTGCAAGGTGCAAGAGATATTATGGCGGAATGGATTGCTGAAAATGAAACGGCAAGAAATACTGTACGTAAAATATTTACAGAATCTGCCATATTCAGTTCAAGAGTATTGACCACAAAGAAAGATGAAGCAGATGCACAGAAGTACAGAGATTATTTTGAATACAAAGAACTGTTGGCCAATTGTCCTTCGCACAGGATAATGGCGATCCGCAGAGGAGAGAAGGAGGGTTTCCTTATTATGGATATCAATATTGAAAAAGAATCTTCCATAGATGAATTAAAAAGAAAATTCATCACCGTTCACAATGAAGCCTCGCAGCAATTGGGGTTAGCAATTGAAGATTCTTTTTCACGGTTATTAAAACCTTCTATCGAAACGGAATTCAGAATGCTGAGTAAAACAAAGGCCGATGCAGAAGCGATAAAAGTATTTGCAGAAAATCTTCGTCAGTTGCTGCTGGCTTCTCCATTGGGACATAAAAAAATAATGGCCCTCGATCCGGGATTTCGCAGTGGCTGTAAAGTTGTTTGTCTGGATGAACAAGGAACATTTTTAAAATACAATACTATTTTTCCGCATGCACCACAGAACGATTGGAATGGTGCTGTGCAAACCATCAAAGAATTGGTTGCCAAATATGATATTGATGCCATCGGATATGGTAATGGTACAGCGAGTAAAGAAACTGAACAATTAGTAAGAGGTATTGATTTTGGCAAAACTGTTTCAGTGTTTATGGTAAATGAAAGCGGTGCTTCTATTTATTCTGCTAGTGAAGTAGCCAGAGAAGAATTTCCGGATGAAGATGTAACGGTTCGTGGTGCTATCAGCATCGGGAGAAGATTACTCGATCCGTTGAGTGAGTTGGTTAAAATTGATCCCAAAAGTATTGGGGTAGGACAATATCAGCATGATGTCAACCAGAATCGCCTAAAAGAATCATTGGATCAAACAATAGAAAGCTGTGTGAACTTTGTTGGTGTGGATGTAAATACGGCAAGCAAACATTTGCTGGCCTATGTTTCTGGCCTTACTAATTCGGTTGCCAAGAATGTAGTTGAGTACAGAATGAAGAACGGACCTTTTACCAATAGAGAAGAATTGAAAAAAGTTTCGTTACTCGGGCCAAAAGCATATGAGCAATGTGCTGGTTTCTTACGCATAAACAATGCAAAAAATCCATTGGATAATTCGGCTGTGCATCCTGAAAGCTATCATGTGGTGGAAGCAATGGCAATCAAAGCAAGTTGTACTGTTCCCGAATTGATACAAAATGCAGAGACAAGAAAACAATTAAAAGCAAAAGATTTTATTTCAGAAACAATCGGACAGTTTACTATTGAAGATATTTTGAAAGAACTGGAAAAGCCGGGCAGAGATCCCCGTTCTCCGATTGAAGAGTTTCGATTTGCAGATGGAGTCAGTACGATGGAAGATCTGAAACCCGGAATGAAAATTCCTGCCATCATTACCAATGTAACCAACTTTGGCGCTTTTGCAGATGTAGGAGTGAAGCAGGACGGGCTAATCCATATTTCTCATTTAGCCAATCGTTTTATAAGTGATCCAAATGAAGCGGTGAAGCTTGGGCAGAAAGTAATGGCGACAGTTTTAGAAGTTGATATTGCAAGAAAGAGGATTGCATTATCACTGAAAGATGGGGGAGTAGTTAGCCGTGAAGAAATAAAGACGGAAAGAAAAATTGCTGAAAAGGGTAATAAACCTTTTACGCCATTAAATCCTTTTCAGGCAAAGCTGGCGGAGTTGAAGAAAAATTTTAAAGAGTAAAGCTTTAGATGATTTTTTGCTTGCAATGGTTCGTGTCTCCACGAACAATAGTTATTGAAACAAGAATTACCGTAAAGAGAAATAAGCCTTCTCCGCCCTTAAATCCTTTTCAGGCAAAGCTGGCGGAGTTGAAGAAAATTTTTAAGGAGTAAGTTATCTGATCAAATAAATTTGTAATGGTTTGTGTTTTCGCAAACCATTTTTATTTGGGTAATTCGGTTCGTGGAGATATGAAAAGGGCGGTGGGTAATTATTTGCAATGGGTCGTGTCTTCACGAACTATGTTGTTTTTGCAATAATCAAGTTTTTGGTGACCGGGGTATTAGTGATACGAATTTGAGTGGTGATTGCCTTATAAATCATTACAAGTATTTAAATAATTTATACCGTAACTTCAGTAGTGTTATGCCCTTTTACACTTAATTTGAATGCAATTAAGACGATTCTCCTTAATTGGATAGGTTTTTGTTAGATGGTAAGTATTAAAACAGTTTTTCCTGATAAAAATTTACTTTGTAACCTAATTTAAAATCAACATGAAAAATTTAAAATGGCCTACTTTATTAGCATTTATAGTGATATTAACAGTAAGTTCCTGCGGTGATAAAAACAATAATCAGACGGAGGAAATTGAAATCAAAACGATGGACTCCACTTCAAAAAGTATAAATGAAGCGGTTGAAAAAATGGACGAACAAACAAAAAAAGTAGAATCTTCTTTGGAAAAGTTGGATGCGGAATTTAAAAACAATAATTAAAATTAGTACTATGAAAAAATATATAACGGGATTGAGTTTGTTTTTACTATTTGTTACAGCCATTGCTTTAACTTCTTTTCAACAAGACGATCGTAACAAAAATCAAAAGAAGAACAACCAGGATAAAAAGGAAAAAAATAGTCAAGGTAAAAAGGAAAAAGTAAGTACAAATAAAGAGGCAGACGATATGATGGAGCAAAATAACAAAAAGGATAAAAATAATAATTCCTCCCATATAGAAAATGAAAACGAAAAGGGTAAGGGGTATTATAAAAAGATCAATAGTAAAGATTATGACTATAATTGGACCATTGAAAATTTTAAAGATCGGAATAAAAATAAGAATAATGAAAAGGTATTAATCTGTCATAAGTTTAATAGTAATGATGAATCTCAGGTTACCATTCGGGTTTCATCCAATGCAATTAAGGCACATATGAACCATGGAGATATTATGGGTGAATGTCCTCCCTATAATAAAAAGGGATATAGTAATAATTATTTGCAGAACAGAACGGATTATTATAACACAATAGAGGTTGGAAGAGACCAGATGTATTATAGCCAGTCCATTTTAGATTATGCGCTGGAAAGATTAATTGGAACACGGCAACAAATAGTGGTGATGCAAAACAATAATATGCCGGTGGCAGAAATCGAAAGAAAACAGGAAACAATTGTTGTTTTGGAAAGGAATGTTTCATTACTGGAGACGCTAATCAATACGGCAGCAAATATTCTGGTTGATAAATTTCAATAAACAGGTAGCAGATAAAAATTTGGAAGCGGCTGCTCAGTGATGAGCGGCCGCTTTTATT
>JBDSUW010000073.1:0-4787 GCA_039927535.1 Chitinophagaceae bacterium | reverse complement strand
AATTTTTTTTAAATGGACGGATATCTACTCCGCCACTCATGCTGCCACAAGCACCATAAAAATTGGCATGGCGAAAGCCCAAAAATAATCCACCATGCCCCCCCATGCTTAAGCCAGTTATAGCTCTTGCATTTCTGTTTTTTATTGCAGGATAATGGCTTTCTATATAGTCAGGTACTTCTTTACTTATGAATGTTTCATATCGCAATGATGAATCTATCGGGCTGTCAAAATACCAACTGTTAGCTGCATCAGGACAAACGATCATCAATTTATATTGATCTGCATAATCTTTCAACTCGGGCACACGGATAATCCAGTTACTATACCAACCACCATGACCATGCAGTAAATAAACGACTGGTAGTGAAATGTTTTCATCTTGTACTATCGTCGGTTTTATCACTACACATTTAATTTCTTTTTGCATAACCTTGCTGTAAATATTGACAGTGTCAACTGTTGCAGCTTCTGTTCTTACAACTATTGACAGGAACAATATAGCGGATAAGAAGTATCTCATTTCTTAAAGATAAAAAAGATGCGTGACATTTAACTGTAAGGCATCCTAATAAATTATTTATTGTCTCTGTGGTAAAAATTCAAACTTTTAAATAGAAACTGAGAGAGAGTTTATAAATCATTTAATCCCTTTCCAGCGAGAATTTTCTTCGTATATTTTTCAACTCTTGCCTCCCGGGTTTTTGATTGTTTAGGTTGTGAAAAATAAAAGAGGTAGGCTCTTTGTCTTCCCGGTGTCAATGCTTCAAAAGCTTTTTTCAAGGCAGGTTTTTTATTTAATTGAGTTTGAAACTCTTCAGGCATTTCGAATTCTGTAGTTTTTTTTAGTTGAACTTTTAATCCTGCTTTTTCCACTTCAATGGCTTCATTGATATATTGTTTAATATTTTTTCCCAGCTTAACTATTTCCTTGGTATTGGTGAACCGCATTTGCCGGGCCGACTGCACATTTTTTGTTTGTTGGATTAAAATGCCATTGGGGTCATTTAATAAGGCTCCTTTGAAAAACAGGAGTGCACAGTATTCTTTAAATCCATGTATTAAAACAATGTTGCTTTTCCCCAACGTATAACAAGGGCAACCCCACTTTAATTCTTCGGTAAGCCCACAGTCAAGAACTATTGTCCTTAGTTTTTCATATTCTTTTTGCCAGGTTGTGTCTTTATCAAAAAACCAATCAACTTTGGGATTCATTGTATTTATTTATTGTTTCAGTGAAATAACATTTTATTCGCCTTAGTGGGAGAGAAGGAGGTGGTTATTTTGTTATGATAAATTTCAAGACAGTTTAAATTTACATGTCCGGTATATTCGGCTCAACTAATTTTTTTAATTTTTCTAATGAGTCCTGCCATCCTAAATAACACATGTCTGCCGGAATCATTGCAGGGATGCCTTCCTGTGTCACTTTAAGTTCAGTACCGGCACTAACTTTTTTTAACCAAACTGAAGTGATCATTTCACCCGGCAAATTCGGGTCATCAAATGTATCGGTGTACTTTAAAAACTCATTGGGTTTTATTTCCAGATATTTTCCGCCGAAAGAATGGGCATTGCCTGTAGTGAAATTGATGAAAGACATTTTGTAGGTGCCATCCACCTTTGCATCCATTTGATGAACGACGCAAACATATCCATAAGGAGGAAGCCATGATGCCATTGCATTGGCATCGGTAAAGGCACGGTACACTTTTTCCGGAGCTGCCGTAAACACTCTGTGTAATGATACGTTGTTGGTTGACATAATTTATAATTTTAGTAAAATTAAGAATACTCGAAGAGTAATTTAATTGGCTGGTTTATTGATAAGAATTTATTTTTTTCGCTGCTGCAACTAGTTATGGAACCAAATCGTAACTGACTTTTGCTACAGGAAGAAAAGGTCTGAGGTAAACTGTATCATTTGTACTCCTCATCCATTGGCTGGTTTCTTCCATATCCTCTTTTTTGAATTGCGACCAATGGCAATACAATGCTTTTACCGCCCTATTCATATCCTCTTTGCTGCATTTTATTTTTGTGGTAAGATATTTATCAGCTACCATGTTCCAATTATTATACATCCAGTTCTTGCCTCTTTTGTTTTCCGTCCAGTGCTTCACCATTGAAGTGGGCATGCCTGCATAATATAATTTGGTAGTAGATGGCATATCGCCGGATTGAAATAAATCTGTAACTGTTGTATGTACAGTGCGATGGTCCATATGTCCGTATCCACCATCGGGACCCCAGGTAATAATAATGTCGGGCTGGTATTTTTTAAAAACACTGTCAAGTTTTATGTGTACAGGTTCCTGCGTAAATCCCTTGGCAAGACCGCCGTCACCTAATTCCAGCAGAATGGGTGGTTCTATTCCCAATGCTTTGGAGGCACAAGCTGCTTCTCCGGCACGTACTTTTGCTAATGAATCTCCGGCAGGAACGGCGGCATGTGCATTGGTACCCAGTTCGCCTTTTGTGGCAATAACGAGATAAACGGTATGACCTTCCCTTGCATAACGGGCAAGCAAAGTACTTACATTGGTTACGGCTTCATCATCAGGATGAGCAAAGACTGCCATGATTATTTTTTTGGTGCCGGTTAGCTGGTCTTGCCGCATAGCGGTGAAGAACAAAAACAAAAAAATTAAAATGAGTTTCATGCCGTGGTTGTTGTGTGTAGAAAGATAGTGAATTTCAATTGAGGTAATGATGGATGTGGAAATTAGTTTTGTAAGCTCTTCTATTGATGAGATTGCTTCGGCGAATTAGCAATCCTTTAAAATTGAAGGGTGTTGCTTGCCTCGCAATGACGAACCTCGTTTGTGATTCGTCATTGCGAGGCCGATGAAGATGCTACTATGTGAGTGGGATGCTGAACGGCTGAAGCAATCTATTAGTAAGTAAAGGAGTTTTGCCACAGAGGCTCGGAGACACAGAGAAAATACAGCACGGAGAGTTTAATTTTTTGATAGTTGTTTATAGGATTTGTATTTGTTATGCCGAGGTACAGCCTGTCCCGAACTTGATTCGGGAAGGTATCTCAGAAAATTATATGTTTGAGATTCCTCCTTCGTCGGAAAGAGAAGAACGCAACGTCCCCTGCGGGAGACATTGCTGGGAATAGTGCAAGGGTTTTGTATTTGTTATGCCGAGGTACAGCCTGTCCCGAACTTGATTCGGGAAGGCATCTCAGAGAGTTATATGTTTGAGATTCCTCCTTTGTCGGAATGACAAGAACGCAACGTCCCCTGCGTGAGACATTGCTGGGAAGAGGAAGGATGAAAATTTATCATACCCTAACCTTCAATCAGTCTGTACATTTCCTCAAGTTTAGGAGAAAGAATTATTTCTGTTCTCCTGTTTTTTGACCTGCCTTCGGAAGTTGAATTACTTTCAACAGGATCAAAATAGCTGTGGCCGGATGCTATGACGTTGACCGGATCAACTTTGTAATTATTTACCAGGATACGTACGATTGCATTAGCCCGGGCAGTACTAAGATCCCAGTTATCCTTATAACGACCCCTGATAGGAATGCTGTCTGTATGGCCTTCGATATTTACAGATATATCTGTATTCAGATTTAATACAGCTGCGAGTTTAGACAATGCCTCTTTACCTTTCAGATTAACTTCTGCACTGCCCGAAGGAAACAAAAGATTCTCTGAAAGGCTTACATACACTTTTCCATTTTTTTGTATCACGGTAAGGTCATTCGAATTAAACCCTTTTAATGCTTCTGCCATTTTATCTTTCAGTTCCCTTGCCTGTGTCCGTTGACGTTCGAGTAAGGATAACAGCTGTTGCAATTTTTGTTGTTGCACTTGCAATTCTTCTTGGGTTTTATTTAACTGGTTTTGCTGGTTGGCAGTTTGCTGCCCCAATTGCCCGTTTTGATTATTCAGGCGGGCAATATCATTATTTAGTGACTGGATGTTTGTCCTTAATGTTTCAATGTTTTTTTCAAGATCGGAAACATTTCTGCGCAACACTTCATTACGATTAGCCAGATTAGTGCTATCCTGTCTTAAAACTGCCGTTTCCCTTTGGGATTGCATTAAAACTTTTTTTGAAACACAAGCCTGTAGTGTTAGCAATGCTAATGCAGGAACTATAATATATTTTTTCATACTAGATATTTTAATATAAGCACAAAGGTGGCTGCCTATTAAAGGATAAAAGTTATACAACTATTTATAAATCTTGTATAATTCACATACCCGAGTACGTAAAAATGCAGCCTGCGTTGCTGCGCCGTGGCAGTTGTTTTCTTCCACCCGCCACTTAAATGTTGAGACTTCTAATTTTAAAAAATACTCCTTACTGGATGTGGTTGGTGGAGTACAAACACCAAACACGGCGTGAAAAATTCCAATTGAGCCAATGATGGATGCGGGAAAAAAATATCAGCAAGTAATACTGTCTAATAATTTTCGTCCAACAAATCTTATCACAGAACTCTTTCCGATATGAAATTGTCCTTCATTTAATTCAATTTCTTGTTCAATCAATTCCAGGGTCTCAAAATTGTAAAAATCTGATTTTAGCTCATCTATTGAAAATAGCATTTCAATTTCTTTGGGTCCGCCCATATTTTTGTTCATGTATTCCAAATGCTTTTTACTAAAAGCTTCAAAAATTAATATCCCACCTGGTCGTAAAAAGGTTGCCAATGTTTTGTGATAGGATGATTTGGTGGCGGCAGGGAAATGAGCATAAATTAATGCGATGGCATCAAATTGATTGTTCTGGTAAGTCAAAGATTGAATTTCAGTAACCTCATA
>JBDSUW010000072.1:0-21471 GCA_039927535.1 Chitinophagaceae bacterium | reverse complement strand
TGTTTTCGTCAACACCTTTTTCCATCAGCTTGCTTATTACTTTTGAATTTTCTCCCGCAGGTTTGCTGCTGCTGCCACCAAAAGCGTTTGGCATCATGAATGTTACCGTTTCCGCTTTTCCCAAACTATATTCAAAAGCATACGATGTATCAAGCCCCGAAGTTTTAGCAACTGTTACCGAGTCGCCTTGGATATTGATATCTTTTCCTCCACGCATTGTGTACTTGGCGTATTCAGAAGTGGTTTTTAATATAAGTGCATTTCCTGCTACTCCAATAATTGCAGAAACAATTGTTAAAGCTGCGGCTATGCCGATATGTTTCCAGTCTTTATTTTTTATCCATACATACAAATAGCATAATGTAACGGCAACTGCAATCAGGAATGTGTAATACGTTACCTGAAGGTGGTTGATACCGATTTGCTGGTAAGTGGCATACGTTGTAAGTGCAAGGCCAAGCCAATATTTTTTCTCAAAGATTGATATTAAACCCGCAATCAATAAAGGTATAAAAGCGGTGGCCAGCATTTGTGTATCATGCCCTGCAGCAACTATTACAGGGTTATAGGTTGCAAAAGCGAAACCGAGACCCGACAAAATACCAATAACAGGCCTTATTCTTAAAGTGATACATAAAATATAAAAGCAAAGACAGGCTAAAAAGAAGAAATTGATTGGTTTTGGCAAACCCAATGAAAATATTTTTGTAAGATCGGGCATTACACTTTTGCCTTCCATCGCTACCTGATAATTAGGCATTCCACTGAAAAGATTGGGGTTCCACAAAGGGAAATGGCCGTTTTTATCTTTGTATTCAAAAGAATTCTGCGCCATCCCTTTCCAACCAACATTATCATGCTGGTTCAATACATTCCCTTCTAGAACAGGTTTGCAAAAGATTATGGATACTATCAGAAAAACGACAATTGCAATAATATGCGGCAAAATCTTTTTCAACAGCGGATTGATCATACAATTTCAAGATTAGGCTGACAAAATAATGCTATTTTAGACTAAAATCCCGATGCGCTGGCTTTTATTTTTATCGAGACTGGCCTTTATTTGCGGCCTTTTTTTTCTGCTAACATTAATGCAGTTAATGACGGGTTGGATCAAAGATGGAAATCTCGAGTCTACTATCATCACAATTGGTTTTTTTATTGGAATGATTATCGTTCCAGTTACTTTACTTTGCTATTTAATTTTATGGATTGCAGGGAAAAAACCAGCTTCCATTGTTCCCCGCTGGCTTATCATTGGTAATATATTTGTCCTGGTTATTTTGTTGGGTTATATATTTTATATCAATTATATCTATGCTCAAACTTACGCATGATACAAGCTATTATTAAAAGCAAACCGACAAGACTGTTCCTGATACTGGGCGGGTTTTTTATTGCCAATGCTTTGATTGCAGAAATTATAGGTGTAAAAATATTTTCGCTGGAAAAAACATTGGGCTTTTCGCCATTAGATATTCATATTCTTGGCAATGATCTTTCCCTTAACCTTACTGCCGGTGTTTTATTATGGCCGGTTGTTTTTATCATGACGGACATAATTAATGAATATTATGGTATGAGAGGTGTTAGATTTCTTTCCTGGCTTACTGCCGGGCTGATTGCCTTTGCATTTTTAATTTTTATTGGCGCAATAAATCTTGTGCCTGCCGATTTTTTTATTACAAGCAAGCAGGGTAGTGGTGTGCAGGATATGTCAAAAGCATATAACAGTGTGCTGGGTCAAGGTGGGTTTATTATCATTGGTTCTTTAACAGCTTTTATTCTAGGCCAGTTCATAGATGTTTTAGTATTTCATAAAATTAAAAAAGTAACTGGCGAAAAAAAGATATGGCTAAGAGCAACTGGGTCAACATTAGTTTCTCAGTTCATTGATAGCTTTGTCGTGTTATTTATCGCTTTTTATATAGGAACAAGAGTAAATGCATCTGGGAACGACTTTGTGTGGCCTTTTAAATTGTTTATAGCTGTTGGAATCGTAAATTATATCTACAAATTCATTATTGCTATTTTATTGACACCCGTAATTTATTTGATCCATGGAATAATAGAAAAATACCTGGGCCATGAGCAGGCGGCTGAAATGAAGAAAGCAGCGATGGGAGATCGGTAAACGGAACTCTGTTCCGTCAGGTAAAACGGAACAGAGTTCCGTTAACCTTAACTAAATCAGCAACAATTTTATCAATTGGCAAAGTAACTGCGTCAGAAGAAAATTCATTCCAACCAATAAAACGAAACGTTTCAATTTCCTTAGTTTCTTCATAAACTTTTAATTGCTGCTCATCAAAATCAAAAGGCTTATCTCTTAATGGAACTTTTATATCGACCAAAGCTTTTACAGCATAATAAATTGAGATGATTTGATGTTCCGGATTAAAGGCAGATCGCTGATAAAAATCAGTAGTATAAATATGGTTGCCAATTTCAACTCTTAAATTCATTTCTTCCAGAAATTCCCTCCGTAGACAATCTCTTGTTCCTTCTCCTAATTCTAAACCACCTCCGGGAAATTTGGTAATGTAACTTCCACGAATCAATTCATCGCTTACCAGCACTTCATTTTTCTCGTTGATAAGAATGCCGTAAACTCTGATATTGAACATAATTGGTTAAAAAATTTTTTTACGGAAGAAATACCAGCCGATTACCAGCGCAATGCCTAATGAAAGAAGAGAAACAATATAAAAGGCATATTTGGAATTTTCAAAACCGCTGGGAACATTCATCCCAAATAAACTGGCTATTAGAACGGGAAAGGTAAGAACGATGGTGATAACTGCTAACCTTTTCAAAACCTGGTTCTGGTTATTCGCAATAATACTTGCAAATGCGTCCAAAGTACTACTCAAGATATTTGTATAAATATTCGCCATTTCCAGAGCTTGCGAATTATCTACTATCAGGTCATTTAAAATTTCTTTTTCATCTTCATTCAAACTTAGGAAGCCAGTTCTTTCCAATTTCATCATCAGCATTTCATTGGAACGAAGAGCTGTTACCAAATAAACAAGACTTTTTTGTATTCGCATCAGTTGCAGCAAATTTTCGTTTTTGCTGCTGTCATACAGTTTTTGTTCAAATGTATTTCTGCGAAAATTGATTTCCTTCAGGTGCTCCATAAAATTCTGAACGATTTTTTCAAATATTTTCAGCACCATCATATTCCTTTTATCTGGATGGCGGTTTTGAAAAGTATTCAAGAATTTTTTTATAGCAGAGTTTTCAAATGAGTTAACCGTTACAATCTGGTTATGTGTAAGTATGATACAAATCGGGATGGTAATATAATAGGCATCACTTTCGTTAAACGAATTGTTTTCCGTTGGTGTTTTGATGACGATCAGCTTTACATTGTCATCTTCTTCATAGCGGCTTCTTTCGTCTATGTCTAAGGAATCAGTAAGAAAGTCAATTGGTATGTCCAGTGAAGCAGACAACTCTGTAAATTCTTCCTGCTTTAATGGAGGTAATACATTCACCCAAATCCCACTTTCGGGTTTGTCTATCTCTATTGTTTGCTGATTGATATTTTTAAAATATTGTATCATGGGATTTTTAAAACCTGCTACTTATGTTTAGGCAGGCAAAGGTAAGCCTGCCCGGCTATAACTTAAACTATAAGTAATGAAAGACGGGCCTGCCCGGCTATAAATTAAAGAATAAGTATTTTAAGAATTATCTTAGTTTGAAAAATATAGTGAAAAATGATTTTGAACCAGATAGGCACTGAAGATACATAGGAATTCACATAGCTATGTAGGGCTTGCATCGTAAAATTTAGTCGTTCAATCTTTCTTTAATTATAGTAAGATGATGCTCTGTATGGTATATTGTAAAAAAGCATAATTCCCTCAGGGTTAATTTTCCCAAAAGCGGATGTGGTGCCAGATATTGATCAAACTGGGTATCTTTCCATTTGTCATTAATAGTGCTGATCAGTATTTCCATTGACTTACTGAAAGAATCTAATATTTTTCCTTTGCCGATACTGGCGTCAACTGTTTTTGCTACAAATCTTCCACTAGCCATTCCACCTTGTTGCAGTTTCAATTTATACTTAGCCACCAGTTCATCATAACTTCGGGAAGGCCGGTTGGGTTTGCCAGTATAAATTCTGACCATGAATTTTGGAAGACGATAAGCCAATCTTGTCATGTTGGCCGAAGTAATAAGATGTGAAACATTTTGGGCAATAGACCATTTTTCTACGGGCTGCCTGAAAAAAAGATCATCCGGAATTGCTGAACAAATAGCAGAGAAATCATTTGCTGCTTTTTCCAGATGTTCAAGTATTTCTTCTTTAGTTTGAATAATTGGCATAATCTATTTTACTTGAACCGTTCCTTCATACACTTTTTCAGCAGGGCCGCAAAGCCAGATATTTTCATACCGGCTATCATCTAATCTGTCAAACTCCACTGATAATTTTCCGCCCAAAGTTTTTACTTGTACATCATTAAATCCATTTTCGTTATGATAACAAACAAGTGCCGCGGCTGTAACACCAGTACCGCATGAGAAGGTCTCATCTTCCACACCTCTTTCAAAAGTTCGCACAATTATTTTGTCTACTTCTTCTAATTGTTCTACAAAATTTACATTTATCCCTTCCTCTTCAAACTCCTTGCTATGACGGATTTCATATCCTTTTTTAAATACATCCATTTCCATTACGTTGGAAGAAAGTTTTATATAATGCGGCGACCCAGTATCTAAAATAAAATCGTTATGAAATTTCTTGATGTTTTTTACATCCTTCATTTTAAGCGATATAATTCCATTTGTATCAATTTTCGCTTCATGTGCTCCATCCGAAGCAAGAAAGCGATAAATTTCTTTATGAATACCGAGATGGCAGGCAAATTTTATTATACAACGGCCACCATTGCCACACATACTACCTTCCTTTCCGTCAGCATTATAGTATTTCATTTCAAAATCAAATTCATCCTTTTCATTAAGCAGCATCAATCCATCTGCCCCAATCCCAAAACGACGATCACAAAGTTTATGTATCTGATCCGTGGTAAAAGATGAATACTTTTTTTCTCTGTTGTCGGCAAGAATAAAATCATTGCCTGTTCCCTGGTATTTATAAAAGTGAAATTCCATTATATATTTTCTGAAAATATTTGAAGAAATTTTTGAATCAGTTTTTCTACGGTAGCTTTTCCATCTTTGGAAAAATCTTTTGTAACTCTGTTGGCAACAATAGCATTTACTGCAAGGCAATTATGGCCCAGCAATCTTCCCAATCCATAGATAGCCGAAGTTTCCATTTCGAAATTGGTGATACGATGCTGACCAAAACGAAAATCTGTTAATCGGTTAACAAAATTTGGATTCTTAATTCCCAGTCTTAATACTCTTCCTTGCGGGCCATAAAATCCAGGGCATGTAACAGTAATTCCCTGGTGAAAATCTTTTACAAAATTTTTTATTAATGAAGCGGCCCCACTACTTATATATGGGTTGCCAATTTGTCCATGAACCTGTGTCTGTGTGATAAAGGATTGAATCAATTGTTGCTCCTCGTCATTTTGTTCAAGCCTGTAAAAATTTAAAAGGTTGTCAACACCAAGTCCGTGTGTTGAGGCAACAAAATGGTCAACTGGAATATCTGATTGTAATGATCCGGAGGTACCGATGCGGATAATATTGATCGACTTTAATTCTTTTTTTATTTCTCTTGTTTCAAAATCGATATTAACCAACGCATCCAATTCATTAATTACAATATCAATGTTGTCTGGTCCAATTCCAGAAGAAAGAACGGTGAGCCTTTTATTTCCCACCTTACCTGTATGCGAGATAAATTCCCGGTGCTGTCTTTTTACTTCTATAGAATCAAAATGTTTGCTAACTTCCTGTACTCTGTCAGGGTCGCCAACAGTAATAACGGTATCGGCAATTTCCTCAGGCCGGAGATCAAGATGGTAAATAGCTCCCCGGTTATTAATAATTAATTCAGATTCTGCTATACGGCTCATTTTTTATAGTTTATGTAAAATGAAATGATGTAAAAAATGTATATTTGCTCCCTTTCAGGTTTATCCCGATAAATATCGGGACTAAAGTTACGAATCTGAAATAGAAAATAAGAATGGTCCTGTGGCCGAGTGGCTAGGCAAAGCTCTGCAAAAGCTTCTACAGCGGTTCGAATCCGCTCGGGACCTCTACAACTCAAGACCTGCTAAATTTTAGCAGGTCTTTTTGTTTAATTATTTCTTTTAGAAGAGGCATTCCTTGTCTGACTTTTATAAAATTAGGATCAAAAGAAATGAAATATTAGTTTGATAAAGGGATGGAAGAATTATACTTTTTTATGCATATGCATGATGAAGCCACATCGCCGGAACTTATAGTTTATTTAATGGATAAATTAAATTGGGAATGTGGATTGAATCTTATTAATCCAACATTTATTGATAACTCTTCATTATCAATGGGAAAATCTAAAGCAAAGCTAAAATGATAGTTCAAAGGTTAATCCATATATCTATGAAGTGCAAACGCAGTGTTATTTTACCTTTCGATAAAGACTTTTCTTCGGTTTAGCCTTGTTAATGAATCCAGTACCCTTGTTGTATCAATATTATTGCCCGGAATCAGTAAGAAAAGCTTAAATAAAATAGAGTCTTTAGTTTCCATTTTTATATTCCACTGAAAAGCTTTTAACTGGGCATACCGCTGAATAGCCCTTTCTTTATTTGAAACTTCTACTATAAACTTAATAGAATCGTTTTGGGTATTAGTTGTTATTGCAGGTGTAGGAGTTAAACTGTCGATTGTGTTTGTGCTGTCTTCCAGCAATATCGTTTTATTTGGTTTCGTTTCTTCAGATTTATTGCTTTTGTCTGCAGATGTCCTTTTATAAACAGTATATCCTCCCCAAATTGCTAATGCAATTCCTGCAATCGCTAAGAAAAAAAATAAAGGTTTTTTCCAGGTTAACTTTTTATCTTTCTTGTATAAAGCACTTTTGTAATCCGAAACCGGTTCTTCAATCGGAGAAGGAGTTTTAGCTTCTTTTATTTTATGCTCCGTAAGTTTTTCTGTCAGTGCATTTCCTGGTGTAAAGGAATATTCTCCCGACCGAATTCTGTTAAGGCTGCCGATACCTTCAAAAAGAAAAGGCTTGCCAATATTCAGAAATTGCTTTGCCAATTCAAGATGTGAATTCAAATCTGCGGAAGCAAGTGCTTTAATTTTACCAGTGTAAGCCGAAATAAAAGAAATTAATTCTGGATCTTCTTTTGCAGAGGCATTGCTTTCAAAGGAAACACCTTCTATACCTGTTTCATGAGGTTGCTTTTTGTTATCTGCTTCTATGATTATAGAGCTGTCAAGCAAAAAAATGCCAATACCTTGCAGGTCTAGCCTTTTGTTTTTATAAAGATATTGAGCAATAAGATGGGTTAATTTCAAAGCCTTACTATATTAAGTGTCACAATATAGATAAATTGTGCCGCTGATGCAAGAGGGTAAGCCATTAGTGTATTAACTTTACCTGAATTATGCTTACAGCAGGAGAGAAAGATTTTATCAAATATTGGGAGGAAAACAGAATACAAAAGAAAAAGGTACTTCGCCAGCTATATGTCGGCTTACCCATGTCGGTTTTTCTAATAATCGCCATTTTTATCAATTTTTTTTCCGGATGGTTCAAAAAGGCAGATATGGCACTGCATCGGGAAAAATCCTCTCTTATTATTGTATTGATTGTGGCAGCCTTATTGATCGTTATTTTCATCGTAATTTTTTCTGCCCGGCACCGATGGGATATGAATGAACAATCTTACAGGGAATTAATAAGTAAGAGAGATAAACAATAACTACGATATTTGCAGCGAAAAATCTAAAAATGGAGTCTTTAAAAATTAAACATATAGTAATGAAAAAATTTCTTTCAATTATTTCTCTTTCGATACTTCTCGTCGGCAATACTAGTTGCCTGAAGGATAAAGAGGCTTGTACACCTAAAAGTTTGCAGAGTGAGTCTGCTGCAATATCCGCTTATGCAACTGCCAATGGTATTAATGGAACAACTCATGCAAGCGGAATTTATTACGAAATATTAAACGCTGGTACTGGGAATTTCCCTACTGCTTCATCAACAATTACGGCAAACTATGTAGGAAGATTTATTTCTAATAATACCATATTTGATCAGTCAACTCCAGCCACCGGGCCAATTGTATTTAACTTAAACGGTGTAATTGCTGGATGGCAAATTGCCATTCCATTAGCTAAAAAAGGTCAAACTATAAAAATGATTATCCCTTCTTCATTAGCGTATGGTTGCACAGGTCGTGGTTCTATAGGGCCTGATGAAGTTCTTTATTTTGAAGTTACACTGGTGGATGTTCAATAGTTCTTTGTATAAAACAAATAGTTGAAACCCCGTTTTGCATTCTGCTTTACGGGGTTTTTAATTGTATTTTTGATAAAATAAAAGCTGTGTCATACGAAGCAATTTCCGTTTTTGATATTTTTAAGATTGGTGTGGGACCTTCAAGTTCGCATACACTAGGTCCGTGGCGGGCAGCTCAGCGCTTTGCACAAACATTGAAGGATAAGAACATGTTGTTTGAAGTGAATGAAGTAAGAGTATTGTTATATGGTTCGTTGGCAAAAACCGGTAGAGGACATGGTACAGATATTGCTGTTCAGCTTGGGCTTTGTGGGGACGACCCAGTAACATTTGCTGTAGATCAGATAGGTGCCAAGATCAATGATATAGCCAGCATGAAGAAAATAATTTTACTGGGTTTGCATGAAGTTGATTTTGACCCAAATGAAGACATTGATTTTCTTATCACTGAAAGTCTTCCTTTTCATCCCAATGCTGTTACTTTCCTCGCTAAAACAAAGAACGGAAACGATTTTGCTGAAACCTATTATTCAATTGGCGGTGGATTCGTAGTAAAAGAAGGAGAGGAGAGTATCGGCAATGAAATGGTACAACTGCCTTTCCCAATAAATACAGCCAGCGATATACAGCACTGGTGCTTGAAAACCGGAATGTCCATTAGCGAAGTAGTAATGGAAAATGAAAGTGCATGGAGAAGTGAGGCCGAAACAAAAGAAGGTGTTTTGAATATCTGGCGGGTAATGAAGGAATGTATTTACAGAGGTAGTCATACAGCGGGAATACTTCCAGGCGGATTGAATGTAAAAAGAAGAGGAGCTGCATTAAATAAAAAATTGATTGCAGGCAAACCATATACCGATTATGATACATGGGTGAAAACAATTAGCTCAGGCGGAAATGATTTTAAATATACTTTGGATTGGGTAAGTTGTTTTGCACTCGCAGTAAATGAAGAAAATGCTGCATTTGGCAGAGTGGTAACAGCACCAACTAACGGTGCGGCAGGAGTAATTCCTGCTGTGTTACAATATTATATTGCTTTTTGCGATGGTAATAAAGAAGAAAACATCATACAGTTTTTATTAACAGCATCAGAAATTGGCAGCATATTTAAAAAAGGGGCAACACTTTCTGCCGCAATGGGTGGATGCCAGGCAGAGATCGGAGTTTCTTCTGCGATGGCAGCAGCAGGCCTTACAGAATGTATGGGCGGTACACAAAAACAAGTGATGATGGCTTCTGAAATTGCAATGGAGCATCACCTCGGTCTTACTTGCGACCCTATTGGAGGATTGGTTCAGGTTCCCTGTATTGAAAGAAATACAATGGGAGCCATCAAAGCAATAACAGCTTCGCAACTTGCATTACAAAGCACACCAGATTTTGCTAAAGTTTCATTGGATGCAGTTATTAAAACCATGTGGGACACTGCAAAGGACATGGATCTTAAATATAAAGAAACAGCTGATGGCGGTTTAGCGATAAATGTGCCGTTGAGTTTGCCTGAATGCTGATTCCTGTTTATTATTTTTCCCTTACTTATCTTTAAGGACTAAAAAAATTAATATGAAGAAAATTACTTCATTACTTTTTGTTATGCTGTTTTGTTTTTATAGCAATGCTCAGCAAACACAAAAACCACCTTTGCATGGTAAAAACTGGATGGCAATAACAGGTAAGCCTTTGGCAGCTACTGCTGGTTCTATGATTTTTCAACAAGGTGGTAATGCAGTAGATGCTGCTTGTGCAATGCTCGCCGCCACTTGTACTATGTGGGATGTATTGAGTTGGGGTGGAGAAACGCAGGCATTAATCTTTAATCCAAAAACAAAAAAAGTAATTGCCATTAATGCATTAGGTGTGGCACCAACAGGTGCAACTGTTGAATTTTATAAAAGTAAAGGTTACTCCTTTCCCCCTGAATATGGTCCACTAGCGGCAACTACACCCGGCACAGTTGGAGGTTTATGTATGATGCTGGCTGAATACGGAACGATGAGTCTTGAACAGGTATTAAAACCTGCGATGGAATTGGCAGCAGGCTATGCAATAGATGCACAAACAGCCAATGCGATGGAAAGAGGTAAAGCAAGAATAAAAGAATGGCCTTACAGCAAAAAAGTTTTCTTGCCACACTTGGGAGAAAAAAGAGAAGCACCTGTTGCAGGAGAAATTTTTGTACAGAAAGAATTGTTGGCTACGCTGACAAAAATGATAGAATCAGAAAGAGAGATGCTAAAGAAAAAGAAAAGCCGGAAAGAAGCTATTATGGCGGCAAATGATAGATTTTATAAAGGGGATATAGCAAAAGAGTTTGTAAGAGGAAGTAAAGAACAAGGTGGATTGATAACAATGGAAGACCTTGCAAAATGGAAACCAATCATTGAAGAACCGCTATCGGTAAACTACAAAGGAATTGATGTATATAAAATGCAGCAATGGACGCAAGGACCAACGATGTTACAATCACTGAACATATTGGAGAATTTTGATTTGAAGAATATGGGATATAACAGCACTAAATATATTCATACGTTATATCAAACGATGAATATGACTTTTGCTGACCGTGACTTTTATTATGGTGATCCCTATTTTGCTCCTGAAGAACCAATGAAAGGGTTGCTAAGTAAAGAATATGCAAAACAAAGAGCTGCGATGATCAATCCGGATATGAATGATGCGAATATCGGACCTGGTGATCCTTATCCGTTTGAAGGGAAAACAAATCCATACATGAGTTTTATAAACGATAAAAAAAAATATACTGATACTACCTTAAAAAAAGGAAATGCAACACCAGACCATGATGTACAAAATGTGGCGATGAATAATGAAGAATATATGGAACGTTTGTGGATGGGAACAACTTCGGTAGAAGCTGCTGATAAAGAAGGTTGGGTGGTTTCGATTACACCAAGCGGTGGCTGGTTGCCAGCATGCATTGCAGGAAATACCGGAGTGGGCATGAGCCAACGATTACAAAGTTTTGTATTGGATGCGGAGATAGATCCATTCAATGTTATTGAACCAGGTAAAAGACCAAGAGTAACATTAACTCCTTCATTGGCTTTAAAAGATGGCAAACCATTTTTATCTTTTGCCGTACAAGGTGGCGATACGCAAGATCAAAATCTTTTGCAATTCTTTTTGAATATGGTGGAGTTTGGAATGACGGTGCAACAAGCCTGCGAAGCTGCGAATATCAACAGTAACCAATTGTGGCTTTCGCTGGGAGGAACAAAAATGAGTGACCGTAAACCAAGAGCCGGCAATTTATTATTGCATGATAAAACTCCCGAAGCAGTGCGAAATGAATTAAAGAAAATGGGTTATAAACTTTCTTTTGACGATCGTACCAGCGGACCCATCAATGCCATCTTCTTTGACTGGAAAAACGGCAGTTTCTGGGGCGGCAGCAGTAATCACGGAGAGGATTATGGAATAGGGTGGTAGGCTTATTTTTTAAATAATCTTTCATCAAACTCAAAAGCTTCTGTTTTTATGACTTTTACTTTTGAAAATAAATTATGAACCGGATTAAGTAGATAATTAAAATCTCCTTGAACTACAACAGAAGGAACTTTCATTACCAGCAACTTATTGGCTGAAATAAAATTATCGCCAAGTAATTGTGTTGAGTTGGAATGTGGGATTGTTTTCCAGTCTTTGGGTAATCCAGCTTCCTTTATCTCCAGTACGTCTGCCGTGTCAGGAATTTCTATCGTACTTAAAAAATAATCAGAGGGGATATTTCCTAAAGGAATGTGTACGGCAATTTCTGCTGTGCATAATGACCTTGATTCACTTGTATAAATCATGGCAATACTCTTGCTGTTCCACCTGCCACCGGCTATTTCTGCGCCTTTTCCACTCAGGTCACGGCAATATTTTTTTTTGCTTAAGCGATAAACAATCATGCTAATATGCCATGTTCAATTCTGGTTAGTTCGTCTTTTAAAAAGCTGATGCCAAATGTATTGTCAAGAAATTCCTTCGGCTTTGCACCACCCAGAGCAAGGTTTTTTGCTTCTATCCAGGCGATAAATTTTTCTTTTGTTCCAAAAACATTCACTCCAAGTTTGTAGAGGAGCATTACTTCCAGAATTTTTTCAGAGTAAATCGGGTCAAATACTTTTTTTTCCTTTTTGTACCGCTGCATCGTTCTTTCCGACATATTCAGAAAATAAGACCATTCGTTTAAACTGAAGGGAGTGTTTTTGGTTAAAGAAGTAAATGCGCTGAATCTGAATCCGTCTTTTACGAATTGTATCAGTGATAAGATGTCTTTATCATCAATCGCATTATAGGAGATTTGTTTTTCGTTTATTTCAATCGCTTTGCCCATTATAATAATATTAGGTATATTAAAGTTAGAGATAAATGTCGTAAATTTTATGACATTTGTCCAGAAAATTGCTTTTTTAACATACGGCTATCATCGATACAGGTAATTGTTTGTTTTTGAAGGAGAAAATGGAAGGCAAGCAGTAATCATGGTGAGTATTATGGAATAGGGTGGTAAAGAATGCTTAAACCATCCCTAGATTTTCCAAACGAATTCCATTATGAGAGATAAAACCCCCATTATGGAATTAATGTCCTAAATTATGGGCATAAAAATTTAAGATTATGGATAAGTTAGAAAAGAAAAACATGATGGAAAAAATGATCCGTGAGCTGGAAGACATTTCCAACAGCCAGACTTCTCTTTTAAAAAAGGTGGCGCAACTGGAAGCAGAAAATATTAATCTCGGAAATTCTATTCTTGATAAACGACTTCCTGAAATTCATGAAAAAATAGATGAACCTATTAAGGAGATAGCATCTCTTTTAGAAGAATTTACTGTGGCTAAAAATAAGTTTGTGACGGATAATAAGTTGGATGAAGCTTTACCTGAGTAGGAGTTATTAGTACTAGATTTTAGTTTATTGTCTTTGACTGGAAGAACGGAAGCTTCAGGGGCGGCAGCAGTAATCATGGCGAGGATTATAGAATAGGGTGGTAGAGTAATATTTTTTGACTTGGTGATGAGGTTGTTTTAGACTTGTATTTAATTATCGTTCCAAATCTTGAAGCTTGCACAAATGTTTCATAGAAAGAATTCATTCTCCGTATTACCAAACCATTATGAACTCATTGGTTTTTCGTTAGACTCAAAATCCTTTAATGTCTTGCCGTCATTTTGCTTCCATTCTGTAAGTCCATTTGCATTTCTACCCATTACCATAACTGCCGCAGTCGAAGGGCTACTGAAAATATAATCGTCTGAAAATTCAAAATATTCTCCTTTACCAACAAGAATATTTTGATTAATTAATTTTTGTCTTAATGTCACAAAACTTGGAGTCATGGAATTTACAATTGTGCCGGCGGCCTTTGAGTTCCTAAATACAACAAACCCGTCTGATGTTGGTTCTCCTTGTGCATCCGCACCTCGAGCAGCTTTGATAAAAAATATTTCTTGTTTCTGCTTTGGTTTAAATTCTCGCTTTTCATCAAACACCTTATGTCCTAAAGTGTTTACAAGCATTTTGATATTCTCAATATATTCTTCCATTTCTGCTTTGTCAGATTCCGAAATTGAAGATTGTGTAGGAATTATTGAGTTATCAACTTTATAACGATTAGCCAATTTAGCAATATCATGAAGTCTGTTTTCTAAATATTTGATATGAGCTTTATTTAAGTTTTTATCTTTGCTTATAAATATGATTGCTTCATTCCAAAAATCCTTTTGAGTTAACTGTTGATTAAGTCTCTTCAAAATCGATTCAGCTTCGCCAATATAAACTTGTTCCTTTCCTTCATCGTCTTTGCCAAAAAGCAAATAGACGCCAGTACTTGTCAAATCGTCACGGTCTTCACAATCTTTAATTTTTATTCTTGGAACTTTATATGCTTTTCCAGACCAGTTGGAAAGTTCGCAACTTATCCGTCCGTTTGGATCGCCGTCAATGAGAAATATTTTTATTGTTTTTCCGAATACCATTTTTAATAGTTGTCTATAAATTTATGATATAAGAGCCACTCTATTAAAAAAATGGTACTAATAATATTTTTTTTGTTTTATACATTTTGTAGTTAACTGTCGGTAAACAGATTATAGCTTTGATAATCTAATCTCTTTTAAATTTCCTATTCTTACTTAACCACTCCTCAAATTCCTTCAACCGAAAACTACTCAGGTTATTCTCTTTTGTCATACCGCCTTTTTGTGCAGCAAGCACACCATATTTAATATCATCAAATCCATCTAATGCATGTGCATCGGGGTCTATAGAAAGCAATACATTTTTTTCTATGGCATAGTCAATCCATTTCCAGTCTATATCCAAACGCCGGGGATGAGCATTCAATTCAATCACAACATTATTAGCTGCACAGGCTTCTATTATTTTCTTATGATCAACAGGATAGCCATTGCGGCTTAATAAAAGCCGCCCTGTCATATGCCCCAAAATAGTGGTGTAAGGATTTTCAATAGCGGTGATCAGCCGTTTCATTGCTTTTTCTTCATTCATTTTAAGAATGCTGTGTACGGAAGCAATCACCAGGTCAAATGTTTTCAGAATATGTTCTGGATAGTCGAGGCTTCCATCATACAAAATATCACTTTCAATGCTTTTAAAAATCTTAAAAGGTTTTAATCTTGCATTCAGCTCATCAATTTGCTTCTGCTGGGCAATGATCCGGTCTTCTTTTAATCCTTTAGCATAAAAAGCCGATTGTGAGTGATCGGAGATTACAAGGTATTCAAATCCCCGTTTGATACATTCATCTGCCATTTCTTCCAACGTATTGCTTCCATCACTCCAGTTACTGTGGCTGTGAATGATGGAACGAATATCTTCTGTCTGTATAAGTTCAGGTAGTTTATTAATCTTTGCTCTTGCAATAATCGTTTCCGTTTCCCGCATGCAGGGAACGATAAAAGGAATTCCAGCGTCAGTAAAAATATTTTCTTCACTTGTTGCTTCAGCAAAATCAATTGTTGGAAATGCTTTTTGAAAAGCATCAATAAATTCTGCTGAACCGGTTGTTTTAAACTGCCGTTCAATAATATTTTGTTCTCCGGTGTATAAACGTAAGTTTAATCCGTTCTTCAATTTATATACGAGATTGTTGTTGGTTTCTTCCAGTAACTCAGGTGGTTGTGCTGTTTCAAATTTTGGTTTTATATTTTCATTAGTTTCATTAATTACAAATTCTAATTCTTCTATCGTCAAAGCATGTCTTCTGTAAGCACCCGTTGGCATCACTTTTTCTGGAGAAAATAATTTTTTAAGATAGGTTTCAATCTGCGGAAAAATATCATTTAGCTGCGCAAACAGAAAATGTCCCTGATTTGAAAAATAGAATTCGATTGCTTCCTGTACATTTTTTTGTGTCTTTTCTCCGAAGCCTTTAAAGAGTGTCAACCTGTTTTCATTACATGCATAAAGCAATTCTCCCAACGATTCAATTTCCATTTCTTTCCAAATGCTGTTGATTTTTTTCGGGCCGATTCCTTTTATGTTCAGCATTTCAATTACACCTGGTGGAGTATTATTAATGTATTCACTAAGCATTTGCAACATGCCGGTGTCGATCATTTCAGCCACTTTTTTGCCAGTACTTTCTCCAATCCCTTTTATGTTGAAGAGTTTTTCCCGTGGCGTATCTTTTATTTGCATCGGCAGATTCTCAATGTTGAAAGCCGCTACAGCAAAGGTTTTCGACTTAAAAGAGTTTTCTCCATGTATGTCCATTAGCTTGGCGAGTAGTGCAAAATTATCGGCAATGGCAGCATTATCCATAACTCAAATGTAGGATTATAAACAGGGCATAAAAAAAGTCCTGATGAATCAGGACTTTAAATTTGTTTAATTGCTTAAACTTATTACTTTTTCTTAGCTGCTTTCTTCTTAGCGGCTTTCTTTTTAGGAGCTGCTTTTTTCTTAGCGGCTTTCTTTTTAGGAGCTGCTTTCTTTTTAGGAGCTGCTTTTTTCTTAGCTGCTTTTTTCTTTGTTGCCATTTTGTTTAGAATTTAATGTTAGTAAATAATGGATTAACGTAGTAAAAATAAGAATTATTTAATACTACCCAAATTTTTTTTCCACAAAATTCTAAACAAGCTAATTAAGCTGATGCTTGAACTGCCGCAACAGAAACTGTTGTTCTGTCTTTTTTTCCTCTGCGAAATTCAACCAGACCATCAGTTAACGCAAATAATGTAAAGTCTTTTCCAAGACCAACATTTTTTCCAGGATGATAAACTGTGCCACGTTGACGAACAATAATGTTTCCTGATAGTGCAGGTTGGCCACCAAAAATTTTTACACCAAGGCGTTTGCTTTGTGAGTCACGGTTATTCTTTACGCTACCTTCACCTTTTTTATGTGCCATGTTTTATCTTTTAAATTCCAAATACTAAATTCCAAATTACAAAACTGTTTAATGGAATTTGGGATTTGTTTTTTGTTAATTAATAGAGGTTACTTTGATTTTTGTGTAAGCAGTACGGTGACCTTTTTTTTTGTGAAATCCTTTTCTTCTTTTTTGCTTGTAAGCAATTACCGTATCACCTTTTACATGATCAACAATCTCAGCAGCAACCGATATACTTGCTGATAATTTGCCATCGGCAGATGCTAATAAAACTTCAATACCTTCTACCTTATCTCCGGCGTTACCTTCTAAACGAGGTACGTACAAAGTCTGGTCTTTTTCTACTTTAAATTGCTGTCCGGATAATTTTATAACGGCTATCATATTCTTAAAAATTAGGACGGCAAAGGTAGGGGGAAATTTTGAAGTCACAAACGGAAAATCAAAGATTTATGAACATTTATTGCCCTACATATTGCCTCACTATCTATTATATTTGTAGGCCCGCCCGGATTTTATCAAAAAAAGTGATTTTTTAATTTGAGGTCGGACGGGTCTTATTAAGGTTTCTATTGAATTGTGTATGAAAATCAAGTCCTTCTTAGCTAAACCATTCGCCTCCTATATATATAAAGGTGTCCGCAAAGGAATGGTTACGGCCGTTGCCGATCAGGAAAATATTCTCAAAAATCTAATAAAAACAGGCCGGATCACCGATTTTGGTAAAGAATCCGGCTTTGCAAAGGTAAATTCTTACGAGGAGTTCAGACAGGCAGTCCCTATCAGGGATTATGAGCAAATGAAGCCTTGGGTAGAAAAAATTAAGGAAGGCAGGCATAATGTGCTATGGAAAGGTAAACCAATCTATCTTGCTAAAACCTCAGGCACCACAAGCGGCACAAAGTATATCCCGATTACCAAAGATTCTATCCCCAACCATATTAACACAGCCCGTAATGCCTTGCTTTGCTATATGGCTGAAACGGGCAACACCAAGTTTGCCGATGGGAAACTGATATTTCTATCCGGGTCTCCGGTTTTAGAACGGGTTGGCGGAATTCCTACTGGCAGATTGAGCGGCATTGTAAATCATCATGTGCCAAAATACCTTCGAACAAATCAGTTGCCATCTTTTGAAACGAACTGTATAGAAGATTGGGAAACCAAATTGAATAAGATAGTTGATGAAACAATCACTCAAGACATGACACTGATAAGCGGTATTCCTCCCTGGATGCAGATGTATTTCGATGAACTCATTAAAAGAAGCGGTAAGAAAGTTGGCGAACTGTTTCCAAACTTTAGTGTGATGGTGCAGGGCGGCGTAAACTTTGAACCATATAGAGCAAAACTAATAGAGAGCATCGGTCGTAAAATTGATACGATTGAATTATTCCCGGCAAGCGAAGGTTTTTTTGCTTTTCAGGATTCGCAAGAAGCAGAAGGCTTATTATTAAATAGCAACAGCGGTGTATTTTATGAATTTGTTCAGGCAGCAGAAATTGCTAATGTCAATCCGACAAGACTTTCTTTAAAGGATGTAAAAGTGGGAGAGAACTATGCAATGATTATAAACAGTAATGCCGGGCTTTGGGGTTACAATCTTGGTGATACGGTTAAGTTTTTATCTGTTGATCCGTATCGGTTGGTAGTAACAGGTCGTACAAAGCATTTCATTTCGGCTTTTGGGGAACATGTGATTGGCGAAGAAGTGGAAGCTTGTATGCTGAAAGCTGCAAAAGAAGAAAATGTGTATATAACTGAATTTACGGTAGCTCCGTTTGTGAGTAGTGACGAAGGAAAATCCTATCATGAGTGGTATGTTGAATTTGAAAATAAACCGGATGATTTGGAAAGATTTGCTACCCGCCTAGATCAGCATCTTCGGGAAAAGAATGTTTATTATGATGACCTTATCGGAGGGAATATTTTATCTCCCCTAAAAATAAATACAGTCCGCAAAAACGGATTTATTGATTACATGAAATCTATCGGTAAATTAGGAGGGCAAAACAAAGTGCCAAGATTGAGCAACGACCGGAAGATTGCCGATGAACTGATAAAGTGGAGCGAGGTAGAAACAGTTATTAATTAATAATTATTAATTAATAATTTAAACAACAAATAATGAGTTCGCAACAAACTATTAAAAGAATTGCCATTTTTGGTTCTACCGGATCAATAGGCACACAGGCACTCGAAGTAATAGCTGCAAATCCTTCAATGTTTTCGGCAGAAATATTGACAGCTCATAATAACGATCAGTTGCTAATTCAACAAGCCTTACAATTCTGTCCTAATATTGTCGTAATTGGCGATGACAAAAAATATACCGCAGTAAAAGATGCATTGGCTGCTACTGATATAAAAGTATTTGCCGGAGAAAAAGCTTTAGAAGAAGTGGCTGGTATGGATTGTTATGATCTGATGCTGGCAGCAATTGTTGGCTATGCGGGATTAAGGCCAACACTAAAGGCAATTGATAATGGCAAGGCAATTGCCTTAGCGAATAAAGAAACATTAGTGGTTGCCGGTGATATCATTATGCGGAAAGCAGTGGAGAACCGGGTGCCAATCATTCCGGTTGACTCGGAACACTCTGCAATTTTTCAATGTCTGATTGGTGAAACTAGAAACAAAATCGAAAAAATTATTCTTACAGCATCGGGCGGACCATTTATCGGTCGGAAACCTAACTACCTTGTCAATGTAAAAAGAGAACATGCTTTGCAACATCCCAATTGGAATATGGGTGCAAAGATTACGATTGACTCTGCTACCTTAATGAACAAAGGCTTGGAGATGATAGAGGCTAAGTGGTTATTTAATCTGAAACCTGAACAGGTGCAGGTTGTGATTCATCCACAGAGTATTATTCATAGTATGGTGCAGTTTGAAGATGGAAGTATAAAAGCACAAATGGGTTTGCCAGATATGAAATTACCCATACAATATGCTTTGACTTTCCCACAGCGAATTAAGAATGACTTTCCAAGAATGGATTTTAAAAAAATTACTACGTTGTCGTTTGAACAACCTGATGTTAAAACATTCAGAAATTTAGGTTTGGCTGAAGAGGCATTGAACAAAGCAGGAAACTTGCCGTGTATAATGAATGCTGCTAATGAAATTGCTGTTTTTGCTTTTCTTCGCAATAGGATCAACTTTCTTGATATGACAGATGTGATTGAAAAAACAATGAGTAGTATTTCATTTATAGAGAAACCAACGTTGGAGGAATATTTTGAAAGCGATGGTGAGGCCCGTAACTTCGCAGCCGATTTAATTAAACTTTAATGCACCTAACCCTTAAATGGGAATAGTGGGAAAATTTATAATTTTTTGAAAAAAGTTTACATAAACAAATTTTATTTCATTTTAACCGACTTTAAAAGACAGACATTTTTTAGAGCAGGTTCAAAAGACCCTTTAGGCCCGCCCGGTTGAACCGTTCGGACGGGGGTTGGGTATAATGTATTACTATGGATTTATTAGCTATTAACTGGTCGAATGTGGGATTGCAAGCCGGACAATTATTGCTGGCATTATCATTATTGGTTATCCTACATGAATTTGGCCATTATATAACTGCGAAATGGTTTGGCTGTAGAGTAGAAAAATTCTTTCTCTTCTTCGACCCTTGGTTTGCTTTAGTGAAAAAGAAAATTGGCGATACGGTATACGGTATTGGTTGGTTACCATTGGGTGGGTATGTAAAAATATCCGGTATGATAGATGAAAGCATGGATAAAGAAGCCATGAAGCTACCGCCACAAGATTGGGAATTTAGAAGTAAACCAGCCTGGCAACGATTGATAGTAATGTTAGGTGGTGTTATTATGAATGTGTTAACTGCATTTGTAATTTATGCATTCATATTAATGATATGGGGCGAAAAGAAAACACCAATGGCAAGTGTAAAGAACGGTATCTGGGTTACAGATACATTGATGACCAAACTTGGGTTTCAAAATGGCGACAAAATAATTTCTGTTGATGGAGATTCAATAAGATATTTTGAAGATGTTCAACCCAAAATATTAATTGGCGGCAGAAAAGTAGTATTGGAGAGAAATAACCAGTTAATAAATCTGGATTTGCCAGTCAATGTAATTGATAAGATAATTACTCGAAGAGATAAAAAGCGGAGACCTTTTATTATTGAAAGAGTTCCAAGTATAGTAGGAGAGTTTCCTGAAAAAGATACTTCCTTCGGCAAGCAGGCAGGTTTGCAGGCTTATGATAATATTATTGCTGTGCAAGGTGAGCCTATCCAGTTTATGGATCAGATAAATGATGTGGCTGAAAAAAATAAAAAGGGCACCGTTAATCTTACTGTATTAAGAGGATCGGATACAGTGAACCTGGTAAGTAAAGTGAGTGAAGAAGGAAGGGTTGGTATTTATATGCTTAACTATGAGCAATACGACAGCATGGGAGTGTATAATGTTACAAAAACCAAGTACGGTTTTTTTGCTGCGTTCCCCGCAGGTTTTAGAAAGGCTGGCGAAAAGTTGAAAGATTATATCGATCAGTTCAAATTAATATTGAATCCTAAAACAGGTGCTTACAAAGGTGTTGGCGGTTTTAAAGCCATCGGGTCTATATTTCCAACCACTTGGAGTTGGGAAGCATTTTGGAACATAACAGCATTTCTTTCGATCATACTTGCATTTATGAACTTGCTGCCTATACCTGCATT
>JBDSUW010000071.1:0-2973 GCA_039927535.1 Chitinophagaceae bacterium | reverse complement strand
CGGGGAGAGGAACTAAAGGTGAGGTCATAAAAAATATCAAGTTTTTAGAAATGACTTATTCCTGATTCTCAATAAGAAATAAATAAAAACGATAAGGCTAATGACTGCTGTTGTAATAAAAGTTGAGGTACTGCCGAAATTAGTCCACAATGCACCGGCAATGATGCTGGCCAATAATGCACAGATACTTTCACAACTTGTATAAAATCCAATAGCTGTTGCAGTATTTTCTCCATGCGCAAGATTTGTTATCCAGGCTTTAATGATGCCTTCAGTAGCTGCAGCGTAAATGCCATAAATGGAAAACAGGATAAATATTAAACCGATTGAAGGATTAAAAGCAAATCCGCCGTACACAATGGCGAATAATAAAAAGCCGAGTAGGATAACTTTTTTGAAGCCGAGTTTGTCTGCCAAGATTCCCATGGGGTAAGATGCAGCAGCATAGATGAGATTATAAAATATATAAGCACCAATGGTAATAGTATCTGCGTTAAAAGTGGTTCCTAAAATAGTTAGTGTGTGTTCTCCAATTGTTTCTCTAGTAATCAGGAGTAAAAAAATATCAGAGCTGTTAAATAAGGCAAAAAGCAATAATCCGGGCACCACTTTTCTAAAATCAGGATTGGCTATTTTCCAGTAGTTGAAGAAGGAGAAAAAATTTCCTTTACCTAATGTAGAAACAGGTTGTTTTTTTTCTTTCAGAAAAAAAATGAAAAGAATGGACAGCATGCCCGGAATAAATGCCAGATAAAACAATGTTTTATAATCGCCTGGATAGAAGAAAAGAAAAAGCAAAGCCAACACTGGTCCGATGGCTGCACCCACCGTATCCATGCTGCGATGAAAACCAAATACTCTTGCTTTGGTTGCTGGAGTAGCTTCTTGCGAAAGCAATGCATCTCTTGCAGCAGTTCTTACTCCTTTTCCCAATCTGTCAACAGTGCGAACAAAAAATATCCAGACAGGGTAAATAAAAACTGCCATTAATGGTTTGGAGATGGCACTTAGCAAATATCCCAACTTAACGAATGGAAGACGAACTCCCTTTTCATCACTCATCTTTCCAAAATATCCTTTGCTGATGCCTGCCGTAAAATTTACAACACCTTCCAAAATGCCAATCAAAAAAACACTGAAGCCAATTTCTTTAAGATATACTGGTATAACTGGATAAAGCATTTCACTTGCTACATCTGCAAGCAAACTCACCATTGATAAAATCACAACAGTTCTTGTAATGATTCGCATATGATGAAGTTATACCAAACTGAATACATATTTCATCCAATATAGTCCCACTTGTTTTAGTAAGCGTATAATGCCCTTCCGAACGGTGTCATATAGGAGGGCCAATCAAAAAAGTATTTTGGATTAAATTATATTTACAATCGGTATTGGATGAATTATTTTTTGAAAGATTTGTTTTAATAACAAGGAGACAATTTTTGATTGCAGCAATTATGAAAAATTACGGTTCAATGCAGTAAAAAAACATAGTACTTGTAAGTGATAAAATAGCAATGTAAAAAAAACTTTAACTGGCAAGGTTTTGGCTTGATTATTCAAATTTTTTCCTTCACCTTTGCTATCTATAAATCCAAAAGAAATTAATGGGACTTTTTAACTGGTTTACACAAGAAATAGCAATAGACCTGGGTACTGCCAATACCCTTATCATACATAACGACGAGGTAGTAGTAAATGAACCGAGCATTGTTGCACTAAACCGTAATAATCCGAAGGAAGTGCTGGCAGTCGGTAAAAGAGCATTGATGATGCATGAAAAAACGCATGAAAGCATCCGCACTGTTCGTCCGCTGAAAGATGGTGTGATAGCGGATTTCAACGCTGCAGAGCTCATGATAAGAGAGCTGATTAAATTGGTTTATCCCAAAAAACCTTTATTCCCCCCAAGTTGGAGAATGATGATTTGTATCCCTTCTTCTATTACAGAAGTAGAAAAAAGAGCAGTAAGAGACAGTGCTGAACAGGCTGGCGCCAAGGAAGTTTATCTCATTCATGAACCAATGGCTGCGGCATTGGGAATTGGTATCGATGTAGAAGAACCAGTTGGCAACATGATTATTGATATTGGAGGTGGAACAACGGGAATTACTGTGATTGCACTGGCAGGAATTGTTTGTGACCAGTCAATCCGTATTGCCGGTGATGAATTTACCGCTGACATTATGGAAGCACTGCGCCGTTATCATAGTTTATTGATTGGTGAACGTACAGCAGAGCAAATTAAGATTCAGGTAGGAGCTGCTATGAAAGACATAGATAATCCGCCGGACGATTTTCCTGTAAATGGCCGTGACCTTGTAACTGGCATTCCCAAACAGATAATGGTAAGTTTCCAGGAAATAGCCGAAGCGTTGGATAAGAGCATTTTCAAAATAGAGGAAGCCATTCTAAAGGCATTGGAGCAAACACCTCCAGAACTTGCCGCTGATATCTATCGCCGTGGAATTTACATTACTGGTGGTGGCGCATTATTAAGAGGATTGGATAAAAGGATAAGCAATAAAATAAAGTTACCGGTTCATATTGCAGATGATCCTTTAAAAAGTGTGGTAAGGGGAACTGGTATTGCTCTCAAAAATTATAGCAGGTATCCTTTTGTTATGAGATAAGACAGATGAGGGAAGCTTATTTCTTGTTCCTTGAATCTTGTACCTTGTACCTTGTGCCTTTAACAAATGCGTAATATATTCCTCTTCATCCGCCGGTACAGAACATTACTTACATTCCTTTTTTTACAAGGAGTGGCATTATGGTTTTTGTTTACCTACAACCGTTTTCACAAAGCAAAAGGATTAGGTGTGGCCAACGAGATTACCGGCTGGGTTAATTCAAAATATAGTAATGTACAAAGTTTCCTGACATTGAAAGATGAAAACAGGCGGGTGCATAAGATGAATGACTCCTTGTTGAATTTACTTTCACGCAATTTTATCCATGTTGATA
>JBDSUW010000070.1:0-5558 GCA_039927535.1 Chitinophagaceae bacterium | reverse complement strand
CAAAGATAAGTGAGAGGGCAATTACAGACAAACAGAAATTTTTATCGGGTAGTTTCTTAGTTTGAAATTAATTTTGATTTGAACCACATAGGGAGATAGAAAACATAAGAAATAAACACATAGTCTTGATCCAAACTATGTGAATACCTATGTTCCTAATGTGACTATGTGGTTCAAAAATTATTTTGAGGTATCCGATTTTCAAACTGAAATTTTTACCGAATTAATGTGACAGTTCCTTTCTCAAAAACTTCCTTTTTTGTGTCTCGGTGAATGTACCTGAGCATCCAGACAAAAACACCTGTGCCTTGCACATTGCCAGTAATCTTTCCATCCCATTTGTCCTGCCAGTTATTGGTTTGAAATATTAATTGTCCCCAGCGGTTGTACACTTTGAATTCATAGTTATCTGCTTTCAATGCATTGTGTGGCCTGAAGAAATCGTTGCGACCATCATTATTCGGAGTAAACGCTGTAGGCACTGCAATAAGACAATGATCAAGTACCGTTAATGTTCTTCGGGCACTATCGCTGCATTTTAATGTAATGCTGCTGGCAACAAGTTTTACAGTATAGTAAGCTTCTCTGTTGATTATCGGAAACTGAACCGGCGGCGGATCTTGCAAACTGTTTGCTGCAATAACATCAAAGGTCCATTTCCATGTATCTATTAAACCGGTTGAGGTGTTAAATACTTCAAGCTTGTCTTCAGGACAAATTATTGAAGACATGTTGAAATCAGCTATTACTTCGTTGTCCAGATTGATCTGAGTTGAGGTAGTATCACTACAGGTGCCATTGCTAACACCGAGTTGAATAGTATTGTTACTTGTAGCTGGGAAAAAAATAGTATGAGTTTGCGTTTTTATTGGCGAGCCATTATTGAAAACCCAGTTCCAGCTATTTACATCATTAGCTCCGTTGTGCGAAAATGAAATGGTGTCGGTGCGGCAGCCAAGTTTTTCCGTATAACTAAATGATGCATTTACTGTATCAGCCGTAGTAAATGGTAATGTATGTGTGGGTGTTTCCAGTCCACATTCATCAATCAGCACTGTTCCATCATTTCCAGCTTTTAATGTTAATTGATAATTTCCTTTTGTAAAGATTGGGGCTGCGAATTTTACTACTACATAATCTGTTTTGCCGCCGACACAATTTCCAGCGGCACTTATAACGGTTACCAGTGTTGGTCCTGTAACAATAAAATCACTACCATCAGCTGAAATACTTGCACAACTTATTTTCTTTGGGAAATAGATGCGAACAGAATCGGGTGCGCAGGCAGTTTTTCCAACGCTATCTGCAAAAATGGGCTGAGGCACTGCATAGGAAAAGGAAACTTTTTCGCCGGCAATTATACCAGTACCACAAATATCCAATAAAGAGTTTCCATCTGATCCATCATTGATAACAAGATCGAATGTTCCATTGGGAAGTGCAGCTGCCAAAGTGATTGTTATTTCATTAAAATCGAAAGCACTGGAACAATTTGCTGAAACGGCACTTACCACAGTTCCTGCTGCAGGCGATAAATTGAATTCACTTCCGGAAGCTGTGGCACTGTTGCATCTAATCTGCTTATTCAGTTTAAGTGTGATTACTTTGCCATCACAATCAACTTTAGCACTCAACATTTTTGGAACTTTTGGATCGGTGATGACAGCGGTGCCTCCACCGAAAGCTAAATCATATCCGCTTTGCCCATCGGTGTAATGACTAATCATTAAAAGATATTCTCTGCCTGCAGTTAGTACAGGCATTGCCGCAAACCTGGGTTTATTGGCTGCAGGATCAGATGCGCATTGAATAGAATTAAGACCTGATACTGATGCGCCGGTTGCACCATATGATCCAGACCAGTTACCCGTAACAACTAAGTAGGGATCAGTAAAAATATCATTGGGATTTCTTCCAGTAATATCGTAGAGTTGCCAGTCGTAATCCTCGTTATCAGCTAAAGGGGTTATAATAAACGCAAGTGTGCCTCCAACATAACAAGTGAATTTATAAAAAAAAGGATTCTTGTTTTGATAATCGGCACCACCTGCACCCGAACAACCCGGAACAAATAAATCGTTAGTACTGCAAATCGGCACAACAGTTTGTGTAAATGTAGTAGTGCCGCAAACCGGAAAAGCTGTGGAAGGTGTTTGCCCCAGCGTAGTACATGCTTGTGAATATGCAACAACATTATTGCATAGGAAAAAGATAAATAAGAATATGACGGGTATTCGTTGCAGTTTCATTTGTAGAAAGATCAATATAAAGGTTGAATTATTCCAAGACAATAAAATCAGGCTTTTTGCTGTATGCGTTTAAGCTATCTTGTATAATTTCCCGGGTAAAGATAGTATCACATTCTGTAATTCTAAATTTAGTATGGCAACTGCAATAGTGCTGCTGCTTAATCCGCTTTTGAAATTGATATCATCAATGGAGGTGGTTTCATTCTCCTTAAGAATATCAATAACTACTCTCTCTTCTTTTGTCAATTCAATAAATATTTCTCTTTGCTGTTTCTTTTGTTTTTTATTCTTTGTTGCATCTTCCCAACCCATTAGTTGTAAGAACTCGTTGGTGTCCGATAGCAATACTGCTTTGTTGGACTTGATGAGATAATTGCATCCAGCACTTTTGCTGTCAGTAATTTTTCCGGGAATGGCGAAAACATCTTTGTTATAGCCATTTGCTAATTCAGCCGTAATCATGCTACCTCCTTTGATGCTTGTTTCAATCACTATAGTAGCATCGCTCATGCCTGCTACTATTCTGTTTCGGCTGGGAAAATTATGTTTGTCTGGTTTTGATTTGCTTCTAAATTCTGTCAACAAACCACCTCCGTTTTTAATCATGTCTTTTGCGAGCCCTGCATGTTCCGGCGGATAAATAAGATCAAGTCCATGTCCCAATACGCCAATAGTAGGTAAATTATTTTTTATTGATGCTTTATGTGCAATAGCATCCACACCAAAAGCAAGACCACTTATAACAGTAATATTTTGCGAAGCAATTGATTTTACAAGGTCGTCCGTAACCTGCTTTGCATAATCAGTATAGCTTCTTGTGCCGATTATGGAAATTATTTTTTGGGCATTCAAATCTGCTTCTCCTTTGTAATAAAGCATGGTAGGAGAGTCGTAGCAATTCAATAACCGCTGTGGATATAACGGGTCAGAAAGAAAAAGCGGTTTGATCTTGTATTTTTCTATAAATTTTATTTCATCTTCTGCTCTTGAGAAATCTTTGAAAGTGGCAATTGATGCTGCCCTGACAGGCCCAATGCCTTCAATTTTTTCGAGGAATGATTTTTTAGCATGAAATATTTCTTCTGCTTCGCAATGCTGCAAAAGAATCTTGGCCTGTACGGTACCGATATTAGGAGTAAGTGTTAAAGCCAACTGGTATAAAAGTTCCGGATGCATGGGATAAAGTCGTACACTTCAAATATAGTATGAAGATTTCTATGTGACCCCAAGAAAAATTAAAAATGTACACATGAAGGATGATTTGACAGCTATTGGCTTACCACTTTCATTTCTGTTCTTCGGTTCATTGCTTTTCCCTCTTCAGAATTGTTATCGGCAACTGGTTTGGTTTCGCCGAAACCTTTTGCTGTTAATCTTTTGGGTTCAATGTTTTTATTAATAAGATAATGGATAACGGATTTTGCCCTTTCATTACTTAATGCAAGGTTGTCGGATGGCTTGCCTACATTATCAGTGTGTCCGCCAATTTCAATTCTCAGTAAAGGATTTTCGATGAGTAGCTGCACCAGTTTACCGAGTTCAACCTGTGACTCAGGTTTTAATTCAAACTTGTTTACATCAAAGAAAATATTCTTAAGTATAACGTTTGCATTGAGTTCGATCGGTTGTAATGCAATATTTTTTTTGTAAGTGGAGTCGGGTGATTTGTCAATCATCAGAAAATTATCTGAATAAAACAAATAGCCTTTACGATTTACATTGAAGGCATAATCTTTACCAACAGGAAGTGTAATAAGGTATTTTCCGTTCTCATCTGTTTGTACCTGTGTAATTGTTTGCTTAGTAGCCAAATCAATCAGTTCAACAGTGGAAGGAATTCCTCTTAGTGTTTTTTTATCTGTAACAATTCCTTTTACCCATAACGTCTTAAAAGGGCGGATGTCTTTTCTTAATTCAAAGCTGTAAATATCAAGAGAGCCTCTTGAATCGCTTCTGTCGCTGGCATAATAAGCAGTCACTCCATCTGCGGCAATGAATAGAGTTCCTTCATCATTGATCGTATTGATCGGATAGCCAAGGTTCATCGGTTTTGTCCAGGTGTTTCCATAACTTCTGCGAACAAAGAAAAGATCATTTTCTCCGTAGCCCTGCCAGCCATTTGAAGTAAAATATAAAGTCTGGTTATCGGCATGGATAAAAGGACATTGGTCATCGCCATCTGTATTGATACCTGCTCCAATAGTTTCCGCTTGGCTCCATTTTCCAGTAGGCAATAAATGACAAACATAAATATCGCTGCCACCAAGACCTCCTAATCTTCTACTAGCAAAATATAAATCTCTTTTATCGGGTGACAAGCATGGTTGCGAATCCCATTGGTCAGAATTTACATTGGCGCCAAGGTTTACCGACTCACTCCAACCTTGTGGTGTCATTACAGAATAATATAAATCATAATTGCCAAAATTATCCCGCCTATCCCTGGCAGTGAAAATAAAAAGTTGTCCGTCTTGCGAAATGGTTTGTGCGGCTTCGCTTTGTGGTGTATTTATGTTTCCTTCCAGTGGTTTTGATTCTTCCCACTTGTCTCCATTTAATTTGCTGGAGTAAAAATCTTCATTGATGTTTTTAATTCTTCTTGTAAAAACCAATTCGTTTGCATCGATACTTAATGAAGGAAAATATTCCGGCTCTGCTGTGTTTACACCCGGACCAACATTCTTCGGTGTAAACACATAACTTTTATCTGGATTATTTTTTTCGAAATTGATGGCGAACTCGTATGATTTTTTTCGTTTTTCAAGTTTCTCTAAAGTTGTTGGGTTCTTCGGTGGTTTTTTTGAAAGTAACTCATTCAATACTTCTAAAGCTTTATCAAAATTTCCTTCAGCGGCCAATTGATTTGAATAGGGTGATTTGTAATCAAACGTATAAACTGAGTCTAAAGAAAAAGCCATTTCGAAATGATGAATACTTTTCTTGTGATTTTTCATATTGCCAAATAAGCTACCCAATGCTATATGTGCATCTACATACTTGTTATCTTCTCCAACTGCTTGTAACAGCAATCCGATTGCACTAACCAGATTGTCATCCGCAGCTCTTTCCTGTGCCTGGTTATAATATTGAACAGCTTTCTTTTTTATTTTGCTTGGATCGTATTGGGAAAAGGAAGCCAAAGCAAGACAACTAATAAGTGGAAGGAGAAATAGTTTTTTCATCAATCAATAGTATTGGATTAATATAACGAAGCTACCAAATTTTTATTCCACGAAAAGAGAGAAAAAAGTACAGAATGGTTGCCTATGGCACATTGATGTACTTATGTAATTGCAGCGATAGCTCCCA
>JBDSUW010000069.1:0-4154 GCA_039927535.1 Chitinophagaceae bacterium | reverse complement strand
GAGGATGTTATTTTCTACGGAATTTAAAAGTGTCTGGTACATATTTTTTTTTCAAAAATAACAATATTCAGGAACTCTTACTATTTGAAAAGCTATCCGAATAATGAGAGATATTACACTGTCTCAGAGGAAAGCATTTTTTGTTTTGATTTACTTTCAATTCTTTAGTTAGATTTGTCTACCAACAATTGGCTGTAAGTACTGATTGTTAGAAACTACATACAACAATATCTATTTATAAATAATGAGTAAAGAAATAGACTGGCTTAAAAATGATAGGAAATATTTGAGTTTGAGGGCCATAGAAATACATCTGGGAATTACAGATTTGACATTGCGTAAATTTTTTTAGATGGACCGCAACACCGGAAAATCCCTGCTGCTATTATGAGGCGATTGTGTGAATGGATAAGAAGTATTGCTGAAATGGAAGATAATGCCCAAGATGCACTGATAAAGCCTGAGGAGAATAAATTGACGCAATCTACTGAGCCAAGATCAGAGAAGGTGCCAAAAAAAGAGATACCGCTCATGCCAGTTAGACTAACAGTAGAAAATACAAATGATTTTACCAATAAAATATCAGAGTGGAAAGAGCAGTACGGCGGTCAGGAGATTAAATAATTTTTTTGAACCAGCCAAAATCAATGCCGTAGTTAACGCCGTTGTGATTTGCTTTCAGTTCATTGGTAAGCGTAGACTTATAACAATTGTCCGTCGTCACGGTCACCGTTTTCTTGTTGCTTAGAAACTACGATGTTTTGTAACCCATGCTTTAATATATTCACTGATTTCGGAAGTTGGAGTCCCAGGTGCAAATAATTTTCCAACACCGGAGTCGTTAAGAATTTTCATATCATCTTCGGGAATGATGCCACCACCAGTCAGCAATACATCATCCATTCCTTTTTCTTTCATCATGGCAATTACTTTTGGAAAAACGGTCATATGTGCTCCGGAAAGAATACTGATACCAATAGCATCTACATCTTCCTGCAAAGCAGCATTAACCACCATTTCAGCAGTTTGACGAAGACCGGTATAAATCACTTCCATACCAGCATCTCTCAATGCAGTGGCAATTACTTTGGCTCCACGGTCATGACCGTCCAAACCAACTTTAGCAACAAGTATTCTTACAGGTCTGTTCATTTGTATCAAAAATACATTTCTTTACCCAACTGATTCGTAAATTACAATATGGAATACAGGCAATTTGGAAATACTGATTTATTAGTGAGTGAAATTGGTTTTGGTGCATGGGCCATTGGTGGCGGCGCAATGATTGGAACTACTTCTATTGGTTGGGGCGATTCAGATGATGCTGTTTCAATTCAGGCAATACATGCTGCAATAGATGCCGGTATTAATTTTTTTGATACCGCAGATATTTATGGATTGGGACATTCGGAAAACCTGATTGGTGAAACGATAGGTAACAGGGAAGATATTATCGTTGCGACAAAAGTGGGGAACGTTTCCCGCAATGAAAAATTCACTTTTGACTATTCCAAAGATTATATAATTGATGCCTGTGAAAAAAGCCTGGAACGCTTACAAAGGGAAAGTATTGATTATTATCAACTACATACTGCAAGGCTGGAACATTTACAACAATCCGATTGTATTGAAGCTATGTCTTTTTTGCAACAGCAAGGAAAGATCAGGTATTGGGGTTTGTCGCTGAATACATTTGATCCAATGCCGGAAGCTGAATTTTTAATGGAAAACAATTATGGCAATGGCTTTCAATTGGTATTGAATATGCTAAATCAAAAAACAGTTCCTTTTTTAAAGGATATGAAAGAAAGAGGATATGGCGTTATTGCAAGAATGCCGTTGCAGTTTGGATTATTGACCGGAAAATTTGATGAAGGCGTTTCATTTCCTGATAATGATCATCGTAAAAAAAGAGTAACGAAAGAAGTAATTGAAAAAATGAATGAAGAATTAAAACCGGTGTGGGATTTATGTAAAAAATATTCTTGTACAAAAACACAATTGGCACTAAGCTATATATTAAGTTATGAAGCTGTTTCAACCGTTATTCCAGGTATAAGAAATCCGAAACAAGTAGAGCTGAATACGTCAGGCTTATTTTCTTTATCGTCCAATGACAGAGTAATGATAGAAGAATTGGGAAATACAAAACTATTGGAAGTAATGGATTTGATAAAGCAACAAGGCTAACAATGCACCAGGAATATGATGAGCATCATTAATACCGGGAGATGCCTTTTTTAACCTACTGAAAAAATATCCAACGCTTTTTTAATTCGGTTAATCGTTTCTTCTTTCCCAAGGACATCCGCAATATCAAAAACTCCGGGACCGAATTTTCCACCCACCAGCATAATACGGAAAGGCAACATAAGTTCGCCGGGTTTTAAACTATTAGCCGAAGCAATTTCTTTGAAGTTGCTTTCCAGTGTTGCTGTGTCCCATTGGAGAGTTAATTCATAATTGCGAATCAGTTCAACAAAGAAAAGTTGTTTGGCATCATTCCATTTTGGTTTAATAGAATCAGTGTCCAACGTTTCAGGTGCTTTGAAGAAGAAAGAGGATTGATCTGTAAAATCAGTAAGTAATGTGCATCTGTCTTTAACCAGCATAATTATTTTATCAATTTTTGATTCATCATAACCTTCTGGTAAAAATCCCTTTTCAATTTGCAATCTGAAATCTGCAATCGTCAATTGTTTAATCCATTCATGATTATACCATTTCGCTTTGTCATAATCAAAATGTGCTCCTGCACTGTGTACTCTTTCCATCGAAAAAGCTTCAATTAATTCTTCTAATGAAAATATTTCCTTTTCAGTTCCATCATTCCAGCCTAATAATGTAAGTAGGTTGATGAATCCTTCCGGTATAAATCCTTTTTCTTTAAATCCTTCTGTCAGTTCATTTGTTTTTGGATCCAGCCAGTTCATGGCAAAAACCGGGAAACCATATTTGGAACCATCTCTCTTGCTTAGTTTACCGTTAGGTCCTAATATCAATGGGAAATGTGCCCATTGTGGCATGTTTTCTATTCCGAATAAATATTTCCATAACAGAATGTGCACTGGTGCTGATGGCAGCCATTCTTCTCCACGAAAAGCATGACTTATTTTCATCAGGTAATCATCCACCACTACTGCCAGATGATAAGTAGGCATTCCATCAGCTTTCAGTAAAACTTTATCATCTACCAGCGAAGAATTAAAATGCACCTCGCCACGGATCATATCCGTAAAAGAAATAGTTTCCTCCACAGGCATTTTGATGCGGATGACATAAGGCGTTTTTTCAGCCAATAATTTGTTGACCTCATCTTCAGCTAATGATAATGAATTCCGCATCTTTAACCGGGTATGCAGATCGTATTGCGGTGTATGATTTTGTTCTGATCTTAAATCAGTTCTCATTTTTTCTAACTCTTCTGTTGTGTCAAATGCGTAATAGGCATACCCGTCTTTAAGTAATTGTTCCGCATATTGCAGGTAAGAACCTTTTCTTTCACTTTGGCGATAAGGACCATAGTTTCCGCCATGCTGCACACTTTCATCGGGTTCCAGTCCGCACCATTTGAGGCAATCAAAAATGTATTCTTCAGCTCCGGTTACATACCTGCTTTGGTCGGTGTCCTCAATTCGTACAATAAAATCGCCGCCATTTTTTTTTGCAAACAGATAATTGTATAAAACCGTTCTTACTCCTCCAAGATGCAAACCACCGGTGGGTGAAGGCGCAAAACGAACTCTTACTTTCTTACTCATAAGCCACAAAGATAAAACCCCAACCCCTAAAGGGGCTTTATATTTGCATTTGATGGGCAATTATTTTATCAAAACTCCATGGTGGCTAAAAAAAATTTATCCTACAAGATTATGGAGTATGCCTGCAATTGAAAAAAATATCTATCTCACTTTCGATGACGGACCGCATCCTAGAGCCACAGCTTTTGTTTTGGATGAACTCAAAAAGTATAGGGCCAACGCAACTTTTTTTTGCATTGGCAAAAATGTAATAGAACATCCGGCGATATATAAACTAATTATTGATGACGGACATAGCATCGGCAATCATACCCATAATCATTTAAATGGATGGGAAACGAATACCAATGAATATTTGAATGATATTGCGATTGCTTCAAAGCATATCAAATC
>JBDSUW010000068.1:0-8312 GCA_039927535.1 Chitinophagaceae bacterium | reverse complement strand
TTGATTTGCCAATTGTGATTCATTCCCGCAATTCAATAGACGAATGTATTAACGTCGTGTCAGCACATCAAAAAGGAAAATTGAGAGGTGTATTTCATTGTTTTTCCGGCGATGCAGAGCAGGCCAGAAAAATTATTGAACTTGGTTTTTTTATGGGGATAGGAGGTGTGATTACTTTTAAAAATTCAGGATTGGATAAGGTGATGAATGAAATAAATCTCGATTATATAGTTTTAGAAACTGATGCACCATATTTAGCACCTGTTCCTTTTCGGGGGAAAAGGAATGAGCCTTCTTATTTGAAATATGTAGTGGAGAGATTATCTTCTATTAAAGACTGCTCAATTGAAAAAATTGGAGAAATAACTACTGCAAATGCTGAAAAATTATTTTGCTTGAAAAAATAAAAACCCTCCTAAGCAAATGCTTTGGAGGATCTGGCGGAGACCGAGGGATTCGAACCCTCGAAACAGTTTCCCGTTTATACGCTTTCCAAGCGTACCTCTTCAGCCACTCGAGCAGGTCTCCTTTCCTTAATTAAGGGCAACCCGCCCTTTTACGGTACGGGCGGGCAAAAATAAGGGATTCTCTCTTACCAATTATTCGCCTGCTCAGTATTCATTCTTTCTGAAACATCAATTGGTTGATGTTCTTTCCAATCAGGATCATATTTTACAAACCAGGAAATCCAAAAGCTGCGGCTGAGTCGCATCAACCAGGGTTGAAGGACTATTAACAGAACAGCATTAGTACCCATCCAAATAAAAAACCTGTTATCTTCTGTTGATAAGCCAATGGTTAAAGCCCATATACCAAGGCTGAGCAAACTTAGTCCGACAGTTATTCCATAACTCACATAGCTAGTGCCATAATAAAAACCCACTTCTATTTCACTTGGCTGACCACAAACTGTACATTCCTTATTCATCATCATGTTCTTTTTAAAATTGATAGTAACAGGATGCTGAAATAATTTCCCTTCACGACAGCGAGGGCAACGACAAGAGAATGTTGAAGTAATATAGCCACGACTCTTTTTTTCTTTCGACATGCCTATTGCTTTGTTATATACTTTTCAATGATATTTTGTAACTGTGCTGCTGGCATTACCCCGGATTGTCTCCACAATGTTTTACCATTTTGAAATAACAACAATGTAGGTACACTTTGTACCTGGTAAGCATTTGCTGCAGCAGGGCTTTGATCAATATCTATCTTGATAATACGAATCTTGTCTCCCATTTGCTTGTGCAATTGTTCTAATACAGGCTTCATCATTTTACAAGGGCCGCACCAGGTAGCCGTAAAATCTACCAACACCGGTGTATTGCCTTTTATAATTTCACCAAAACTTTCTTTTTTATTTGTCGTTTGCAACTTCTTTCTTTTTAAAAATACTGAATAACAGACCTCCCATCAATGCGCCATATGCTGTACTATTATGCCATGTAGAAGTTATCATGCAAGTGCCGCTGCTACAGCCAATTTGCTGCCAGTAAAGATATCCACCAATGCTGCCAATGATGATACCTGCAATCAATAATTTATTATTTAGTATCCAGTTTTTCATACTCTATGGTTTCATTTATGGAAGAATTATTTTTCTTTGGTGTGGTGTAGCAAGTTTTTCCTGCACAACAAACTCCATCTGTAAATAGTGCAAAAATTGTAAATAAACTTCCAACTAATATTCCCGCTACTTCATCAGATTCAATAGAGGAATACAAAATTAAGCTACCTAATCCAACTCTTACAAATTATAACGTTGTCCAGCCGGTTTTGAGACGTTGAAAAAGAGTCATGTTGTTTTAAATTTAAATACAAATTTCCTATACTATATTCATTTTTATTGTGATTATTGTTACTAACGGATATTATTCAGATGAGATTAGTAGCTTATATTGTATAATATGGTTTTCACTTAAATGTTCATAAAATGAAGCTCGTATATATTACGACAAACGGTTATCGATGAGGTCAATAATTAGTAATTGAAAAACTAAGTATCCTGACCTTTTTTTATTGGTGCTGAAAGTGAATCCATGATGCAGCAGGAGATTTATCCCGAACATATATTGAAGAAAAGCATCTCAATAAAAATCAATGCAAGCTATGTTGTTAGTGTATGAACTTTTACAATTGGATCAAATATAATTGTCGATTTTACAGAATTAGTAATCAAACAGGCCTTTTCACTCATTTGTAAAACCCTCAATGCTTTTTCTTGCTGTTCTGCATCATTTATCACCAATGTTGGCTTTAATAATACTTCAGTCATCATAAATTTTCCGTCCACCTTATCCAATTTGCCAATGGAGTGGCTGCTGAATGATTCGAATTCAAGTTTCGAATTTTCGGCTATTGCCAGAAAGGTAGTCATCAGGCAACTCTCAATGGCAGCTACAAATAGATGTTCAGGCGACCAGATTCCAGTGATACCTTTTGAGAATTCGGGAGGGGTAGCGACTTCAATGCTTTGCAACAGGTCGGGAGAACTGATATTTCCTTTTCTATCTTCATTCCATGTTAGATTTACTTCATATTGATACATAAATAATAGTTTATAAAATTAATTAATCATGTTTGTTAAATATTGTCAAAATTAACAGGACTGAATTTAGAATGAGGTGACTAAAATCACATTAGATATTATTTTGGATATAGATCAGGCTTTGGAGAAAGTCGTACTTCCTGTAAGAGAGAAAATAATGTGATATTTATCAGGAAAGTGAGTATTGAATTACTTTATTTTTGAAGAAATAAAATTATTATGGCTACAGTAAAAATGACAACACAAGATTTTAAGGATAAAGTATTCAATTATGAGAAGGAAGCAGATTGGAAATATGTGGGGGCGTTACCTGCAATAATAGATTTCTATGCTGACTGGTGTGGCCCTTGTAAAATGGTAGCACCTATTCTTGAAGAACTCTCTAAAGATTATGAAGGAAAAATTCTTATTTACAAAGTCGATACTGATGCGGAGCAGGAGTTGTCTGCTGTTTTTGGTATTCAAAGTATCCCCACTTTACTTTTTATTGGAGCAGATGGAGAACCCACGATGCAACCAGGAGCTTTGCCTAAGCATGCATTAAAACAAATTATTGAAGAAAAGATGCTTGTTTCAACTACAAAACCTTAAAAATAAAAATGCCGGCTAATAACCGGCATTTTTATTTTAAGTGAATTATTTTATTAGCTTAAATAAGCTGAGTACATCCAGACTAATTTTTCTTGCTGACGGATATAATCACTCATCAATGCATTGGTTCCTTCATCTTCTGCTTCTGCAGAAGCAGCAAGAAGTTTTCTTTCTATTTCTAATAAGATGCCAAGCGAATCAATAACTGAATTAACGGCCTTTATACCATCAGTTACGTTTTTCTGTTCTTTAATTTTTGATAGCTTAAGAAAGTCGGTGAAAGTGTGATTGGGGGTGTGCTCCAGTGTTAATATCCTTTCTGCTATTTCATCAATTTTAAGCTGTGTATCGGAATATAATTCTTCAAACTTTACATGTAGTTCAAAAAACTTTTCTCCTTTAATATTCCAATGAAAGCCGCGGGAATTAATATAGAATAGCTGATAATTTGCTAATAGTACATTTAATAATCCGGCTATCTTTTTTGCTTTAACTGCATCAAGTCCAATTCTGTTTGTTTTCATAATAAAAAATTTAGAATCGAAATATACTTAAAACCGAAGAGTATTTGTGTGATTTACATCGCAACTATAATAGAGCTTGACTTAGTGTGGTAGTTTATCTCTGAATTTTCCATAGACCCATGTTCCGGCAATTGCACTTAGCAAAGTAACAATTATTACAGTGGCTCCTGTACCTATTTGCGCAATTAATGGACCCGGACAAGCACCTGTAATAGCCCAGCCTAATCCAAATGTCAATCCTCCGTAAATCTGCCCTTTGTTGAATTTCTTCGCCTCAAGCTTTATTTCTTCTCCCTCCATTGATCTTGCTTTGAATTTTTTAATCAGCAACACACTGATGATGCCAACAACTACTGCAGAACCGATTACACCATACATGTGAAAGCTTTTCAATTGAAACATTTCCTGAATACGAAACCATGAAACTACTTCCGACTTCACTAAAAAGATTCCAAAAATTAATCCAGCGAAAATATATTTGATGTTTGAAATAAGTGGTCTATCTAGTGTTGATTGATTTACACACATTGCATTCTCCGAACGGACTTCAAAATCTGTATTTGTATCAATTGCCATGTTATAATTTTAAAATGGATGGAAGAATAAAGTTGGTCATAATAAAACCACCAACCATAAAGCAACAGGTTGCTACCAGTGATGGCCATTGCAGATTACTTAATCCCATAATGGAATGACCACTTGTGCACCCACCAGCATATCTTGTACCAAACCCAACCAAGAATCCGCCACCAATCATCATTATAAGCCCTTTTACCGTAAGTAAAGCTGGCCAGTTAAATAATTCTGACGGCACAATATTTTTTGTATCAGTAATTCCAACTGCAGCCATTTGAGATAGTACGTCTGCATTTATATTAATCGGTTGAGGATTTGCCAATAATTGTGCTGCAATAAATCCTCCAGCTAAAACACCTGCAACAAAAAACAAATTCCAGATTTCTTTTTTCCAGTTGTATTGAAAGAAAGGAATTTTTGAAGGAATACAAGCAGCACATACATGTCGTAAGGAAGATGAAATGCCGAATGTTTTGTTGCCTAGTAATAATAATAATGGCACAATTAATCCAATCAATGGCCCGGCCACATACCATGGCCAGGGTTGTTTAAGCCAGTCAATAAAATTCATGTGTTGCTTTTTGCTTCTAATTTTTTATAATAAAGTTGTCGGGCATACATAATCCGTCAACGTAAACTTTTCCGATTCTTTAATTGCTTTGAAACCTCCTTTTACATCAATCAGTTTATCATAACCTCTTGCACGGAGAATGGAAGTAAAGATCATGGAACGATAACCACCGGCGCAATGTACATAGTAGGGTTTGTCTTTATCTATTTGTGCCATACTATCATTGATGAAGTCAAGCGGAGTGTTTGTTGCATTCTTTATATGTTCACTCTTAAATTCACTTTCTTTACGAACGTCCAACACTTCTACTTCTTCTTTTTTCATGATTGCCGCTAATTCATCTGCGCTGATGGATGTAATTTGGTCAACTTCTTTTCCTGCTTTTTCCCATTCGTTAAATCCGCCTTTTAGATACCCGATTGTAAAGTCATAACCAACTCTTGCCAGTCTTGTTATTACTTCTTCTTCACGACCTTCCTCGGTGATTAATAATATTTCTTGTTTTATGTCTGGAATCATTGCGCCGACCCAAGGTGCAAAACTTCCATCTATTCCGATGTTGATAGAATTTGGAACAAAACCTTTTGCAAATGTTTGAGGATCTCTGGTATCCAGGATCAATGCACCTGTTTCATTCGCTGCTAATTCAAATGCTTGTGCATTTAATGCATGCTGACCTCTTTCCAATACTTTATCTATGCTTTCATATCCTTCAATATTCAGCATTACATTCAATGGGAAATAGGCTGGGGGAGCAACTAATCCGGAGGTAACTTCTTTTATAAACTCTTCTTTTGTCATATTGGCTCTCAAGGCATAATTTGTTTCTTTTTGATGACCCAAAGTATCGGTAGTTTCTTTACTCATGTTTTTACCGCAAGCACTTCCTGCACCATGTGCTGGATAAACAATAATATTATCAGGCAAAGGCATTATTTTATTTCGTAAAGAATCAAATAAATAACCTGCTAATTTTTCCTGAGTTAAATCTGTTGCCATTTTTTGTGCAAGGTCTGGTCTTCCTACATCACCAATGAATAATGTATCGCCAGAAAAAAGTCCGACTTCTTTCCCATATTCATCTTTCAACAAATAACAAGTGCTTTCCATTGTATGACCGGGAGTATGTAAAACCTTCAATGTAACATTTCCAACTTTCAACTCTTCGCCATCTTTTGCAATATATGCATCAAATTTTGGTGCAGCATTAGGTCCGTAAACAATCGAAGCTCCGGTTTTTTTACTTAGGTCTAAATGTCCCGAAACAAAATCTGCATGAAAATGAGTTTCCAAAACATATTTTATTTTGGCGCCATTATGTTCTGCTTTTTTTATATAAGGTTCTACTTCACGAAGCGGGTCAATAACAACAGCCTCACCATTACTTTCAATATAATATGCCCCTTGTGCTAAACAGCCTGTATAAATTTGTTCTACTATCATATTTCTAAGATTTAATGCAAATTTCAGGAATTAAATGAACGCTGACTATGACATTTGTCACACACCAGCATATAAATCTATTGGAGAAAAATTTCTTTAACTATTATGTAAATACCCATTACCAACACAAACCAACCAAATCCTTTTTTTAAGGAAGGACCTGAAATTTTATCCGCCAGTTTGCTGCCAATAAATATTCCTGCAATTGAGATGGCAGTAAATATCAGAATGATTGTCCAGTTATATTCAAATTGTTTCAGACTGAATAAAAAGCCAAATAAAGAATTGATTCCTACAATCATTAATGATGTTCCCACTGCGGTTTTCATCGGTAGTTTTAAGAAAAGTACAAGGGCTGGTATAATAAGAAACCCACCACCTGCTCCTAATAAACCGGTTATTACTCCAATAAATAATCCCAGTAACACCAATGGCAAAACTTTGTTGTGTCTTTCTGCTGCTGATAATCCTTCATTTGCCTTTTCATTTCGACCCCGTATCATGGAGATGGATGCAGCCAACATTAAAACAGCAAAAACAACCATCAGGAACATGCCTTTTGAAACTACTATGTTTCCAATAGTTACAATTGTATCGGGCAATGCCGGCAATAAATAATGCCTTGTTACAAAAATGGATAGGATAGAAGGAATGCCAAATTCAGTAACTGCTTTAAAATCTACTTGGTGTTTTATGTAAGATCTTATTCCACCTGCTAAACTTGCTGTACCTACTATAAATAATGAACTGGTTGTTGCTAATAATGGATTTATTCCCATCAGGTAAACTAATACTGGAACAGTAAGGATTGAGCCGCCGCTGCCTATCATGCCTAGTGAAATGCCGATGAGTATAGAAGCCAGATAACCGAAAATTTCCATGTCTTATTTTTTACAAGATTAGCCGAAATGTACTTCTTGTTTTGTGACAGCTATCACATGCAATAATAACATTAAAGCAATTCAATCATATTCCGGTTTAATTTAACCAGATTGCGTTGCTCCATTTTTTTCAATAGTCTTGATATAACTTCTCTTGAACTGTTTAAATCGTCAGCAATCTGTTGATGTGAAGTTTCAATTATTTGTTTACCTGAATTTTTTGCATGGCGTTTTAAGTAAAATTCAAGTCGTTCATCCATATTATGAAAGGCGATATTATCAACTACTGAAATTAATTCATCAAACCGGCTGCGGTAGGTTTGTATTACAAATTGATACCAGCTTTTGTACTGGTTCATCAAATCATCCATCAATTGTACTGGTATCAATAAAACTTCTGTGTCTGTTTCTGCAATAGCATTTATTTCACTTGTTTCTGATTGTATTGCACAAATCATAGAAACGGCACAGGCTTGTCCGGGGCCAAGGTAATACATCAGAAATTCGCCACCATCTTGGTTCTCTCTGTATATTTTTATCTGACCTTCAAGTACAAGAGCAGTAGATTTTATATACTGTCCTGTCCGCATGATGACTTCGCCAGCAGCAAATGTTTTTTGAACGGCATTTCTTTCTATTATTTCTATTAGACCAGGTTCAAACTGCGGAAATAGTGGTTTCCAATCCATTTGATAATATTAAGCTTCCAGTATTTTTTCCAATTTGATGCTTCTGCTGCCTTTTACTAAAAGATGTGTGTTTTCAAAATGTTGTTTTTGTATCCAATCTTTTGCTTCAGTATTATTTTCGAACGATAAAAAAGGGTGATTGATTTTTAAGAAATCGCCTCCTACTAAGGCCACTGCTTTCCAATTATATTTTTGTATCAACTTAATAAGTGCATTATGCTCTTCCATGCTTTCTGCACCCAACTCAGCCATGCCGCCAAGAATCAGCACTTTGTTTTCAGCGTTTAGTTTCGAGAAGTTCTCAATTGCCAATTTCATGCTGCTGGGATTGGCATTGTAGGCATCAAGAATTATTTTATTCGTTCCTTTTTTTATTAATTGAGAACGGCTGTTAGATGGAAGATAATTCTCCAATGCAGATTTTATTTTATCGTCAGGAACTTTAAAATGTTTTCCTACAGCAACTGCTGCTAGTACATTGGGTAC